>JBEAXT010000218.1:0-5013 GCA_041159695.1 Pseudomonadota bacterium
CCTCATCGCTCGTGCAGCGATTACTCGCGGCATGATGCGCCCCGACTTCACGGACATCGTGCCGCGGGCGCTCGAAACCCAGGAGGGCTCGCTGCTCGTGGTCCAGCAGGGTAACCCGGACCTCAAGCCAACTCTGTCAAACAACCTTGATGTCTCGCTCGAATATTACTTCGAGCCCATCGGTGTCTTATCGGCTGGAGGTTTTTATAAGGACTTGAAGGACTACAACTACACCCTGCGCAGCTCGGGTACGTACCTCGGTACGCCCGCCGCGCTGGTCACGCCTGAAAATGCGGACGGCCAGCTCGGTGGTTTCGAGCTTGCCTGGCAGCAGCAGTTCACGCAGCTGCCGGGTTGGTTGAGCGGCTTCGGTGTGTTTGCCAATTTTACCTACGTCGATGCGTCGATCGATCTCGGCCGGCAGTACGCGGGACGTTCTTCGTTCCCGTTACCCGGGCAGTCTGAGACGGTCTCGAACTTCGCGGTGTTCTATGAAAAAGGTCCGGTCAGCGTTCGCGTGAGCTTCACCGACCGAAGCGATTATTTGGATGAGATCAATGCCGAAGACGGCGCCCTCGATTTGTATTGGGCGGGTCGTGACCAGATCGATTTAACCGCAAGCTATCAGCTGACCAAAACCTTCGAGGCATTCGTCGAGGCGAAGAATCTCACAAACTCCAAGGGAATTCGTTACTACGGCAAGCAGAGCCGCGTCTACGAGTACGAACAGTTCGGCTACAGCGTGTTCGTCGGCGGGCGATTGAAACTCTGATTCGGGAAACTTGTTAAAGTTGAACCCATGATAGTCCTCGCTCACACCACGCCCCGCTTTTTCGGCGGGAGCGTGGTGGTTCCTTTGATGATCTTCCTCGGTATTTTTTCGAATGTTACCGAGGCGGCGCCCGCCGCCGCATTGAAGCCGAGAGTCATCTCCGAACCGGTACGCTACGATTCCGACGATCCGGCAATTTGGATCAATCGGACGGATCCCGCTAAGAGTCTCGTGCTCGGCACCGACAAGGACGCAGACGGCGCGCTCTACGCGTTCGGCTTAGACGGAAAGATCCGCCATGACCTCACGGTTCGGGCCTTGGCGCGGCCGAATAATGTCGATGTCGCGTACGACGTTCCGTTGGCGGGACGCAAGGTCGACATCGCAGTCGTCGCCGAACGGTTTGCCCATCGTCTGAGGGTGTTTTCATTGCCCGACATGCGTCCGATCGACGGCGGCGGAATTTCCGTGTTCGAAGGGGAGCGGGCCCGAGATGTCATGGGTGTCACGACGTACACGCGACCGTCCGACGGCGCGGTCTTCGTCATCGTCAGTCGCTCTGATCGTTTTGCTCCCAAGCAAGGCTATTTGCATCAATACCGAATCGTGGACGATGGCAGCGGGACATTGCGGGGAATCAAGGTTCGGGCGTTTGGTGAGTGGAGTGGTCGCAAGGAAATTGAGGCCTTGTCCGTCGATCCGGTGCGAGGCTGGGTATTCGCAAGCGACGAGACTTACGGTATCCGCAAGTATCACGCCGACCCCGTAGTTGAAGATGCGGATGACGAGCTTGCGCAGTTCGGACTGACCGGGTTCGCTCGCGATCATGAAGGCACTGCAGTGTTTCGGCGCGGACGGGAGCGTCCGCTGTTGTTCGTATCGGATCAGCAGGCCGGTGAGCTTCGACTCTTCGCGCTCGAAGGCCCGGCCGAAGCACCACATCGTCATGCGCTCGTCGGTCGTGTCCGTATCACTGCAGAAGAGACCGATGGCATCGATCTCATTCCGGTGGCCTTGCCCGGTTTCCCGGGCGGATTGGTGGTTGCGATGTCGACGGACCGAACGTTCCACTTCTATGGTTTGGACGACATCCTAAAAGCCGTTGAGCCCGCGCGGGAGTGATCAGCGCGTTCGAGTCTTGATGGCGCCTGCTGCGATCTTCTGACTCCACTCGGCTGGACCGCTCTGGTGCACCGAGGTTCCTGTCGAGTCGACGGCGACGGTCACCGGCATATCTTTGACCTCGAATTCGTAGATCGCCTCCATGCCGAGATCTGCGAAGGCGACGACGCGCGAAGATTTGATCGCTTTCGATACGAGATAGGCTGCACCGCCCACCGCCATGAGGTAAGCCGCCTTGTGCTTACGAATCGCTTCGATGCCGACGGGGCCGCGTTCAGCCTTGCCGATCATCGCGATGAGCCCGGTGTTCGCGAGCATCATCTCGGTGAACTTGTCCATTCGGGTCGCCGTGGTGGGCCCCGCTGGGCCGACCACTTCGTCGCGCACCGGATCGACGGGGCCGACGTAGTAGATCACTCGGTTACGAAAATCGACGCCCTCGGGCAGCCCTTTACCGCTCGCGAATAGATCGGCGATACGCTTGTGGGCGGCGTCGCGGCCTGTGAGCATTTTTCCGTTGAGCAAGAGTCGGTCGCCGGGCTTCCAAGATGCGACCTCCTGAGGGGTGAGCGCATCGAGATTCACCCGACGTGCTTCGGGCGAGGGTTTCCAGTCGACCTTGGGCCAGCGCGAGAGGTCGGGTGGGGCAAGTTTCGAAGGGCCAGAGCCATCGAGCGTGAAGTGCACGTGTCGGGTTGCCGCGCAGTTCGGGATCATGGCGACGGGCTTCGAGGCCGCATGGGTCGGGTAGTCGAGGATCTTCACGTCGAGCACGGTCGAGAGACCTCCAAGTCCCTGCGCACCGATGCCGAGCGCATTAACTTTGTCGTGAAGCTCGATGCGTAATTCTTCGATGGGGTTGCGCGGACCTCGGGCCTTGAGTTCGGCCATGTCGATAGGGTCCATCAAAGATTCCTTGGCGAGCACCATAGCCTTTTCAGCCGAGCCGCCGATGCCGATCCCGAGCATGCCGGGCGGACACCAGCCGGCGCCCATAGTCGGGACGGTCTTGAGTACCCAGTCGACGATGGAGTCGCTCGGATTGAGCATGACGAACTTGGCTTTGTTCTCGGAGCCACCGCCCTTCGCGGAGACCGTGATCTCGAGCGTATCGCCGGGGACCATTTCGACATGAACGACCGCTGGCGTGTTATCGCGCGTGTTTTTGCGTGTGAACGCCGGGTCGGCCACGATCGAGGCGCGCAGCGTGTTGTCGGGGTCGAGATAGGCGCGCCGTACGCCTTCGTTGATCATCTCTGTGAGCGTGAGCGTCGCATCCCAGCGTAGGTTCATGCCGACCTTGGCAAAGGCGACCACGATCCCGGTGTCCTGACAGATCGGCCGATGCCCCTCGGCACACATGCGCGAATTGGTGAGTATTTGCGCGATGGCATCGCGAGCGGCTGGCGATTCTTCAAGCTCGTAGGCTCGACCCAGCGACTCGATGTAGTCCATCGGATGGTAGTAGGAGATGTACTGCAGGGCATCGGCGACGCTGTCGATGACGTCCTGCTGTTTGATGATCGTCATGGTCTCACCCGTCGTTCTGAGCGGTCATTTTAACGCGCCGATAGCCCTCGCAGGGCAGGGACCAACGTGCGCTCGAGTCCAAGGCCGCGGCGGTCAGTGTGCCGCCCCATACACAGCCCGTATCGAGCGCGAGGAGGTCGGCCCGATCGACCAGTCCGAGGGTGGACCAGTGACCGGTGATAACACGTACGTTTGAGGTGCGGCGATTAGGGGTCTCGAACCACGGCATCCAACCGCTCTCCTGTGATCCGGGGGCGCCTTTCATTTTGAGATCGATGCGTCCATCGGTGCGGCAGTAGCGTAATCGGGTCAGCACGTTGATGATGAATCGAAGTCGATCGAGTCCCTCGAGATTCGGAGACCATTGATCGGGACGATTGCCATACATCGACTCGAAAAGTTTGACGGGATCGCTGCGCAGCACCTGCTCCACCTCGGCTGCGAGCGCCATGACGTCGTCGGCCGACCATTGTGGGACGACGCCGGCGTGCACCATGAGATCGGCTCCTGCGCGCACTGCGAGGGGTCGAGTGAGGAGCCACTCCAAAAGACGCTCCCGATCTGATGCGGTCAAGATATCGTCGAGGGTATCGTCGTCGCGTAGCTTTCGATGTTTGCCGAACGCCACGGCGAGTAAATGCAGATCGTGGTTGCCGAGTACGACACGCGCGTTGTCACCGAGTGCGCGAACGAAGCGCAAGGTTCCGAGAGAGTCGGGTCCGCGATTGACGAGATCACCGACGAACCATACTTCGTCGCAATCGCTGCGAAAACCCGCGCGCTCCAGCAGTTGACGCAGTTCGGGCAGGCAGCCCTGCACGTCACCGACCGCGATCCGGGTCATCGTCAGTGCACCACTCCGGGCATCGCCAGACGAAAGGCCGGGATCGGGGCATCGAATTCGAAGCCGTCGTCACCTCGCATCTGGTAGCTGCCATGCATGGTACCGACCGGTGTCTCGATGACGGCACCGCTCGAGTAACGAAATCCTTGGCCGGGATTGAGGTGGGGCTGCTCTCCGACCACGCCCTCTCCACGCACTTCCTGCACTTTGCCGTTGCTGTCGGTGATCACCCAATGGCGCGTCATGAGCTTGAGCGGGATCCGTCCTTCATTCCGCAAGGTCACGGTATAGGCGAAGACGTAGCGCTCGCGCTGCGGGTCGGACTGACCCTCGAGATAGGCGGTTTCGATTTTGATGTCGAGATGATGATCGGCACGCATGATGGGACTCACGCTAACGGCTCAGGTACTGCGCTGGCAAGTCGGCCGAATTCCTGCGGTGACAATGTTTCGGGTCGTACGCCCGGATCGATACCGCATGCGACGATCGCCTCGGCCGTGAGCAGAGACCGTAACGCGTTACGCAGCGTTTTACGACGCTGAGAAAACGCGGCAGACACAAGGCGGGCATAGCGGGCGTCCACCGGGAAGGCGGGTGTCTCGCGCACGGTGAGACGAGCGACCGCCGACCACACTTGCGGCGCGGGCCGAAAGGCGCCTGGCCCCACATCGAAAAGGTGTTCGGCTGTCACCCAAGGGGCCAGCATCACCGTGAGTCGCCCATAATCGCCGCCGCCAGGTGCCGC
>JBEAXT010000222.1:0-2782 GCA_041159695.1 Pseudomonadota bacterium
GTGGTGGCGCCGCCGGGTCTGGCCCCCAACTGGATCCTGCGACCCTCGCTGCGCTTGATCGACGAACTGCAATATGGAAGCTTGGTGGGTTCGGTCGATGTGCCTGCGCTTGCGGCGGCCCAGCAAACGAGCGTGGCCGATTGCGCGCCCGGGGTTTATGTTTTCGCCGGCAGTGGCGTCACGCCCGATGACATGGATGGCGACGCCACGGACGGCGTGGATCCGCTGGTTTATCAGTCCGTGATGCCGCCCCCCCCGGGGACATCCGCCACCTATTCGCTGTCGTTTCTCGAGAGCGGCGAGTACACCGTGGCTTTCACCTGCCGCTTCAATGTTGATGCCGATCCCACGCGCAGTGAATACGATCCGCGGACGCTGACACCCGAAGGGACTCCGCCGATGCGCTTCACGATCAAGGCTGCACGCATCACGAGCGGCACTACGACACGCGTCGATGCGCCCTGAAACGGGCGCGAGGCATCAGAGCACCTTTTGTACCGCCGCGCGGAATTCATCCAGCGATTTCTTGCCCTGAATGCGTACCACCGGTTTTCCCGTGCGATCGAGGATATAGGTGGTCGGCACGACCTCATTCCAGGCGGGGTCGATGACGCTCGCGAGTTCGTCCATTTCCGGTCCGGTGCGGGCGTAGGTCAAGAACGCCGGGAAGTATTTCTTGCGGAACTGCTCGACCTGAACGGCACCCGGACTCGGATCATCGACCGCCACGCCGATGAGTGTGACACCTCGTGCAGCGAACTCCGCCTCGAGCTTGAGCAGATCCGGGACCTCGCGCAAACAGGGCACGCACCACGTCGCCCAAAGATTGACGACCACCACCTTGCCGGCCTGCTGCTTGAGCAGACTGCGGAATTCCGTTGCTGTGACCGCCTTGACGGGCGTGTCGGCAAAAGACGGGGCTGTGCCCAACGCGGACAGCCCGAGTAGCAGACCGAGCGCGAGGTGCCGAGCGGTAGACTGGATGGCGAAAGACTTGATCATGGTCCCAAGTTTTACCGTTCTGACGGACCCGCGGCGAAAAATCTTCGCGGCAGGTCACCCTGCGGGCTCAATCGTTGAGCCACTCATGCGCGATATGATGGCCTCCGAGCATGGGCAAATCGCGCGACTCACAACTTTATCTGCATCTGTCGAACCGCTTCGAGTCGCTGGCCGAGGCGCTTGCGGCAGAGCTTGCCGCCGACGCGGGAGATCCGCTGTGCCCGCAAACCGTGGTGGTCTCGAGCGCCGAAACGGCGCGCTGGCTGTCGATGCAACTCGCCCGCCACAACGGCCTTGCCATGGGCATCCGCTATCCGTTCCCGCGCGGGCTGATCGACGAGCTCATGACGAGCCTCTTGGGGGCCGAAAGACGCTGCTCGCCGCGCTTCACCCGCGACGCAATGACCTGGTGGCTCCACGACACCTTGCCCGCGCACCTCGAACGCAGCGAGTTCGCGCCGATCCGCGCGTATCTGCATGGGGAGAATGCCCTGCGACGCTTCGAGCTCGCGCGGCGCATCGCAAGTCTCTTTGACCAGTATCAGATCTACCGGCCCGAGTTGTTACTTGGCTGGGACAAAGGCGATGAAGCGACCGACTGGCAAGCGGAACTCTGGCGGGCAGTGCGTCGCGATTTTCCGGGCGAAGCCTCGTTCGTGGATCTGCATGCCGAAATCGCTGCACTGAACGATGAGGACATCCGCCGAGACCATCTGCCTTCGCGGCTGCGCGTATTCGGCCTCAACACCATTCCACCGGCCTTCCTCGACATCCTCTGGAAAGTCTCGATCGCCATACCCATAGACTTCTACGTGTTGTCGCCGACCGATCAATACTGGAGCGACCTGCCGACACTCAAGCAGCGGCTGCGCAGAGGCGAAGAGACCGCGCCCGTCGACGGCAATCCGCTTGCGCTCTCCCTCGGCCGTCTCGGTCGAGAGCTCATCGAGCAATTGATCACCCGCGACTTCCAGCAAGCCGGCGAATATTTTGATCTTCCTGCAGGGACGACACTGCTCGGGCATCTGCAAACAGACCTGCTTTCCTTGCGTGATGGCACAAGACTATCGCCGAAGCCCGCGATTGCAGCCAAAGATCGATCGATCGAGGTTCACTCCTGTCACGGGCGGATGCGGGAAATCGAGGTGCTGCACGATCGACTGTTGAATCTCTTCGAGCAGGACCCGTCGCTGCGTGCGCGCGACGTACTCGTTATGGCGCCGGACATCGACGCCTATACGCCCTGCATCCAGGCCGTGTTCGGCACACCCGAAAGCGTCGAGCTGCGCATTCCCTACTCGCTGGCTGATCAATCCTTTCGCTCACGGATCGCCGTTGCCGATGCGTTTCTGCGAGTCCTCGATCTCGGCACGTCGCGCTTCGAAACACATCGCGTGCTCGCCGCGATTGAGTGCGAGCCGATACGACGAGCCTTCGGTTTCGACGATCTCGACCTGCAGCGACTGCGGCGTTGGCTCAGTGACTGTGGAATCGTCTGGGCACTCAACGCCGAGCACCGCAAACAACTCGGCTTCGCGGCGGAAACAATCGGCACTTGGGCGCACGGCGAGGCGACTCTCCTCGCAGGCTATGCGATGAATGGACGAGGTCCGCGAATGCATGCCGGTATTCAGCCGTACGAAGATCTCGAGGGCGATCACCTCGAGACCCTTGAACGTCTGCTCGTTGCCATGGATCTGTTCGGGCAGATCGCCGCAGCGATGGCAGTACGGCGCGATCGAGCTGCGTGGGCACTCACGCTCAGCGACTTCGTGCATTC
>JBEAXT010000003.1:0-3969 GCA_041159695.1 Pseudomonadota bacterium
TCGTACCCGGATTCTCGGACTGGGCCGCGATCGCCACGGCAAAAATGATCATCACGAGATTCATCACGACTTGCGTGAAAGCGGGTACGGCGAACCGTCCGTAACTATTGAGCACCCCGCTGAAAAGCGCAGTCAAAGATACAAAGAACAGGTACGGGAAAGTCCAGCGCAGCATGTCGACGGCGAGCTCGTACTTGCCTGCTTCCTGAGTGAATCCCGGCGCGAAGAGCAGGATGATGACCGGGGCCGCGATCACGCCGATCACGGTCACGACGAGCAGCACGCCACCGAGTGTTCCGGCGACACCGGCGACGAGCTCGCGAACCTCGCCCTGATCGCGTCGAATCTTGTACTCGGAGATCACCGGGACGAAGGATTGCGAGAAAGCCCCCTCGGCAAACAGTCGACGCAAGAAATTCGGGATCTTAAAAGCAACGAGAAAGGCATCCATCAGGGTGCCAGCACCGAAGGTCTGGGAATAGACCATGTCGCGCAGCAGCCCGGTGACCCGGGACAGCAAGGTGGTGAGGCCCACCACCGATGTGCTCTTGAAGATCGCGCGACTCATGACTGCCGTGTGGGGACCTGCCAATGAACTATACCGGAGCCAGCCCTCTTTAGCGTTGACAACCCCCCGTCCCACCCCGAGAATACGCGCCTTTTTACGACCTCGAGCATCCTCCGTGGCCAATACCAAGTCTGCCGAAAAAGCCGCCCGTCAAGCCGTCAAGCACCGTGCGCGCAACATCTCGCTGCGCTCCCGCTCGCGATCTGCGATCCGCGATGCCGTCGAGACCATCGCCAAGGGCGACAAAACGGCTGCACCGGCTGCGGTCCGCAAGGCTGCCTCCTCGGTCGACTCGCTGGTCAACAAGGGCCTCGTTCACAAGAACAAGGCGTCGCGCCACAAGAAACGCCTGGCGGCCAAGCTGAAGAAGCTTGCGGGCAAGTAAAGGGCCCCGCCCCCGCCCTCCGAGAAACCGGCCTAGCGCCGGTTTTTCTTTTTGGGCTTACGGCCCGTACGCGCGGCGCCTGCGGACGGGAACGGCAGCCCTGGCACCCAGAGGCTGTCTTCCTCCGTCCGGGTCGCCGGTGTCGCCTGCTTCGCCCGCCGTTTACCGATAGGCGGCTTCACGCCGCCGGCCTCCAGCGTGTCACGCCGCGCCGCGAGCCGCGCCTCGACCGCAAGCAAAAGGGGCAATCGGACCTCGCTGGCGGCGATCTCGCGCCAGTCACGACCTTCCGGCCAGGGCTCGAGTGCCCCCGCTAAGGCCCACAGCAGGTTCAGCGAACGCGTGAGTCCCGCATGACGCACGGCGAGATACGCCTCGAGCGCGCCTCGCTTACGCAAGCTCTCGACGTCGTGGATACCGATCGCCGCGAGCAGTCGCTCCGATTGCGGCCCAAGGTTGCGCAAGTCGCACAGTCGCAGCCGAAGCTTGCCCTGCGCGAGACGTCGACGAACCTTGGGATTTCGGTCAGTCATTGTCCGTCGCGCGACCCGCGGACTTTGACGCCTCTTCCTCGAGGAAACGCATGACGGCCTCGGTGAGCTCACGCGTCCCCGCGCCGGTCACGCCGGAGATCAGGAACCACGGACCTTTGTAGCGCAGCGAGCGCACAATGGCTTTGGCCTTTTTCTCTGCCTCATCAGGCGGCAGCAGATCACTTTTGTTGATGACGAGCCAACGTGGTTTGGTCACCAATTCTTTGGAGAACTTTTTGAGCTCGGCAACGATGGACCGCGCATCTTTGACCGGATCGGCTTCCGGATCGACCGGCGCCATATCAACGAGGTGCAGCAGCACTCGGGTGCGCTGCAGGTGCTTGAGGAATCGGATACCGAGCCCTGCGCCCTCGGCGGCCCCTTCGATGAGCCCGGGAATGTCTGCCATCACGAAGCTGCGATGCTCGCCGCAGTACACCACGCCGAGATTGGGATGCAGCGTGGTGAACGGATAATCGGCAACCTTCGGCCGCGCCGATGACACGGCACGGATCAAGGTCGATTTTCCGGCGTTCGGCAACCCGAGCAGCCCCACATCAGCAATCACTTTGAGCTCGAGCTCGAGAATTCTCTTTTCACCCGGCAACCCGGTGCCGAACTGACGCGGTGCGCGATTGGTGCTGGTCTTGAATCGGGCATTGCCCCAGCCGCCTTTTCCGCCATGCGCAACGAGCAGGGTGTCGCCCTCGCGAACAAGGTCGCCAAGCTGCTCGCCTGTCTCCGAGTCGCGAACCACCGTACCAATCGGCACGGGCACGTACAAATCGTCGCCACCACGACCGGTGCAGTCGTTACCGCTACCGCCCTCACCCGATTTTGCTTTGAAGGTTCTCTCGACTCGAAAATCCGCGAGCGTATTGATCCCGGGCGCCGCGCGCAGATACACGCTACCCCCGAGACCGCCGTCGCCACCATCGGGCCCACCAAAGGGCACGAACTTCTCTCGACGAAAACTGAGGCAACCCCGACCACCATTGCCGGCCTGCACGCGGATTCGAGCCTCATCGACGAATTTCATGAACGCGTCCTCTGCAAAAGCCGCAAACAAAAACCCCGGCGCGCGGCCGGGGTTTCGAATGCGGAAGGCGTCTCGCCGTCAGTCGGCGACCACGCTCACGAACATTTTCTTCTCGGCGCCGCGACGCTTGAACTCCACCTTGCCATTGGCAAGGGCGAACAGCGTGTGATCGGTACCGATACCTACGTTGGCACCCGGACGATACTGCGTACCACGCTGACGGATGATGATGTTGCCCGCGAGCACCTGCTCGCCGCCGAAGGCCTTCACGCCGAGTCGCTTGCTGTGGGACTCGCGACCGTTACGGGTACTGCCGCCTGCTTTTTTGTGTGCCATGTGTCTGCTCCGAAATCAGCCGGCGTGAATGCCGGTGACTTTAACTTCTGTGAACTGCTGGCGATGGTTCTTCATGCGCAGATAGTGCTTGCGGCGGCGGAACTTGACCACGCTCACCTTGTCACCCTGACCATGACGCTGCACCGTCGCCGAGACCGAGGCACCCGACAGCATGGGCGCGCCCACCTTGACCGACTCGCCTGAGCCGACGAGCAGAACCTCGCCGAACTTCACTTCGGAGCCCGGTTCCACGGGAAGCTTCTCGATGCGGAGCACGCTGCCCGCTTCGACCCGATATTGCTTTCCGCCCGTGGCGATGACCGCGTACATGTAGAGACCTCCGGAAAAGGCCGCGCATTCTACTGAGCGACCGACGGTCGGTCAAACCCCTGCCCGACGACCTGTTTCCTTGGGTTTCAAGGACTTATGGCTTGGGAGCCCGGGTCGGCTACCATCTCGCCCCGTGAATACGCTGCTGGCCTCGGTCAAGGAGCTGGTTCGTCAGGATCTCTTGGCCGTCGATGCCGTGATCCGCGCCAGCATGAAAAGCTCAGTCGCCCTGGTGGACCAGGTCGCCGAACACATCATTTCGGGGGGTGGCAAGCGGCTTCGTCCGCTCATCGTGCTGCTCGCCGCCCGCGCCGGCGGCTATCGGGGCTCGAGCCACATCGACGCGGCCGCGTTCATAGAATTCATCCACACCGCAACGCTCCTGCACGACGATGTCGTCGACGGTTCATCGCGACGACGCGGACGCGCCACGGCGAACTCGTTATATGGCAATCAGGCAAGCGTGCTCGTCGGCGACTTCGTGTATTCACGGGCTTTCCAGATGATGGCGGCGATCGGCTCGCAGCGCGTCATGGAAATCATGTCGCAAGCGACCAATGTCATCGCCGAAGGCGAAGTGTTGCAGCTCATGAATGCCGGGGATCCCGACACGACGCAGCAACGCTATCTCGAAGTGATCTACCGCAAGACCGCGAAACTCTTCGAGGCAGGCGCCGAGGTCTCGGCCGTGATCGCCGGCGCGAGCCCGAGTCAGCAGCGTGCGCTAGCCGACTTTGGTCGCCACCTCGGAACGGCTTACCAGTTGATCGACGACGTA
>JBEAXT010000113.1:0-7862 GCA_041159695.1 Pseudomonadota bacterium
GTGGGACGGGAAGGCGATCACCCAGGACGCAGTTTCATGCGTCGCTCGCAAGTCCGGAGACCGGCCTCGCGATATCCATGGCGCGCTCGGTGGGAGCGCGAGAAGGAGTATCGATGAGCGCGCGTTTCTCGGCCTTCGCGGCCTTAGTCCCGGTCCTCGCGACCGTCTCCTCGTCGGCTTTGGATGCGGCCGAACGAGCGACTGTCGCCGATCCCGTCATCATCACCGCAACGCGTACGCTCCAAAAACTCGAGGACTCCCTATCCTCGGTCACCGTGATCGAGCGGGCTGATATCGAGCGCTCGCAGGCGCGTACGCTCGATGAGGTGCTCGCCGGCGTGGAGGGAGTCGCCATCGCGCGACAGGGTGGTCTCGGTCAGCCGACCTCGGTGTACGTTCGCGGCGGCGAGTCGGATCACGTGCTGTGGATCATCGACGGCGTACGAGTCGGCTCGGTCACGACCGGCATCCCGGCGCTGCAGGACATCCCCCTCGATACCGTCGAGCGCATCGAAATCGTGCGCGGCGCGCGCTCGAGTCTCTACGGCGCCGATGCGATGGGCGGTGTGGTGCAAATCTTTACGCGTCGCGGGGGTGCTGCCGATCGCTCCCTTCGCGTGACGGGCGGCTCGAATGGTACGCGTCAGCTCAGCTTCGGCGCGGGTCTCGGCGATGAGACGGCGTGGCTCGATCTACAGGGCTCGCATCTCGAGACCGACGGCATCAACGCCTGCCTCGGCCGGCCGTTTCCGCCGGGCGGGGGTTGCTTCACGTCCGAGCCCGACCGCGATCCCTATCGCAACACCAGCGTCAACCTCGGTGGTGGATATCGTTGGCGCGGGGGCACCACGCTCGAGGCGTTCGTTCAGCGCGCCGAGGCGCGGGTGGCCTTCGATTCTTCGTTTCTCAACGAGTCCGATCTCGTCAATCAGGCGGCGGGAATCAAACTCGTCGCTGAGCCGATCTCCGGCTGGCGCAGCACGTTGACCGCCGGTCGATCTTGGGATGAGTCGACGAGTTTCAGCGCCTCGGCGAGCTTCACCAGCGTCTTCAACTCGTCGCGCGACACGCTCACTTGGCAGAACGAGCTACGCGCCGGCGGCGGTCAATTTTTGTTGGGCGCGGATTTCCTGCGTGATCGGGTCGACAGCGATATCGACTACACCCGTCCGTCGCGCGACAACCGAGCGGCGTTTGCGCAGTACGCGTTTGCCTTTGGTTCGCAAGATCTCGCCCTTGCAGCGCGAATCGACGACAACGAGCAATTTGGCTCGAATGCCACGGGCAGTTTCGCTTGGGGTCTAGCGCTGGCCGAAGGCATGCGGGCGTACGCCAGTATCGGAAGCGCCTTCAAGGCACCGTCGTTCAACGAGCTCTACTACCCAGGGTTCAGCAACCCGAATCTCTCGCCCGAGCGCGCTTTGACCACCGAGTTGGGGCTGAAGCAGCGGCGCGCGTGGGGGCGTTGGTCGTTGAGCGCTTACCGCAGCGAGGTCGACGAGCTCATCGCGTTCGATGTGGCGACCTTCCTGCCTCAGAACGTGTCGCAGGCCTTGCTGACGGGTGTCGAGGGTGCGCTCGAGTGGCAGGGTGGGCCGTGGCGGTTTTCGCAGACCATCGGCTGGCTCTCGGCGGAAGATCGCAGTCCGGGGTTCGATCGCGGACGGGCGCTGCCGCGACGACCGGCCTGGTCCGGTCGCTCGTCCATCGCGTGGAGCGGCGCGAGCCTCGATCTTGGCGCGAGTGTGCAGTTCGCGAGCCGCAGGTATGATGACCTCGCGAATACGCGCGAGCTGGGCGGGTATGCCACGGTCGACCTGACGGGCGCCTGGCGACTGTCGAGTGTCACCGAAGTGCAGGTGCGACTTGCGAACGCATTCGATCGTCGTTACGAGACGGCGACCTTGTATCCGGCCTTGGGTCGGGAGTTTTTCGTGACGCTGCGCTATCGTGCGCCGCGGTGAGTATGTTGGGGAGTTGCGTAGATGATCGATAACACATCGTCAGCCCAGCGCGGGTTCTGGTGGGTCGCTTTGGCTCTGGCGACCGTCATGGCGGCCACTCGACTCGGCCACTTTGGTGAGTACGGAGGCCCGCTCGATGCGTCTTGGGCCGTGTTCTTCCTCGCCGGGCTCTGGCTGCGCGACTTGAGGCTGTTTCCGGCCTACTTCGTGCTCGGATGGATTGTCGATCTCGCAGCCTTCGCGCTCGGCACGCCGACCAACTGCTACAGCATCGCCTATCTTTTCTTGATCCCGGCCTATGGCGCGCTTTTCGTCGCCGGGCGATGGGCGGCCGATCGGGGCTACGCTGCGATCGGTCTGGGCGTGGTCGCGAGCGCGTGTGTGACGTTCGTGATCGCCAACCTCGGGATGTTCTGGTTGGCCCCGTCGCCGTCCGCCCCGACGCTCACGAGCTTCGCCGCGGCCGTTGCGGGTTACTTCCCCGGATACTTGCTGACCATGGCGACGTACGTCTCTGGTGGTCTGCTGGTCGAGCGCGCGCTGAGCACGCGCCGGCGTGTACTCGCCTAATCCGCGTTTCAAAGTGTCCAATGAAAAAGCGCCGGGGTCATGAACCCCGGCGCTTTTTTTTGGGCCTTAGGTCGGCCCCTTACCTTGAGACGGCGTTCAATTGCCCCAGGGCAGCGTGGTCGCGATCGTGAAGACGACCTTGCTCTCGGACGAATTGGCATCACCAATGTCGTTGCCGGGTTTGAAGTCGCTGCCGTCGACCCACTTGAGACCAAGGTCGAAGTTGCCGACCGTCTTGCCGACGCCGATGGCGTAGTCGGTGTACTTGTCGTCAGCCCAGAAGTCGCCGCCTGAGCGGCCGACGTGCAGGGCGAGAGTGAAGTCGTTCGGCAACGGCAGTTCGGCGTTGGCTTCGATGTAGTTCGCGCTGTCGCCCGAGTTCACGAAATCGGAGGCGTGCCAGTACTTGACCGAGACCGCCTTGTACGACAAACCGAGGTAGTACTCGGTGTAGTCGATGTCGTCGCCGTCGTCGAAGTAGTTGTAGCGGGCAAGACCGATGTCGTAGCCGAAATCGTCGGTGAAGCTACCCGAGAGGCCGCCGATGAGGTCGAGCTCGAACTCGGATTCGGTGCCATCGCCGAAATCGACGTTGCTGGCCCAGGCGCCGAGATAGAAGCCGGACTCAGACGACCAGTCGAGGCTCGCCTGCAGGGCAGGATCGCGTGCCGTCTGCGTGATGCCGCGGAAGTCGTAATCGGAGGCGAGGGTGATCGTGGAGGACACCTCGGCTTGGGCGGTGGCCGCCGCAGCTCCGAGAGCGAGTACGGCAATGACGGGGGCAGTCTTCATATTTGAATGACCTCGGGGGGTTGAAAGGTGACGGATTTCACTCAGCAAGTGTCGTGCCAGCCGTGGCAGGCCTAAAACACTGCGTTGGCGCAATTCTAACGCAGATTCCGCACCGGTTTGGTGCGGGCAAATCTCGGCACGCGGGGCATTAGTGCATGGGCTGATAAACTTCGCCCCATGTCTGCGCAACACACTTCTCTTTGGCACGAGCGTGCCGCGGGTCTTCGTCCCACCTCTCAGGCGTTCATCGAGGGTCGCGCGGTGCCGGCCTCGAGCGGCGCCACGTTTCAAAAGAAAAGTCCCGTCGACGGTCGCCTCATCGCCGAGGTGGCCTCGTGCGACACCGCCGACGTCGAGGTGGCGGTCGCGAGCGCCCGCAAGGCCTTCGACTCGGGCGTCTGGTCCGCCAAGAGCCCCGCGCAGCGTAAGCGCGTGCTCAAGCGCTTTGCGGAACTCATCCTCAAGTACAAAGAAGACTTGGCCCTGCTCGAAACGCTCGATATGGGCAAACCGATTTCCGATGCGCTAAAGGTGGACGTCACTTCTTCGGCGCGTTGTATCGAGTGGTATGCGGAGGCCATCGACAAAATTTACGGCGAGGTCGCGCCCACCGGACCAGGCTCACTCGCCACCATTACGCGCGAGCCGATGGGTGTCGTCGGGGCGATCGTGCCGTGGAACTTCCCGATGATCATGACGGCCTGGAAGCTCGGGCCCGTGTTGGCTTCGGGTAATTCCATGGTGTTGAAGCCCTCCGAGAAATCTCCGCTCAGCGCCCTACGCCTCGCGGAGATTGCCATCGAGGCGGGGATCCCCGCGGGCGTCTTCAACGTGGTACCGGGCCTCGGTGGAACGGCGGGTAAAGCGCTCGCCTTGTCGATGGGGGTCGATGCGATCGGTTTTACGGGCTCCACTGCGACGGGCAAGCTCGTGATGCAGTACGCCGGCCAGTCGAACATGAAGCGCGTGGGTCTCGAGTGTGGTGGAAAGTCGGCGAATATCGTTTTGGCCGACTGCCCCGATCTCGATGCGGCCGCGCGTGCGGCGGCGTTTGCGATTTTCTTCAATCAGGGCGAGATGTGTTCCGCCGGCTCGCGGTTGCTCGTTCACGAGTCGATCCGCGAGGCAATGCTCGAAAAAATCGCAGCGATCGCGCGCGAGTTCAAGCCCGGTGATCCGCTCGATCCGGCGACGCGGCTCGGAGCGATCGTCGATGACATTCAGATGAATCGCGTTCTGGGTCTGATCGACTCGGGCCGCAAAGAGGGGGCACGTATTCATCTCGGCGGATCGCAGGTGCGCGCCGAGACCGGGGGATATTACGTCGAGCCCACCATTTTCGATGGCGTGACTCCTGGCATGCGTATCGCTCGCGAAGAAATCTTTGGTCCGGTGCTCTCGTGTCTGTCGTTCACCGATCCGAACGAAGCGCTGCGGATCGCCAACGACAGCGAGTATGGTCTGGCGGCGGCAGTGTGGAGCCGCGACCTGTCGACGGCGCATCGCCTCGCTCGCGGTTTGCGCGCTGGCACGGTCTACGTCAATTGCTATGACGCCGACGACATCACCGTTCCCTTCGGCGGTTACAAGCAATCGGGCATCGGTCGGGACAAGTCGCTGCATGCGTTCGACAAGTACACCGAGCTGAAGACTACCTGGATCGAGCTCGGGTGAACCCCGGCGCAGAGGTCTCTTCGCTCGCCGACGGCGCTGTCGCGTTCGTCGACGTCGAGACGACGGGCGGTCACCCGGCCTGGCATCGAGTGACCGAAATCGCCATCGTCGCCATGCGCGATGGCGAAGTGGAGTGGACCTGGAGCTCGCTCGTCAATCCGGGCACGCGGATCCCGCCGTCGATCGAGCGTCTGACGGGGATCACTCAGGCGATGGTCCAAGAGGCGCCGCGATTCGAAGAGCTCGCCGAAGAGATCGAGTCTCGACTCGCCGATCGTAGATTCGTCGCGCACAACGTTCGTTTCGATTACGGCTTCGTGCGAGCCGAGATGCGTCGTGCCGGCCGGCGGTTTTCGGCGCCGATCACCTGCACGGTTCGGCTGTCTCGGGAGCTTTATCCTGATGCGGGCCGACACAATCTCGACTCGATCATCGAGCGTCACGGACTCGTTTGCGGCTCGCGTCATCGCGCGCTGCCCGATGCCGAAGTGCTCGCGCAGTTGTGGCAGCGTCTCAGAAAAGACTGGCCGGCGGCGACACTCGATGCCGCCATCGAGAAAGTGGGGCGACGGCCGTCCTTGCCATCGCATTTATCCGCCGATCTGATCGACGATCTTCCGGAATCGGCCGGCGTCTATCGTTTCTTTGGCGAAGGCGATGCCCTCATATATGTGGGTAAGGCTAATAACTTACGCGAGCGAGTGCTCGAGCATTTCATGGGGGCTACGCGAGACTCGAAGTCGCAGCGACTTACTTCGCAGCTGCGTCGTATCGAGTGGACCGAGACCGCCGGAGAGCTCGGCGCCCTGTTGCTCGAGTCGCAGCTCGTGCGCGAACTGCAACCGGTCTACAACCGCCGTTTACGCGGCGGCGAGGTGTTTACGTGGCTCATCGACGATGGCGGTTGCGCGCCGCGATTGCACGAGCTTGATGGACCGATCCCGGCGGGAGTCGATGCGTTCGGACTTTACCGAAGTGCGCGACAGGCGAAGACGGCGCTCGTGAACCTCGCTCGCGATCACAAGCTGTGTCTACGCGTACTCGGTCTCGAGGCGTCGGGATCGGGTTCGTGTTTCGGCTATCAGGTGGGGCGCTGCGCGGGGGCCTGTACCGGTGAGGAACCGCTTGCGCGACACGGCGCTCGCCTCAAATTGCAGTGGGCTTCGTTCAAGCTGCGTGCCTGGCCGTATGACGGTCCCGTCGCCGTGGAGGAGGTGAGTGCACTCGGCGTTCGTCACTGGCACGTGATCGACGGCTGGCAGTATCTTGGCACCGTGATGGTGGACGAGTTCGATCAATGCGGCGCGACGCCGCGAATGCAGGGCTCGCGTGAGGGTTTCGACGCCGATACCTATCGAATTCTTTGTCGACATCTAAAACCGGGTGCCCGAAATCTTCGGCCATGGCCGCCTTCGTCATGAGTACGCCGCGCGCTTTCGTGGCCAGCGTGCCGCGCGGATTCGGTGACCTGCTCGCAAGGGAGATCCGCGAGTTCGGCGGACTGGATGTCCGCGAGCGCGGCAATACGGTCGCATTTACGGGCACGCTCGATGTGGCTTACCGCATTTGTCTCGAGTCGCGCGTCGCGAGTCGCGTTCATCTCGAGTTGCTGCGCTTCGAGGCGGCCGACGATGCGGCGATCTACGCCGCGCTGCGCGGTATCGACTGGTCGGCGCACATCGATGCCGCAGGGACACTCGCCTGCGAGTGGTCGGGTCGCCATCCGGCGATCTCGAATACCCATTTCGGGACACTGCGGCTGAAGGATGCGATCTGTGACGCGCTGCGAGAACGCAGCGGTCGACGACCCGATATCGCGACGTTCGAACCGTCGGTACGCGTGCATGCTCACGCGGTCGGCACTCGAGTTACGGTATCGCTCGATCTCTCGGGTGAAGGTCTGCATCGGCGCGGCTGGCGCGGCGACACGGGTGAAGCGCCGCTGCGGGAGAATATTGCCGCGGGTATTTTGCTGCGGGCCGGTTGGCCCGAGATCGCGGCCGCGGGCGGTGGTTTCGTCGATCCGATGTGCGGCGCCGGGACCTTCGTCATCGAGGCGGCGCGTATGGCAGCCGGTATCCCAGCGAACCATCGACGACGGTACTTCGGTTTTCTCGGCTGGAAAGGCCATGACGCCGAGCTTTGGCGTCGAATCGTCGAGCAGGGCGAGACGAAGGCGGTCGCGGGTCTGACGGCCTGTCGCGAAAAGGGGTTCCGATTGCTGGGCCGCGATCAGGATCGGCGTCTGCTGCGCGACGCCGCCATCAACGCCTCGCACGCGGGCGTCGCTGAAATCACCGCCTTCGAGCACGGTACGCTCGAATCTGCGACACCCACGGCCACGAGCGGTTTGCTCTGTACCAATCCGCCTTGGGGACTGCGCCTCGGCGATCAGGCCGCAGCGCGCGCCGTTCATGCTGAACTCGGCGTCGTGCTGCGAGAGCGATTCGAGGGGTGGGATGCTGCCGTGTTGAGCGGTGACGCTTCTCTCGGTCTCGAGCTCGGTTTGCGAGCCCATCGCGTGCACACGGTCTTCGTGGGTGCGCTCGAATGTCGTCTGCTCCGGTTACGTGTCGGCGAAGCGGCGGAGCGTGATCTTCGGCCTCGTCAGGGTTCGCAAATCGATGTGTCCTTGGCTGAGCAGCCGGGCGCGGTCATGTTCGCCAATCGCATTCGCAAGAATCTCAAGCAACTCTCGGCCTGGCAGCGTCGTGAGGCGGTCGACTGTTATCGACTCTACGATGCCGACATGCCGGAGTACGCCTTCGCCATCGATCTTTACACGGCGGCGGACGCGTCCGAGCGTTGGCTCGTTGTGCAGGAATATCAGGCGCCCGCGCAGATTCCCGAGGACGCCGTCCG
>JBEAXT010000142.1:0-6378 GCA_041159695.1 Pseudomonadota bacterium
GTGCTCCGGGACAAAGGTCGAGGTCTAAATGAGGCGGTGTCGTTCGCGGTGCAGACTCTTTCCGATCGATACGATGCTGCCGTCGTTGTAGCGGCGGATATCCCGAACGTTACTTCGGAAGAAATCGATTCTCTGGTTAGTCGTGCAATAGACCATGATGTTGTCGTTGTTCCCGATCGGCGCGGCGAAGGGACAAACGCGTTATGGATGAAATTCTCCTCGAATTTCTCTCCGCAATACGGCTCGATGAGTGCAACGCGACATCTTGAGTTGGCGCGCCGATTATCTTTGCGTTCCGCGAGAGTTGAGTTGCCGGGACTCTCACATGATATCGATGTTCCAGACGACCTGCGGGACGGTCTAGAGTTTGATAAGGAGTGCCTGACATTCATCGATGAGCTCGATCTAAGGGAGTTGACGTATCGGGCGCGCGAACTGACGCTCAGTGGATTTGGAGTACGTATCGGTTACTCGCCAAAGGTCTTCATTCCGCTAACTCATCTTTGTCGTGATGTGTGTCATTACTGCACCTTTGCTGCGCCGCCTCGAAAAGGGGTACGCGCCTTCATGACTATCGAGGAGGTCTTGCACGTAGCCCGTCAGGGTGCGGCAGCAGGATGTATCGAAGCCTTGTTTACTCTTGGCGACAAACCCGAGTTGCGATACGCCCAAGCCCGCGAGGAGTTGTCGGCGATGGGCTTCGACAGTACGTTGAGTTATTTGGAGTATTGTGCACGTCGAGTATTTGAAGAGACCGGACTATTGCCCCATCTAAATCCGGGCGTGATGAGTCGAGACGATATGAGGCGTCTCCGTGCGGTCTCCGTGTCGATGGGGCTCATGATGGAAAACCTGTCGCCACACTTGTCTGCTAGAGGCGCTCCACATCATCGATCGCCGGACAAGCAGCCGTCGGCACGACTCGATACCCTGAATATCGCTGGTGAGCTTTCGATTCCTTTCACCACCGGGCTTTTAATCGGTATCGGTGAAAGTCGATTGGATCGTGTCCAAACACTACTTGCCATTCGTGATTCTCATCGTCGATACGGTCATGTTCAGGAAATCATCATCCAAAATTTTCGTGCGAAGCCGAATACACGCATGGCCAACGCGCCAGAGCCGGAACTCGAAGAGCTACAGTGGACGATCGCGGTAGCACGGCTGATATTTGGCCCGACGATGTCGATTCAAGCGCCGCCTAATCTAAGCGCCGCCAATTTGACGGACCTTATTGAGGCCGGAATCAACGATTGGGGTGGTGTATCGCCAGTTACGGCCGATCACGTAAACCCAGAAGCGCCGTGGCCTGAGCTCGATGTTCTCAAGCGCGAGACAATGAGAGCGGGTCGCTGGCTGGTGCAACGTTTACCGATCGTGATGTCGCATGCGCTTGAGTCGAAGTGGATCGATCCTTCGCTTCGATCAGCCGTACTTCGACGTATCGATGCCTCGGGCTACGTACGCGAGACCGAGTGGCATGCCGGCGCGGGAGATCCGCCGTTACGGTCCTATGTGGAGCTCGTGCGTCAACTTAAGCCTGTCGGACCGATATCCTCGGGTATCACCGTAGCGTTGCAGCAATGTTTCGATGGGGCGCCCCCCGGTGAGGAAGGTATCGCTCGGTTACTCAGGGCAGACGGCGCGGATTATCAAGCAGTCATAGCGGCGAGCGACGAACTGCGTCGCGCAGTGTGCGGCGATACGGTAAGTTTTGTCGTCAACCGCAATATCAACTACACAAATATCTGTGTGTATTCTTGTGGTTTTTGCGCGTTCGCCAAGGGTCGAGGCGCTCGTTCTTTGCGAGGTCCCGGATATCGTTTAGACACTGATGAAATCGGTCGTCGAGTCATCGAAGCCGCGAATCAAGGCGCGACGGAAGTCTGTCTACAGGGCGGTATACATCCGTCATTTACCGGCGACACGTATCTCGAGATTCTTCGTGCGGTACGAAGCGTGGCACCGGATATCCATATTCATGCATTTTCGCCATTGGAGGTGACGCACGGTGCCGAGACACTCGGACTGCCGATACGAGAGTTCCTGTATCAATTGAAAGCGGCCGGTTTGAACACGCTTCCAGGCACTGCAGCGGAAATCCTCTCGGACGATGTTCGATCAATCATCTGTCCCGATAAACTCGATACTCAAGGTTGGCTCGATGTCATGCGCGACGCGCATGCCATCGGTCTTAGGAGTACTGCAACGATCATGTTCGGGCATGTCGATACGCCACAACATTGGGCGAGGCACCTGCTCGAGATCCGTTCGCTTCAGAGCGAGACGCAAGGTTTCACCGAGTTCGTCCCGTTACCTTTCGTATACATGGAGGCGCCGATCTGGCGGCGAGGACTTTCGCGTAGTGGCCCAAGTTGGCGTGAATCGATGTTGATGCACGCGGTGGCACGCCTGGTTCTCGAGCCAGTGATACGAAATATCCAAGCGTCATGGGTGAAGTTGGGTAGGGTCGGAGCGCTCGAGGCACTTCGTGCGGGTGCAAATGATTTAGGGGGCGTATTGATGAATGAGTCAATCACCCGTGCGGCGGGTGGTGTCAATGGGCAATGCCTCACAGCCGACTCGATGGTCCAATTAATTCGGTCTGCGGGAAGGCAGCCGCGCCAACGCACAACCTTGTACGGTAACGTGCGGATCGCTCGCTCGAGGAGTTCAAGTGATACAAGAACGAAGTTAGAAGCTTCCGCGTAATTTATATGCCATCAAAAAATACCCAAAAACGCTATCAACTGATCAAACACGGATCGGAATTTCGCCTCGAGCTTCAGGGCGAAGCAGAAATTCGAGATCCTGGTCCCCACGATGTCGTCATTCGAGTTCGAGCAACGTCGATCAATCGACGCGACATCATGATTTGGCGTGGTGCGTATCCGATCGGTGATCGAGTGAGCGTCGTACCTCTTTCGGACGGAGCCGGGGAGGTCGTAGCCGTCGGTGATGCAGTTACGCGTTTTAAGTTAGGCGATCGAGTCGTCGGCCAGTTTTTTCAAAAATGGCTACATGGACGAGCTCTCGCATCGACCGGCGAATCCGCTCTCGGCGGTGCTCGCGACGGAATGCTAGCCGAATACGTCACGCTTCATCAGGAGGGCGTACTGCCTTTCCCCGAGCATCTATCTTTTGAAGAGGCGGCGACCCTGCCGTGCGCGGCACTGACCGCATGGAATGGCCTTGTCACGCGTGGCGGCTTGGGCCGTGGAGATTTTGTTCTCTTGCAGGGAACCGGTGGAGTGTCGATATTCGGCTTACAGTTTGCGGTCGCACTCCAGGCAACCGCGATCATCACGAGTTCGAGCGCGCTTAAATTATCTCGTGCTCGAGAGCTCGGTGCGACCCACCTTATCAACTATCGCGATACTCCTGAGTGGGCGCCTGTTGTTCTCGCTGCAACAGGAGGGGTAGGGGCACACCATGTACTCGAGGTCGGCGGAGTTGGCACTTTAGCGCAGTCCCTCGCGTCACTGGCACACGGCGGACACATCGCCATCATCGGTGGGCTCGCCGGATTTGGAGGTGAAATTCCTGCGGCGAACATGATCGGCAGAAGCACTAATGTTTCTGGGATTTTTGTTGGCTCTCGATCCGAGTTCGAGATCATGAACTCATTCATTCATCAGCATCGCTTGAAGCCAATCATCGACCGGGTATTTGAGTTTTCGCAGGCACAGGCGGCATTTGAATATATGGAGCAAGGCAACCATTTCGGCAAAGTCGTCATCAGACACGATTGATGCTGCGCGTCATCAGGGTCGAGAACTGCCAGGATCAGCGTAACGTCGCCCTTATTTCCCCCCGACACCGATGCCGGTCTGCCGGGGACATTGACGAGGGGTCAAATCCTGCCGGTGTTGTTCATCGCTGTGATATTCGGAGACTTCTTCCGCATGGTAGCCATCTTGATAAAGTGCGGCCCGATCGGTGCTTTCGGCGCATTTGCGTTCACGATCGGAAAGTACGGGATCGATAGCATTGCCGATCTAGCCGCTCTGATCGTGACGTTCTACGTTACCTCCGTACTTTTCATTGCGATTGTCTTGAGACTCATCACCCACGCGCGCCGGTTCTCAATCTGGAAATCACCGCAATATCTCAAAGAGGAAATCTGGCTGGTGATTGGCACCAGTTCGTCAGAGGCTGCCTTGCCCTCGTTGATGAAAAAGCTTGGGAGGGACTACGAAAGACGACTCAATCCCGCCCCTCGATACTTTGTACGTTGTCGTCCGTTTCCCGATCGATCCGCTTGTTATAGGGATCAACGCCAGCAAATGCGGGCTTCGAGGCGCTTTGCACTACGATCTGCTGCCGGCCATCGCGTAAGGCGCGTCTCTCGAAGGCGAGAACGCTTTGGCGCGTGAAGCCGCTTTTACCTGGTTCAGCGCTGAACAGCCCAACCTCGAAGGTTTCATTGAGCGTGGTCGGTGTTTCTTTTCCTTGACCATCGGCATACATTTTTTTGGCGCTCACCGAGACCGTCGTTTCCCATCGACCGTTGGCGAGTTGGCGTGACTTAGCTGACTCGAGCTTGACGTCGTAGAGCGTGATTCGCTCAAAAAGGTCTGCGATCAGCGTTTCGTGTGCTGGGCCGGCCTCCTCGCGAAGTATGCGCAGGAAATCGTTTGAGTTCGCGTACGGCGCGCCCTTGAAGGCGAACTCACCGAGCAGGCGGCGCAGCGTTCGGTTGACTACCTCGGCGCCGACCTCTTCTTTTAGCAGGTACATCGCGAGACCGCCTTTTTGATAATGGATGTAACCTTGGTTCTCGACGCGAGCGAGCGGCAACTCCTCGAGACGCTCGCTACCGCGAGAACGCAGGTAACGGTCGAGTTCGTACTTGAGAAATTTGCGGATCTGCTCCGGACCGTAGAGTTTCTCCATCACGAGTAATGCCGAGTATTGCGCCATCGACTCGACGAGCAATGTCGCTCCTTGCTGCTCGGAGGGGATGAGTTGGTGCGCCCACCATTGGTGTCCGATCTCGTGCGCGGTGACGTAGGTCACAGTATCGATGTCCTCAGGAGTCTTTCGGTGTGCGATGAAACCGATAGCCTCCGAGTACGGCACGGTGTTCGCGAATGACTGCGCGAAACTTTGATAGGCGGGGAACTCGAGGATGCGCAGTTGCTTAAACTGGAAAGGGCTAAAGACGTTCGAGAACATGTCGAGCGACACCTTCATCGCTTCGAGCATCGTGCGCACGTTTTTATCGTGGGGCGCGTGATGATAGACAGCGAGCTGCACGTCATTCCAGCGATCGCGAGCAACGGCATATTTTGCCGACTGTATCGAGAAGAAGTTCTGGATGGGCGCATCGGTGCGGAATCGGGTGATCCGCCGGTTGTCGCGGACGATTTCCGAAACCTGATACCCGGGCGCGATGGCGGTCTGATCGGCCTCTGTGGAGATCGTGATGTCGGCGTTCACCCAGTCGCTGTCGCGTCGCAACATGTTGAAGGCGCGAGCAGACTCGTCCTCAAGTCGCGGCGGTCGAGACTCGGGAGGTAGCCCTTGCTTGCGTCGCTCGGCGCGATCGGAGAGGTAAGACGCCCGGTTTGGCCCGAGTGAGGGCGCGATCTCGAAATTGTCGAGGAATGTGCCGTTGTCGACGAGGCGTGTATCGCCGGCACGGTGGGTGAAGCCGCGCTGCACGCGCTGCAGGCTGAATTGCAGAGTCGCGGTTTCACCCGGTAGCAGCGGCGCCGCTAGACGAAAGACGCGATAGTTAAACTCAGGCCACTGCTTTGTGACGGTCGCACCCTCAATGTTGAGCGCGCGTACCTCGAGAGTCCGCGGCAGTGCCACGTGTACCTCGCGCAGCGTCGTGCTGGTGCGGTTTGCAAGCACGTAACTGCCGCGGATATCGGCCCTGCCATCCGTCGGATACAGATCGACCACGAGGTTAACGTCAGTGATTTTCGGCTGCGGCAACTTCTCGAAGGGTGACACGGTCTTCTCGAGGTCCGCCGCCCATTTTCGTTCGTCGTCATCGATCCGGTATTCGTTGAGGATATTTGTGTTGTGAAAGATCCAGCCGCCGAGGCCTGCCATGGCGAGCACGGCGACACCGGCGATCGCACCTGCAGGCCCGACTAGTCGAGTGCGAAGTCGTTTGGCCCGCACGCGCAGCAGGTCGACTGTTCCTCGTCGCCAAAGCACCGCAGCGAGTACGGCAAGCAATAGTGCGCAAGCTCCCCAGTAGGCACGAAACCAGGCGGCATGAGCGGCGAAGTCTCCTTGGCCATTCATGTCGGAAAGGGGTTCAGGGGTCGAGCTGGCGTAAAGGTACAGCGGATGCTCAAACCCGAGCGGGGCCAGCGTACTCTGAGCGACGAGGATGACGATCATCACCATCCAGCCCAT
>JBEAXT010000152.1:0-2882 GCA_041159695.1 Pseudomonadota bacterium
GGGCGATCGACCACCTCTTCCCCATCATGCCGATTCACCGGCTCAACGAATGCCCGACGCGGCGCGCGGTTCTTGCGGATATCACCTGCGACTCGGATGGCAAGATCGATCACTTCGTCAGTCACCGCGACATCAAGCGCACGCTCGAGCTCCACGACATCGCCGAGGGCGACGAGTATTACCTCGCGGCGTTTTTGGTGGGCGCCTACCAAGAAACCTTGGGCGATCTACACAACCTGTTCGGTGACACCCACGTGGTGCACATACGTCTCGAAGACGACGGAAAGTGGTGGATCGACGAAGTCGTCAAAGGCGACACCGCCAATCGTGTGCTCGAATACATGGAGTACGATGTCGCTGAACTTTACCCCGCGCTCGCGCGCGATTGTGAACGCGCCATCCGTGAAGGCCGGATGACCGTAGCCGAAAGTCAGGCGCTCAAACGTTTCTACGAAGGCGAACTTAACGGCTACGCCTACCTCGAATAATCTTTCTCGATAATTTTCAAGGAGTACATCGATGTCGAGACCACTGATCTCCCTCACCCTCGCTGCGATCACGGCGTCCTGCCTCGCCATCGGTACCGCTCAAGCGGCTGCCAAGGGAAAGCGTATTGACCTCAACACGCCCGAGGGCGCGACGCTGGTGCAACGACGCATCCAATGTGGATCGATCGACAACACACCGACGATCTACTCCTTCCACGGCGAGGCCTTCGCGCGGGTTTCTGGAGAGCGCGATCGCAAGCTTTTTGACGTCGAGGGGTACAACGTACGTCAGTGCGTGACGGTCACCGATCCCGTTCGCGGGACGGGTTGGCGTCTGGTGTCCCGCGAGTTGCTGTTGTACGTCGATCCGTCGACGGGGGAGCTCCTCAAAGAATGGAAGAACCCCTGGACCGGTCAGACCGTAAAAGTGCTGCAAACGGCGAATGACCCCGTCAACCAACGCCCCGTGTTCCCGGTCACCGCCGACGGCAAGCCGAACGCCTGGCCGGCCACTATCAGCGGCGACACGTGGTGGAACACGATCACGGTGCCGCTCTTTTACATCAACCCGCTCGGCGGGCCCTACCAAAAGAACGTCGGCGGCTACTACCACGCCACCGAGATGTTCAATTTCTTCGGCAAGGTCAGCTCTATCACCGACCCTAAAATTCCGAATCCCCCCATCGAAGTGGGTTGGGTTCGCATGGCTGACTGGCTGCCTTGGATGGAAATGAGCGGCCGTGCGGGTCTCATCTACATGCATGCCGCCGGCCGCAAACTCGACAGTTACGAGCAGCTGCCGGAGCTCATGAGGAAGACCATCGAGACCGATTACCCTGAGTACCGCACGCCGCCCGCCGGCTCGGATACCCGGGAAAACGAGACCAGCTGGACCTACTTCAAGAAAAAGGTGGCACCGACCACGCCGGTCACGAAGTAGGCGGTTCGGCCCCGTTGTCTTGCCGTCGAGTCCGGTAGTAGCATCGGCCATCGGTCAACCGATCAAAGAAAGAGAGTAAGGTCGAATGACAACGATCTACGTGGGCAACCTGCCCTTTTCGGCGAACGAGGCTGACTTGCGCGTGCTCTTCGAGCGATACGGCAAAGTCGACTCCGTAAAACTCATCAACGATCGCGAGACGGGGCGTCCGCGCGGCTTCGGCTTCGTGGATATGCCCGCCTCCGAGGCCCAGGCGGCGATCGCGGCCCTTAACGGCTACGAGATGAACGGCCGCGCCCTGCGCATCAACGAAGCGCAGGAGCGCGCGCCGCGCCCGGGCGGCGGTGGCGGCGGCTTCCGCCGCTGATTCGCTGCCAACGGGCGATAACCGTCTGGAGCGTGCCATGGCCCGACGTTATCGCGCCCAACCTCGTCAAAAAATAGCACTGCGACTGCCGATCCCGTCGCGGGTCAAGCTACCGCCCGACCTTCGCAAATATTTTTCAATTTGCGACGAAAAAATCGGCTTCTTGCCCAACGTGCTTGAGGTCTACAGCTTCAACGAAACGAAGCTGCGGGCTTTCATCGCGATGTACAACGATCTGATGCTCGGCGACTCGAAGCTCAGCATGCTCGAGCGCGAAATGATCGCCGTGGTCGTCTCGTCAGCGAACCGCTGCTACTACTGCCTCACCGCTCATGGCGAAGCACTGCGCGAGCTGTCGGGTGATCCCTCGCTCGGCGAGGCGCTCGTCATGAACTATCGCATTGCAAAGATCACCAAAAAACAACGGGCGATGCTCGACTTCGCCCACAAACTGACCGTCGCACCGGCCGAAACAGGCGCTGCAGAGCGCGCGGCGCTGCGTCGCGCAGGATTCAAAGATCGCGAGATCTGGGACATCATCGCCGTCACGGGTTTTTTCAATATGACGAACCGGGTCGCGGCGGCTACCGACATGATGCCGAACGAGGAATATCTCGCGCGCTCGCGTTGAGGCCGAACTCCGGCCAGAGGAATCATCCATGCTCTTGTCTTCTCGCGAGGTGTTCCGCGGACGGATCGCCCGACTCACCGTGGACACCGTCACCCTGCCGAACGGACACACCGCGGATCTTGAGATCCTGCACCATCCGGGCGGCACCGCAGCCGTCGCCATCGATCGTGAGGGGCGGGTCTGTCTGTTGCACCAATTTCGGCACGCTGCGGGCGGCACGGTGTGGGAGTTGCCCGCAGGGCGTCTCGAACCCGGCGAATTGCCGATCGACACCATTCGACGTGAACTCGTCGAGGAAGCCGGTGTCGAGGCCAAGCACATCGTTCCGTTAGGCGAATCGCTGAGCTCTCCGGGTATCTTCACCGAGCGCATTCATCTTTTTCTCGCAACCGATCTCACCCCCGTACCCGATGCCCGCGAAGCGGCCGAGGTCTTCGACGTACACTGGGTTCCCCT
>JBEAXT010000173.1:0-2550 GCA_041159695.1 Pseudomonadota bacterium
TCACCGGCGAGGCGCTCGAGTAAAGGATCGCGAGGCGTGCTCAGCCCGACCCCTCGGTGAAGGCGCCGAAGCCCGCAAGACGACGGGAGCGCTCCGCGAGCAGCGTTTCACGCGGCTTCGCTTGCAGCTCGCGCAAGTGACGCAGCACGGCCTCTTTGAGCGCAGCCGCCATCGCCGTCGGATTGCGATGCGCTCCCCCGAGGGGCTCCGCGATCACTTCGTCGACGAGTCCGAGCTTCTGCAGTCGATCGGCCGTTAGGCCCATGGCCTCGGCTGCAACTTCTTTCTTGTCCGCGCTCTTCCAAAGAATAGACGCACACCCCTCGGGCGAGATCACCGAGTAGGTGCTGAACTGCAGCATCAGCAAGCGATCGCACACGCCAATGGCGAGCGCACCGCCCGAGCCGCCCTCGCCAATGACGACACTCAACACGGGCACGCGAAGCTTGGCCATCTCGATGAGATTGCGCGCGATCGCCTCGCTCTGCCCGCGCTCTTCGGACTCGAGCCCCGGATACGCACCCGGCGTGTCGATGAAGGTGATGATCGGCAAGCCGAAGCGATCAGCCATATGCATCAGACGCAGCGCCTTGCGATACCCCTCAGGCTTTGGCATGCCGTAATTGCGTCGAACACGCTCTTTGGTGTCTCGCCCTTTCTGATGACCGATGACCATCACCGACTCACCCTCGAGCCGCGCGAGCCCGCCGATGAGTGCCTGATCATCGCCATACAAACGATCGCCGTGCAGCTCCTCGAAGCCGGTGAAGGCCTGCGAGAGGTAGTCGATCGTGTAGGGTCGATACGGATGCCGCGCCAGTTGCGTCACCTGCCACGGCGTCAACTTCGAAAAAATACTCCGCGTGAGTTGATCGCTCTTCGTCTGCAGACGCGCGATCTCCTCCTGCACGTTGACGCCGGCGCCAGCCGTCACGTGACGCAACTCTTCGATCTTCGCCTCGAGCTCGGCGATCGGTTGTTCAAAATCGAGGAAGTTGAGAGCCATCGGGGCGGAGGTTACGGGGGCGACCCCGTGCTTTCAACCGTCAAGGTAACGTCAGCCGTAGGCCGTCGTCGTGGTGCCGGGTGGCGGACCGTAGACGACGCGTACGCCCGTCGGCCCGACGAGCTGCTCGAGCGCTTCGATGAGTTCGGGACTCGCCCGCACTTTCCACTCCGGCCCGAGCTCGAGCGCCGCGCTCGCCTGTTCGCCCGCGTACCGCACGCCGACCGCACACGGCCCCGGTCGGTACGCCGCGAGCGTCTCGGCGAGACGCTGCAGCATCAACCCTTGGTCCGTGCCGTTCGCACGCGGCCAGACGAGCACAATGCGATGCGCCTGCTGCTCGCGGGCCCGATCAAGCTCGCTGACCTTGCGCGCTGCCATACGCCACGTATCGCCCTGTTCGTCGAAACGCAGTTGACCCTCGATGAGCACGAGAGAATCTTTGACGATGAGCTCGCGATAGCGCTGCAGCACCTCGTCAAAGAATGTCACCTCCATGCGACCCGTTCGATCGTCGAGCACGATGGAGGTGCGATTCGCGCGTTTGCGGATCTCGTGGATATACCCGGCGATCGAGGCCGTGCGGCCTCCGAAGAATCCGCGCTCGGGCGCGCCCTGCGAGGGTCGGTCGCTCAACAGATCGGCGATCCGCCCGCTCACGAAACGCGCCAAGTCTTTCTCGTAACGCGTGATCGGGTGCCCCGAGAGATACAACCCGAGCGTGTCGCGCTCGCCGGCGAGTCGCACGGTCTCGCCCCACTCTGCCTGCGGCGGCACCGCGGCTGCACTCGCCTCGACACCGCTCTCGGAGGGCTGCGCGAGACCAAAGAGATCCACCTGTCCGGCTTCGAGCGAGCGCGTCGCCTGCTCGCCCATCTGCATCGCCGCAGGCAGTCGCGCCATCTGGGTGGCGCGGTTCACACCGAGCGAGTCGAGACTGCCCGAGCGAATCAGCGCCTCGAACACGCGACGATTGACGCGGTTAAGATCGAGTCTGCGACACAGGTCTTCGAGACTGCGATAGGGACCATTCGCGTTGCGCTCGTCGGTGATCGCTTCGACGGCCGATTGGCCCACGCCCTTGATCGCGCCGAGTCCATAGCGCACCTCGCGCGATCCGGCGACGACGAAGGCATACGCCGAGGCGTTCACGTCCGGCGGCAGCACCGTGATGCCCATGCGATCGCACTCGTCTTTAATGGTGACGACCTTGTCGGTGTGATCCATGTCCGCCGAGAGCACGGCCGCCATGAACGCTTCGGGGTGATGGGCCTTGAGCCAGGCGGTTTGATACGAGAGCAGCGCGTACGCTGCCGAGTGCGACTTGTTGAAGCCGTACCCCGCAAACTTTTCCATCAAGTCGAAGATGTGCGCCGCCTGCGACTCCGGTACGCCGCGCGCGACCGACCCTTCGACGAAGGTGCTGCGCTGCTTCGCCATTTCTTCAGGCTTCTTCTTGCCCATGGCGCGACGCAACAGGTCGGCGCCGCCCAAGCTGTAGCCCGCGAGTACCTGCGCGATCTGCATGACCTGCTCCTGATACA
>JBEAXT010000183.1:0-3439 GCA_041159695.1 Pseudomonadota bacterium
GGGACGCCAAAACCACGTCCGTGTGAGCTTGGCGCGCGCCATCCATGGCGCGCGACACCCCATCTTGTGACCAACGAAACACGTGTCGCTCCTCGCGCGCCGAGCTCACAGGGATGTGCTCTTGCGGCCCCGCGAGCGGGCTTCAGGTATGCGCCTTGGGGAACAGCATCGCAACCACCCGCCTACCATCCCCCACCAACACGTTATACGTCCGACAGGCTGCGCCGATCGCCATGATCTCGAGACCGATTTGTCGCTCGAGGAACCAGCGCCGTTGGGCGGCGGGTAGAAAGGTCTGGCCGCCGCCCCAGCCGATGACGACGACCTCGGGTTTGTCGGCGAAGACGGCCTCGAGGTCGCGCTCCTCGATACTTTGGGGGCTTTGTGGTCTGAGGGCCGTCTGCAGGCCGCTGCTGCTCAGCAGCACGGCGTTTGACCAGTCGGTGTCGCCCACGCGAACGACGCCTTCTGCATAGCTGCGGATGAGCGGGGCGGGGCCGCTTGGGGTCACGGTCAGTCTCATGCTCCGATAACATACGCGATGTGCGCGAACTCGTGCTCGTCCTCCCCGATCTTTTCCTGCGTGGAGCGGCGTCGGCCTCGATGGCCGATGCGTCGCTGACCGCGCTGCGTTTTGCTGCGCCGCGCCTGATGCGCGGTGGCTGGCGCGGGACTCTCGCGCGCGGTGTGGGTCGTGAGGATCTCGCCCTCGTCGATGAGGCGAGCGTGATCGATGCGGCCTTGCGTCTCGCCGCCGACGCCGACGACGCGGTCGTTGATGCCTGGATCGCCACCCCCGTGCATCTGATGGCGGGACTTAAGACGGTGCACTTCCCCGCGAACGGCGTACTTCGATTACCTGCCGACGAGGCGAACGCGCTCGCTGAGGCGTTTACGGCGACGTTCGGCGACGACGGTCTCGAGCTGCATCCGGCCGGAGCGGCGGGTTTTGTCTTGCGTGGTTTGGTGGCACCCGGTGCCTTGACGGTCGAGCCTGCGCGACTGCTCGGTGACTCGCTCGAGGCGCATCTGCCGAGTGGTGCAGGCAGCGCCGAACTTCGCGCGCTGACGAGCGAAATCGAAATGTGGTTACACGACTTGCCGCTCAACCGTCAGCGTGCGCTGCGTGGCGAGCCGCCTATCAGTAGCGTGTGGTTGTGGGGCGGGGGTCAACCGCCGCGTGATCCCCTGCGTGCGACCCAAAGCCCCTCGCGTTGGTCGCGGATGGTCACCGAGGACACCTGGGCAAAAGCGCTCGCCGATTTAGCGGGTGTATCGGTATCGCCGCTTCCGGATTCTCTCGACGATCTGCTCGACGATGTCGGTGGTGACGGGACGGGTGACTCGGTGCTCGTCGTCGCGCCGCTTGCGGGGGCGGATGCGTCCACGTTTGATCGTGCCTATGTCGCGCCGGCGGCGCGGGCGCTTTACGACGGGCGGCTCGAGCGATTCACGGTTGCGGCCAACGATCGGTGGGCGTCGGTCGAGTCTCGCGATCGCTATCGATTCTGGCGCCCGCATCGAACGGCGTTCATGGCCGTTGCGGATGGTGGCGTATGACGCTGAAGATCGGACGGCGTGTCGTCGATGAGGGTCTCGTCGGGCGCTTGGGTGCACTCAATCCGGTGTTGGCGCGCGCGTATGCCGCCCGCGGAATCGACGATCCCTCGCGACTGCGCCCATCGCTCGATCGGCTGTTGCCCGTGGGCACGCTCGAGGGCGTGGAGGCGGCGGTCGCGTTGCTGCTCGCGCATCGGCGCAGCGGTCAAAGAATTCTGGTCATTGGCGATTTCGATGCGGACGGTGCAACGAGTTCGGCGCTCATCGTGCGGTGCCTGCGCGCGTGGGGTTTTGCCGACGTCGATTTTTTGGTCCCGAACCGCTTCGAGTTCGGTTATGGCCTAACACCAGAGATCGTCGCGCTTGCGGCTCAGCAACATCCTGCGCTCATCATTACAGTGGACAACGGCATTTCGAGTTTGCCGGGGGTAGCGGCGGCTCGTGGCCTCGGTATCGATGTGCTCGTGACCGACCATCACCTCGCGGGTGCGGAGTTGCCGGCCGCAAACGTGATCGTCAACCCGAATCTCCCCGATGCGCGATTCGGTTCGCGCGCGCTCGCCGGCGTGGGCGTGGCGTTTTATGTCATGGCCGCACTGCATCGCGCATTGGCCGATGCAACGCTGCCGTCACCGGCGACTTGGCTCGATCTCGTCGCGCTCGGTACGGTCGCGGACATCGTGCCGCTCGATGAAAACAACCGCATTCTCGTCTCGCAAGGACTCGCACGGATTCGTGCGGGGCGGTGTACGGCGGGCTTACGGGCGTTGCTCGAGGTCGGCAACAAGCCCCTCGCCAACGTGATCGCGACGGACCTCGGATTCGTGGCGGGTCCGAGGCTCAATGCTGCGGGTCGGCTCGATGATATGAGCCTCGGTATTCGCTGTCTGCTCACGGACTCGATGACTGAGGCCCGCGCACTCGCATCGCGTCTCGATGCGCTCAACAAAGAACGCCGGGCAATCGAGTCGACCATGCAGGAGCAGGCGATGGCGGCCGTGCGTCACCTCGAGGATCCTGAAGTGTTAGCGCGTCGCGGTGCGGGTGGTCAGGGTGATGCGAGTGCCGCGCGCCACGGGCTCTGCCTCTACGATCCGAGCTGGCATCAGGGTGTCGTGGGTATCGTGGCGGGTCGCATCAAAGACCGTATGCGTCGTCCGGTGATCGCCTTTGCCGATGCGGGCGACGGACAACTGCGTGGCTCGGTACGTTCGGTGACGGGTGTGCATGCACGCGATGTGCTCGAGGCGATCTCCACACGGCATCCGGGGCTGCTGCCGAAGTTCGGCGGACACGCGATGGCGGCGGGTCTCACGCTCGAGCGCGCGCAGCTCGATGTGTTCGCACGAGAGTTCGATGCCGAAGTCGCGCGTTGGCAGCAGGGTGGATCGCTTGCCGATCGAATCGAGACCGATGGTGAACTTGCGGTCGAGGAGATTTCGCTGATGACCGCCGAGGCGCTGCGGGAGGGCGGACCCTGGGGCCAGGCTTTCCCGGAGCCGACCTTCGACCAGCGATTTCGCGTACAGGACTCGCGGGTCGTCGGTGAGCTACACGTCAAGATGTGGGTCGAGCTCGAGGGTTCTGGGCGTCGGTTCGATGCCATCGCATTCAACCTGTTGCAGGGTCGACCGGGGCTTCGCGGTACCGGCGGGAAACTCGCGCTACCGCAGAGCGTCCATCTCGTATATCGGCTCGACGTGAACGAGTGGAACGGTGAGCGGCGCCTGCAGTTGCTCGTCGACCATCTGCTAGAATGACGGCCATGATCGAACTCGGCCTCATCAAGCGATCCCTTTCAGACCTCCAGGAGCGCGTCAGCTCCTTAAGGGGGTTTCTTTGAATACGATCTGAAGAAAGAGCGGCTCGAAGAAGTCAG
>JBEAXT010000186.1:0-5576 GCA_041159695.1 Pseudomonadota bacterium
GGCGAGATCACGAACCGAGCGCGCGATAGGTCCCAGCACATCGATCGAGGGCGCAAGCTTCATACTCCCGGTGCGGGGCAACAGGCCGTAGGTCGGTTTCAAACCGAACACGCCCTGCACCGAGGCAGGAATTCGTACCGACCCACCCGTATCGGAGCCGAGGCTCGCGAACGCCGCGCCGCAAGCGACCACGGCGCCCGAACCACTTGAGGATCCACCGGCGATGTAGTCGGGGTTCCAGGCGTTACGGCAATCGCCCCATGCGGCGTTATGCCCCGTGGCGCCGAGCGCGAACTCGGCCATGTTCAGCGCACCGAGGTTGATCGCTCCCGCGCGGTTCAAGCGCTCGAGCACGGTCGCCGTTCGCGACGCAACGATCGGCTCGAGAGCTTTGGAACCGAACGTCGTTACGTGTCCGATCCGATCGAACATATCTTTGTGCGCGAGCGGTACACCGATCAAGGGTGAAGGCGGTTCACGACCTTTTCGCCTCGCCTCATCGAGCACAGCGTCCGCTCCCTCTGCCGCATGTATCGCCGCGTCTTTCTCGAGGCTCAAAAAGCAATGCGTCCGTGCCTGCGCTCGCTCGGCACGCTCGAGCGCAGTACGAACGAGATCTACGCTACGTAGCTCCCCGGATGCGAGCTTCGCGGACACCGCGACGAGATCCATCTCGCCGAACTCTTTGAGCTCTTGAATATCTTTGCACGTCTGACTCACTCCGGCAGGACTCTGCGTGCCAGCAAGAAACTCGAGCGTCGGCAGATAATCGGCGGGCTCGACGGCACTCAGCGCCGCAATGTCCTGACCGCGACCGTTCGCTTTGCGGATCGCCTCGACGGCTGCCGTGGCCGCCGCGCCGCCGGCAGCAATACGCGCCGCCATCGCCTCGTCTTCCACGGGTATGCCGTTGAGACGTGCAAGCTCGAGCACGGCCGCAGGCGATAAATGATTCACGCTATTCATGGGGATGAATGATCGACTCAACGAAAATGCGGCATGACATCACTCGCGTATAACGCCGCTTGACGAACCATGGCCTCCTGGCGCGCGCCATGCGGATGGGCGACCGGAGAACCGCCGAGTTGATAGACGTGGTCGAGCCCCATCGCGATCAATTCCCCCAGTCGCTCCCGGCATTTGCTCGGCGGTCCGCAGATCGAAAACCAGTCAACGAAACTGTCGGGTACTTCGGCGAGATGACTCCCCGCCTCTTGCGCGTGGCGCGTCATGTCGTAACCCGTCTGCATTTTCGCAGCGAGATCTTTGAGCTGTGGTGGCAAGTGATCGAGCGGCGCATCTTTCATCCCGGCGAAATGAGCAACCATCCCCGAGATCATTCGACCCAGCGCGATGGCACGGCGCTCGTCTGGGTCGCAGACCAAATTGACGTATGCGCCGATACGAAGCGACTCCCGCGGTCGGCCCGTTTCGGCGAGTCGCGCCAGGGCCACGTCCATCGCCCATCGAATGCGCTCCGGTGCGCTACCCACGGCGAAGCTGATCCGATCGCCCACGTCGACAGCCATGCGGATGGTCTGCGGTCCCGTACATGCGACGTCGATCACGAGCGGCTCGACCGACAACGAGTCGTACCAGCGCAGGCGTGATGACGTACCGTCCCGATCGATCGTCTCGCCCCGGGTATAGGCGCGAAGACGCTCGACAAAGGTTCGTAACTGAGCGGTCGTGCCGTTTCTGACGCCGATGTGCGCTGCCGAGGAATCGCCACGACCGATGCCGCAAATCATTCGTCCTTTGGACTCCGCCTGTAGCGTGGAGAAGGCGCAGGCCGTTACCGCGACATCGCGGGTCACTGGGTTGGTCACTCCCGTGCCGAGGCGCAGGGTGCGGGTGGATTGCGTGGCAAGTGCCAATTGCGAAAACGGATCGGGACTGAGGTTCTGGGTGTCGGGGCACAGCAAGATCTCGTAGCCCATCGCCTCGATTTCACGAGCCAAGGTCGCGGTATAGCCCGGCGACGCTTCCATCACGATTCCGAACTCGGTACTCATCCGATGGAGTGTAACCGCTCGTCAAACGCGCTAGCATTTACACCCTAGGACCTCCCGATTTCGGGCATACGTTTACGGAGACACCACGGATGACTCGCTCGCTACGCAGCTTTCTGATCGCCGGCCTCGCGGCTCTCACCCTCTCCGCCCCGGCCCTCGCCGACGAATACGCCGATACCAAGGAACTCTTCCGCAATGCGGGGCAAAGCGCCGAGTTCTTCGATCGCAGTTACGGCTACGCCATCTTTCCGACCATCGGTAAAGGCGGTCTAGGCCTTGGTGGCGCGGGCGGTCGAGGCCGAGTGTACGAGCAAGGCCGATACATCGGCGATGTTCGACTCACTCAACTCAGCATCGGCTTTCAAGCTGGCGGCCAGGCCTATAGTCAGGTGATCTTCCTGCAAGACAAACGCGCACTCGACGAATTCACCGGCGGTGAGTTCACCTTCGGCGCCGGCGTCAGTGCCGTCGCCATCACGGCCGCCGCCAGTGCCACAGCAGGCACCACCGGTACGAGTACGGGCATCAGTGGCGGGAAAAAAGACGCCTCGACCACGGGCGAGTTCTATCGTGGCTTTGCGGTATTCACGATCGCCAAGGGCGGCCTAATGTACGAAGCCGCTCTCGCCGGACAGAAATACACGTTCACGCCCGTTGGCGCGGAAGAGAAAAAGAGCAGCGATCGGCGGCCGCCGCGGCGATAACTTAAAACGGAAGCACTGACGACTCCACCCAGCGCTTAGCGCTCGGTGGAGTCTTGCCAGCGCGGCGTCGACTCGACAAATGGTTTGATCCCGAGCTCGGTGAAGACAACCGACGGGTCGATACTCCGCCCCTGAGTCACCACGAGCGCCACGTTCCGGATCGCAGAGATGTCTCGCGTCGGATCGCCATCGACGAGCAGAAGATCGGCGAGCTTTCCCACCTCGATACTGCCGCGATCGGCAAGCACACGGCTGTATTTCGCACCGTTCCAGGTCGCGATACGCAGGGTCTCTGCGGGTGAAATACCCGCCTGAACGTAAAGCTCGAGCTCCCGCTGCAAAGTGAAGCCCGCGATCGCATCCGTGCCGGCGACGATCGGAATCCCTTCACGGTGCAATCGACCTACGAACTCGATCATCCGGGAATAGGACGAGTTGTACAGCGCATGCAAACGCGCATTCGGAATCTCCATTCCACCGCTCATCAGACCGCGCTGCAGTGTCGCCGGCAGATGATCGGCGATCGACGCATACGCTTGCGACATCTCGCCATCACGCTGTCTCAGGAAATCGAATGTGGTGAGCGTCGGGTCGATCACCGTACCGCGCGACTTCAAGAGATCGAGAAATCCGCGAACCTCTTGCCCCTCGAAGTCCAGCCCTGCCGTCTTTTGGGCCGGAAGATAAAAACGCTGCAAGGTTCGCGTATCGGTCTTGTCGTCCACCAGAAAGTTAAGCATCACTTGGTTGATGTGATTGATTTCATCGAAGCCCGCCTCAACCACATCCCGCGCTCTGAGAAACGCCGGGACGTGCCCGCTAACGCGAATTCCTCGCTCGTGCGCATACGCGACCGTCGCTTTGAGGTGCTCACGTGGGAAGCTGTTGTAGATCTTGATCTGGGGATATCCATGAGCCGAGTACCAGTCGACGGCTTCCTTTGCCTGATCGAGCGTACTGATGACGAAGCCATTTCGCGCTGAGTACGGACTCTCGCCCTCCAGAAAACCCGTCGGCACGATACGTGGCCCGAAGACCTGCCCGGCTGTCGTCTGATCAATGATTTGCTGAAGCGTCGCGTTATCGTTGCCGAGATCGCGCACGGTGGTGACGCCGGTCGCCAGATTGAGCCCACCTTCCCAGCGACCCACATGACCATGCATGTCAAAGAGTCCGGGCAGTAGCACGCGACCTGCCGCATCCAGGCTGCGCTCGGCCTTCGTCGCCTCGAGACCTACGCCCGCCGGCTTGATCGCTGCAATACGTCCGCGAAGCAAATACACATCTCGTAGCCCATCGAGTAGCCGTGCGTTTTCGCTGTCGAACACTCGTGCGTTGCGGATAACACTAAGTCCCTCGAGCGGTGTCGACAAACGGCTGTAGTATCCGGCGAGCAGCTCCGCCTCCGCGGCGGTCTGCCACTCGACGAGCTTTTGAATATCGCGCTCGTAACCCTCGGGTACGGTGGTGCTGTAGCCGGCAATCACGTACGCAAAGAATTCAGGCGTTTCACCTCGAGTCAGCCACACGAAGTCGGGCGTGAGTCCGAGGCCACTGAAAGTCACGAGCTCGATGTCACGTCTGGAGGCACCCTCGCCCAAGGTTGCCGTCTTGAGCGTCCGGCGAACCACCGAGCCGGTGGGCAGCATCGAGGCGGTGCGACCGTTCGCAGTGAGCTTCGCCATGCGCTCGTAGATGAGTCCGCTGCCGTTCATGGGCAGATACAGTTTCCCCGTCGCCTCGACGCTGCGTCCCCGCTCGGTGGTGGACTGCCAGCTCGCACGCGCTCCGCGCGCCTCGAACCGCTCGTCGACTCGCGAACCGAACGTCGTCAAACCAGTAGCCGTGTAGCGTGTATACGAGCCATCCGGCGCGAGCGAGTAACGCTCGTTGATCTCGGGACCTCGGCCGTTATCTTTGAATATGAACCGAACATCGCACTCCGTCGGCGTCTTGCAACGTTCAACGATCTCACCGGCTCGATTGCCGCTGTCGACGATACTGACCCACCGGCGGACCTTGACCTCGTCGGCGACGGCCGGTGAAACGAGCGCGCCCGCACACATGGAGACGAGCAGAAATGTCACGATTCGCATACCCATTCTCCTCACGAAAAATCAGCGTCGATAATCGAGCGGCGGCGCGCGATCGCCCACTGCACTCCGATACTTGAAATCAACCCCTCGGCGCTGATCGAACTCGGCGCGAGCGCGGGCGATGAGCTCGGGCTGCGAGAACAAGTCCGCCGCCGTCAGCGCCAATATCTTGCTCGCGTTCTCCATGCCCTTGAGACCGATCGTCATACCGCCCGCAGCCACGGCCTGCCAGGAATGCGCCGGAGTCCCGGGCACCCAAGTCGCCGTGCGAAAGCCGATAGTCGGGACGACCCAACTCACATCACCCACGTCCGTCGAGCCCATGCCGAGACGTCGACCGATCGATTGCACCTCACGCTCGGACTCGAGGGCGAGGTCGGTCTTACCCAGCGTCGCGAACAGCTTTTCGGCAAATGCTTGCTCCGCTTGATCGTAGGCCACTCCGCCGATACGTCGAAGGTTGAGATCGACCGCCGCCGCCAGGGCGTCGTTGGGTAACAAACTGTACGCACCGTGGATGACCTCGTGCTTGACCGTCGTGCCGGTGCCGAGCGCAGCCGCCTCGGAAACACCCACGAGTCGATCAAAGATTTCGGCCATCACCATCGGATTACGGTGGCGGACATAGTAAAAAACTTCGGCGAACTCCGGGACGACGTTGGGCGCATCCCCGCCACGGGTGACGATGTAATGCAGACGTGCATCCTCGGGAATGTGCTCGCGCATCAGATTCGCCATGAAGTTCATGGCTTCGACGCCAT
>JBEAXT010000219.1:0-17324 GCA_041159695.1 Pseudomonadota bacterium
AAAGACCCGAACCTCGTTGAGAACCGATTCGATATTGTTCTGGCTCATCGTTAGCCCCCGAGAATCAGTAGCGAACAGGATAGTCTGGGCTCAACCCCTTGAAGCGCTTGTGCAGCCAAAGATATTGCGCAGGCAGACGGCGAACTTCGGCCTCGATCAGCGCGTGATGTCGCTCGGTATCCGTCACGCTGCTCGGACCGGGAAAGTTTTCGAGCGCAGGCCCGATCCGCACGACATAGCCTGCGGCGCCGGGTAAGCGCTCGACGAAATACGGGAGAACCACGGCGCCGGTCAGCCGCGCGAGTCGGGACGTCGCCGTATTCGTCGCGACCGGAATCCCGAAAAACTTCACCATCTCGGCGCCTTTGCCGCGGAAAGCCTGATCGGGTGCGTACCACACCGCCCCGCCCGCCTTCAGCACGCGAACCATGGCGCGAATGTCATCGCTCGCGATCATGCTGGCGGCAACCGCCCCGCGATACTTGCGAAAGAACTCGCTCAATAAGGGGTCGCTGGAGGGTTTGTATACCGCGTGAACGTCGCGGGCAGCGGTGATGAAGCGCGCGCCGATTTCGAGCGTCGTGAAATGCGAGGCGAGCAGTATCACGCCTCGCCCGGATGCCTGAAGTCGGTCGAACTCCTCGATACCCTCGAAGCGCACCAGCGTGCGCAGTTTGTCGGGCGGCATGAACCATGCGAGAGCGGTCTCGGGTAGAGAGATGCCCGCCTCGCGAAAATGCTGCTGCAGCAAACGTTCACGGTCGACGTAAGACATTTCGGGAAAACACAGTCTAATATTTGACGCACGACGTTTTTCTGAGGCAGCGGCAAGCGTCGCGCAAAATCGCCGATTCGCTGGCCGATACGTAGCAAAGATTTGAATTCGCGATGCGCGAGTAACTTTAGCGCCCACAAGGCGATCCACATAGGCCAGCGATGCGGTAAATAAAAATGCCAGCTCATGCGCTCGTCACCCGACTCCTGCACTCGCCAGCGCCGCAAGACGCTCGCTCTGCTTGCGCAGGGTAGGCCCGAAATTTTGACGATCGAAGAACGCACTCAGCGAGTCGAGATCGGGGCGCTGCGGGCGAAGCCCTTCGCGATCGACTTGCAGCGGCATGTCACGAACGATCTCGGTGAGCCGACGCGCCAAAAACGCGTCTTCGCGATGACGCGCGAGCTTTTCCGGAAGCTTTGCGGCACCGCGGATGGGAAGCTGAGCAACCGCATCGAGATTGTCATACAGCTCTTCGAGCGAAACGAAGTCCCGCAACAACGCCGCCGCGGTCTTAGGCCCGACGCCCGGAACACCGCGAATGTTGTCCACGGCATCACCGGTCAGTGCGAGATAGTCGGCATACCTCTCGGGAACCACGCCGAAATGCGGCTCGATCTCGCGATACGTGAGTCGTTGGTTATCGGTGTAGTTCCAGTAAATGTCCCCTTCCCGAATGAGCTGGGCGAGGTCTTTGTCGCGCGTGACCACCGTAGCCGGCATGCCCTCGGCTCGAAAACGCGTATGCAGGGTCCCGATGATGTCATCGGCTTCGTACTCACCGCTGCCGAAATCCGCCACCCCGACGTGACGGCAAAACTCTCGGCAGCGCTCGAACTGCAACTTGAGATCGGGAGGGGCCGGGTCGCGATTGGCCTTGTAGGCAGGGTCGATTCGATTTCGAAACGACGTTGCGAGACTCTCATCGAACGCGACTGCGAGATAACGCGGCTTCGCGCGCTCCAGAAGATCTCCGAGAAATCGGGCGAAGCCGAACAGGGCATGAACTGGGTTGCCCTCCCGGTCCAGCATGTCCGGCGGCAAGGAGTAATAGGCGCGAAAGACGTAAACGGAGGCGTCGACGAGGTACAGCACGGCTTATTGTACCGACCGCCGGGCGATGGGCGCGCCCTCCGATGCGGTCAGGTCATCAAGTGCTTGATACGCCCGTGCAACGGACTGCTGCGCGGAAAATGCGCGAGCAAATACTCCATCTGATCGAAGAGCACCCGTCGACCTTTCAAAAAAATGTACTCGGCGTAGGTCGGCGTGAACGGAACGGCCAACAACTGCATCTTGGCCTGCTCGGGAGTCCGCCAAGCCTTGTAGTTGTTACATCGGCGACACGCCGTCACCACGTTGGTCCACACGTCGCGGCCCCCTTGGCTGAACGGGCGAACGTGATCGCGAGACAAGTCGCGGGTCGAGAACCGTGCTCCGCAGTAAAGACAGAGAAAGGCATCTCGCCGAAACAGCGTTTGATTGTTGAGAGGCGGGACGTAATCGTTGCGTAAGTGTCCCGGGTTGCCACTCTGACCCACCGTGGCGATGATCGAGTTGACCTCGAGAACGGTCCGACGACCGGTCAAGGCGTTCGTACCCCCGAACAACCGAAAGAGCGGCATGCCGCAGGTGTAGGCGATTTGATCTTGGTGGTAGAGCCGCGCTGCCTCGCGGTAGTCGATCCACTCGAGAGGCATCCCCGCGACGTCCGTCCGCAGCACGTGCTGGTGCAGCGGCACCCCTTCGGCGGGGCGCGCAACGATTCCGAACTCTTCGTGATCCAGACTCGACATCTCAGTCGTAATTTACGGTAGTTTTGTTACAACATTCAACGGTTCTGAACTTGCCTTCAGCTCCGCAGTCCGAGGTGGTACCGCTCATGACTCAATCGCTCGTCATCGTTTGCTACCTACTCACCGGACTTTTGGGATCAGGCGCTGCGTTTGCGCAGGCGCTCGAACCGCCTCAGGCAGAGATCGCCCCCGAAGAGCGTCCCGCGGAGATCGAAGAAGTCACCATCGTCGGCGAAGCAGCCGGCCCCGGGCTCTGGAAAGTACGCAACGGCGACAACACGCTCTACCTGCTCGGCACCCTGAGCCCGCTACCCAAGAAGCTGGCGTGGCGCTCGCGGGAAGTCGAAAACGTGCTGTCGCGTGCCAAGCAAGTCATCCCGGCGCGTAGCGACGTCGACGCAAACATCGGGCCGATCAAGGCCGTCCAGCTCTACATGCAGTACCGCAGTCTGCGCGGCAACGAGGACAAACAGTCTCTCGAAGACGTGCTACCGGCCGACGTCTTCCAACGGTTCGAGACCTTGCGCTTGAAGTACGCACCACGCGAACGCGACATGCTGAAGCGCCGCCCCCTGATCGCCGCTGGAGAACTTTGGCGCGAAGCGCTCTCGCGCGCCGGGCTGACCGGTCGTAACGATGTCAGCCGACAGGTCGAAAAGCTCGCCAAATCTCGCAAGGTACCGATCGTCATGCCGACCATCGTCATCGACGACCCCAAGGGCACGCTTGCAGAAGTCGGGAAAATCCCGAGGGATGCGGAACTCGCCTGTATTCGCTCGACACTATCGCGCATGGAAAGCGATCTCGACGCCGCGCGCCGCAAGGCCGAAGCCTGGGCCGTCGGCGATATCGATGCGTTGCGATCTCCGAACGCGTCCGAGCAGCGCGAAGCCTGCTGGTCGGCGCTGCAGCAAAGTCCCAAGATTGCGGGGATCCGCCAGCAATTCGAGGATGGGTGGTTTCGGCTCGCCGTCCAGGCGATCGAGTCGCACGACGTGGCGCTCGCAGTGGTTCCGATCGATGAGCTGTTCGGTCGGAACGGGGTGATCGCCCGAATGAAGGCGCGCGGCTATAGCGTGGACGAACCCTGAGCTTGAACGCCTAGAGTGCCATCGCCTCAAGGTGCGTCCGAAGTTCGCCCAATACCTTTCGGGTCTCGATCGTCATGCGAACCGACTTCTCGCGTCGGTCGTCCCGCTTGCCGATCTCGATGACTAAAAGGTTGAGTCGATGCAATCGATGGATGAGCTTCCGGCAGGCCCGGTCGCCACCCAGACCGTTTAGACGCAGGACCATCACCAACTCGGATATCGAGACGGACTCGTTTTGGGCGACCAGCACCAGCGCCGGAATGAGGTGAAGATGGCGAATTAGGGGATCGGGCTGTCGTTTTTTAGCCCTTTCTGGTCTAGACAAAGAGTCCACTCGTGGAAGCTCCGACGGGTTGTTGTTTTTTTATTCCAGACCCTTCCTGAATGGGTCGTATTCAGTGCCGTGAACGTTAACTGAACACCGCAACTCGTGTGCGGCTGAGTAAACCAAAATTACTAGTCGTTGTTAATCGCCTTTTTTGGGTATTTTTTACTAATGCGACGTGACGGGCGCCGCCTTGATCTATGATTTCGGCCTATGAACATCCGCCCGAAAAGCCGCCGATCTCCCATCGGCGTGCTAGCCCTTCTGCTATTGCTCAATGTCGGTTTCGGTAACCGAGATGCCGGGGCGCAAGTCGAAGCGGACCCGACACCTGCCTGCACCTCTGCCCTCAAGGTCGGTCGCCTCATCGACCCGGATCGCGGCGTGGTCCTGCGCGATCAGGTCATCCGAGTGGGGGGCGAGCGCATCCTCAGCGTCACTCCCGCGAGTCAGACCTCGCTCACGGGATGCTCCCGCGTACTCGACCTGTCGTCTTCGACGGTGCTGCCCGGTCTCATCGACACCCATACGCATCTCACATCCGATCCCACCATCCTGCGATACGAGCGGCTCGGGATCTCGATCCCGCGCCTCGCCCTGATCGGGGCGGCCAATGCACGGCGTACGCTGCTCGCCGGATTCACGACGGTTCGAAATCTGGGCGCCGACGGCTATGCCGATGTCGCGCTGCGCGACGCGATCAACGCCGGAGACGTGATCGGACCACGACTCGTCGTATCGGGTCCGGGCATCGGCATCACGGGCGGACACTGCGGCAGTAACTTGCTCGCGCCCGAATTTCGACAGACCTCGCTCGGGACGGCTGACGGCCCGACCGAGGTGAGAAAAGCGGTGCGGCAAAATGTCCGTTACGGCGCCGATGTCATCAAATATTGCGGCACGGGAGGCGTGTTCTCGAAAGGAACGCAGCCGGGAATGCAGCAATTCACGCCGGAAGAAGTGGCTGCACTCGTCGACGAAGCACGCATGCACGGCCGCAAAGTGGCTGTTCACGCTCACGGTGCGAGTGGCATCAAGGTCGCATTGCGCGCAGGGGTGGATTCCATCGAACACGCCAGTCTCATCGACGATGAAGGTCTCGAATTAGCCAAGAAGTACAAGGTGTACTTCTCGATGGATATCTACAACACCGATTACACGCAGAGCGAATCGAAGCGTCGGGGCGAACTGCCAGAGTTCATCCGCAAGGATGCGATGATCGGCGAAATTCAGCGACGCAATTTCGAGCGCGCGCTGAAAGCGGGTATCCGTATGACGCTCGGAACCGACGCTGGAATTTATCCGCACGGCGATAACGCCAAACAGCTCGCCGTAATGGTGCGGTATGGCATGACGCCGATGCAGGCCATCCAAGCTGCGACCGTTCATGGCGCCGACGCGCTCGGCATGGCGGGTCAAGTCGGCACGATCGCGCAAGGCGCCTATGCCGATTTGATCGCCGTCGAGGATGATCCGCTCAGCGACATTCGGGCGCTAGAGCGTGTGAGTCTCGTCATCAAAGGCGGTGAAGTCGTCAACGGTGGAGTGGCGAGCGCCACTCGATGACGACCAGCAGTCGAGGTGTCTCGGCGATGTTCATCGCCGTCGCAGCGTTTTCTTTTATGGATGCGCTGCTCAAACTATTCGCTACTCATTACCCGCCGATGCAGGTCACCGCAATCCGCGGTGCCGCCTCGCTGCCTTTCGTCGTGCTCCCCCTGTGGTATGCGGGACGCCTGAGTGAGTTGAAACCTACGCGCCTCGGCCTACATCTCTTTCGCGGCGTGCTGGGAATCATCATGTTGGCCACCTTCGTTCTCGCGTTGCGCGAGGCGCCTCTCGCTTCGGTGTACTCGATCTACATGGCTGCACCTCTGCTGATCGCCGCACTCGCAGCCTGGTGGCTCAAAGAAAAGGTAGACAGCGGACGCTGGTTGGCCATCGTGATCGGCCTGATCGGCGTGATCGTGATTCTGCAACCACGGCCTGACGGCTTGTCGATGATTGCCGGAATTGCGGCGGTTGCCTCGGCGTTGTGCTACGCGCTCGCGGCGATTACCGCTCGCGTGCTAACGCGTACCGAGCGCTCTTCGGCAATGGTCTTCACCTTTCTCATGATCATCACGATCGTCGCTGGCGCTTTGGCGCTGCCGGGATGGGTGGCCATCCGACCCTCGGACGGCTGGTTGATCGTGGCGATCGGCGGCCTGGGCGCTGCCGGCCAGCACTACATTACTGAAGCGTTTCGTCATGCGCCGGCAGCAGTAGTCGCGCCGATCGAATACACGGCCTTATTGTGGGGAATCGCAATCGACTGGGTCGCCTGGTCGGTGTTGCCGGGCGGCATGATGCTCGGCGGTGCCTCGCTGGTGATCGCAGCCGGACTTTATGTCGCCTGGCGAGAGCGAGTGGTGCCACACTCTTCATCGTGAATAGTCTCTATCTTCGACTTGCTGGCGTCGCCGCGCTCTGGGGCGGTACGTTTATCGCCGGCCGAATTGCAGCACCCGAACTGCCTCACTTCACGATTTCGGCACTGCGGTTTTGGGTGGCCTTCGCCATCCTCGCTCCGCTGCTGCTCGTCGTCGAAAAACGAATTCCGCGATTGAGCGCACGCGATCTCGGTTTCACGGCGCTACTCGCCCTGTTCGGCCTCGTGATCTACAACCTCCTCTTTCTCGGCGCACTGGAGCTCATCCCGGCGGGTCGAACGGCGCTCGTCGTGGCACTCAATCCCATCCTGACTGCAATGACGATGGCGATCGTGTTCGGCGAACGACTGCAGCAGCATCGCTGGTTGGGAATCTTGCTGGCGCTGTCCGGCGTTTGGATCGTGCTCTCGAAAGGGGATCCTTCTCTGTTGCTACAACGCGTGGGTCGCGGCGAATGGCTGATGTTGGGGGGCGCCTGTTGTTGGGCGATCTACACCGTCGTCGGTCGCTATGCCCTGAACGGCGAGGCCGCGGCGTCACCCCTCGCTCTGACGACGGTGACGACGCTCTGGGGCGCGTTGATGCTCACGGCGGGAATGCCTTTCGAGTGGGACGGCTGGCAGGTCCATGACATCTCCTTCGCTGCGTGGGCGTCGATCGTCTACCTCGGTGCAGGCGGGACCGCGTTGGCCTTCGTTTGGTATGCCGAAGGGCTGCAGCAGCTCGGCGCCGCGCGCACCGCCGTTTTCAATAACCTCGTCCCCGTATTCGGCGTATTGTTCGGCACTCTCCTTCTGGGTGAGCCTTTGCTGATCTCGATGCTGATCGGAGGCGCCGTCGCCATCACCGGCGTGACGCTCACGAATTGGAGTAGAGCACGATAAATCAGTGACTTGCGTGAGCTCGTGGAGAAACGGTTTCACAATTGCGTCATAACCGTGTCTAGAAATCAGTACATCGCTATTTAACTTATTGATTTATATAAATTTTTCTTTAATTGGTCAATCATTAACCAAGCCAACGAAAATCCCCATAAAACGCGGCGATTTTTCGCTTGAAACGCTCACTATCCACAACGTTATCCACACCCTCTGTGGACAAATCTCAAGCCCCTCATCCGACGATCTGTCGAGTGGCCATCGATACGCCGCTGCGGCGAACCTTCGACTATCGAATCGAGCCCAATTCTGAGGTTCCGGCTCTCGGGTGTCGGGTCTCGGTCCCGTTCGGACGGCGTCAACTCGTAGGTGTGGTAATCGGCTTGGAGCCGACGTCCGACGTCGACGAGTCGAAGCTGAAGACGATCTCGAAGATCTTGGATCCCGTCCCCGTTTTCGATGCCCCCCTACTGCAATTGCTGCGGTGGGCCGCGGACTATTACCACCACCCGATCGGCGAGGTCATGGCCGCCGCATTGCCCAAGCTGATGCGCGAGGGCGCTTCGCTCGTCTCGCAGACGGAGTACTGGAGAGCGACCGATGCCGGGGCTGCCGCACTCCGCGCCGGCGAACCCAAGCGCGCGCCAAAACAACGTACGCTCCTCGAGCAACTCGTCGCCGCGGGGACATCGGGCCAAGACGTCGACACGCTCAATCATCAACTGGCGGGTTGGAGAGACGCCGCCAAAGCTCTCGCCAAACGCGATTGGATCGTCTGCGAGCTGCGCGACACATTCTTTGACTCGACCATCGGGAGTTCGGCCGAGAGCACTACTCACGCGGATCCCCGACCTGAGCTTTCGGCGCAGCAGCGCACGGTGATCGACGCCGTTGGAGAGGCGGGTGATACCGGCTATCACGCATGGTTGCTGCACGGCGTCACGGGAAGCGGCAAGACCGAGGTCTACCTGCGGCTCACCGAAACGCAGCTGCAGCACTCGCGTCGCGTGCTCGTGCTGGTGCCCGAGATCGGCCTGACGCCGCAACTCGTCGGCCGGTTTGCAAAACGGTTTCCACAGTCATCCCTGGCCGTCTTGCACTCGGGACTCACGGACTCTGAACGATTGGCGGCCTGGCGAGCGGCGCATAGCGGCCGCGCACAACTCGTGATCGGTACTCGCTCAGCCGTCTTTGCCCCGATCCCCGATCTCGGTCTCATCATCGTCGATGAAGAGCACGACGCCTCGTTCAAACAGCAAGAGGGCGGGTTCCGATACTCGGCGCGTGATCTCGCTTTGGTGCGGGCACATGCTCTCGATGTTCCGGTAGTGCTTGGATCCGCGACGCCTTCGCTCGAATCTCTCCACAATGCGGCCTCAGGACGCCTGACTCGACTCTCGCTACCCGATCGTGCCGCATCGGCCCTGCCGCCCACCCTGCGTCTCGTCGACTTGCGCCAGGAACGCGTTCACGCCGGATTGTCGACTACCGCCGTGTCCGCCATTCAACGCCACCTCGCGGCGGACGGTCAGGTCCTCGTGTACATCAATCGACGCGGCTATGCGCCGACACTCGCCTGCACCGCCTGCGGCTGGGTCGCGCCTTGCCAATCCTGCGATGCGCGCATGACCGTGTATCGGCAAGCGGGGCGGTTGCGCTGCCATCATTGCGGCGCCGATCGAGACTTGCCGCGTCAGTGCCCGCAATGCGGCTACGCCGTGAAAACGGTAGGACAAGGCACGGAGCGTGTCGAAGAAAGTCTCATCGAAACGTTCCCGGGCGTCGGAATCGCGCGACTCGATCGCGACGTGGTACGACGGAGCGAGGAACTTGAGGCCGTGGTGTCGCGTATGGCGGATGGGCAGGCGCGAATTCTGGTCGGTACTCAAATGGTTGCGAAGGGCCACGACTTTCCGTCGCTCACCTTGGTGGTGGTGCTGAATGCCGATCAAGGTCTTTTCAGCACGGATTTTCGGGCCGCTGAACGGCTTGCTCAAACCATCGTCCAGGTGGCCGGTCGAGCGGGACGGGCGAGTCGACCGGGCGAGGTCCTGATTCAGACCGAATACCCCGAGCACCCGCTGCTCTCGGGACTCCTAACGGGCGGCTACGATGCCTTCGCTGCGGCGGCGCTCGAGGAGCGACGCAGCGCCGAGTGGCCACCGTACTCGCGACTTGCCGCGCTACGCGCGTCGGCCGTCGAGGCAGAGACCGCCATCCGCTTTCTCGAACAGGCGCGCCGTGCAGCAGAACCGCTCGCTCGAGGTCGACAAACCGGCGGGGGTCGTCAGGGCGGACGGGTTCGCTTGCTCGGACCCGCCCCGGCGGCCATGGCCCGACGTGCCGATCGTCACCACGCTCAGCTTTTGGTCGAAAGCGGCGATCGTGGGGCGTTGCACCGGCTGCTCGAGCAATGGCTGCCGGCCATCGAAGCCCTGCCCGAGGTACGACGGGTTCGCTGGGCACTCGATGTCGATCCGCTCGAACTGTTCTGACCCGGTAGAATCGCGCCCGTGAAAGACGACCTGCATAACCTGCTGCAGCGCGCGCTGCAGTCGCTCGAGGGCTCACTGTTTTCCAGCCCAGTCGACCCGCAACTCATCACCCTCGAGCGCGCGCGCGACACATCACACGGTGACTTCGCGTCGAACATCGCGATGCGCCTCGCCAAAGTGGCAGGTAAACCGCCACGAACGATTGCCGAAGCCATCATCGCCGCTCTACCCGCCTCGCCGATCATCGAGCGCGTGGAGGTTGCCGGCGCAGGCTTCATCAATTTTTTCCTCACCAAAGATCTCTACGCGCGCGAGCTCGTGCGCATTCATGAACAAGGTGAGTCCTACGGACGCCATCGTCCGGAACGTCCGCGCAAGGTATTGCTGGAGTTCGTGTCCGCCAACCCGACCGGACCCATGCATGTCGGCCATGGTCGTCAAGCTGCATTCGGCGACGCCTTGGGTCATTTGCTTGAAGCAGCGGGTGATGCGGTAACACGCGAGTACTACATCAACGACGCAGGTCGGCAGACCGAGATCCTCGCCGTCTCCGTCTGGATCCGCTATCTCGAAGCCTGCGGCGAGACGATCAAGTTTCCCGAAAATGGCTATCGCGGCGATTACATCCGCCCCGTTGCGATCGCCCTGCAGCAGCGCGAGGGATCCGCGCTCCGACACGCTGCAGCGACCGTGATCGCCGGTCTCCCTGCCGATGCACCCGAGGGTGACAAGGAAAAACATATCGATGCGCTGATCGCGCGATGCCGCCACCTGATCGGCGAGAGTGCCTGGGAGCGCGTGCTGGAGTCGAGCATCGCCGCCATGCTTGCGGAGATCCGTGACGATCTCGACGGCTATGGCGTGCATTTCGACAACTGGATCTCAGAGCGCGCCTTTACGCAAGGCGGCGCTGTCGAGCGGGCGCTCGAAAGGCTCCGATCCAAAGATCTGCTTTACATGAAAGACGGTGCCGAGTGGTTCAAGGCAAACCAGTTCGGTGATGACGAAGATCGTGTCGTCGTACGGGAAAACGGAGTCAAAACTTATTTTGCTTCCGATATCGCGTATCACCTGGACAAGCGCGAACGCGGTTTCGACATGCTAATCGACGTGCTGGGCGCCGATCATCACGGCTACGTCACTCGAGTACGCGGCGGCCTGCAGGCTTTCGGTCATCCGGGTGACTGTCTCGAGGCGCCCCTCATCCAGCTCGTCGCCCTCTTCCGAAACGGCGTCAAGATGTCGATGGGCAAGCGCGAGGCCAACTTCGTGACGCTACGGCAGTTGCGCGAAGAAGTCGGCAACGATGCCTGTCGAATTTTTTACTTGATGCGAAGCAACGACCAATCACTCGACTTCGATCTCGAGCTCGCCAAGTCGAAGACCAATGAGAACCCGGTTTTTTACGTGCAGTATGCGCATGCGCGTGTGGCCAGCGTCATGAAAGAACTTTCGGCGCGCGGCTTGTCTTACGTCGCGGACGATGCACGAAAGATCATGCTGGAGCGCGGCGCTGTGCTGTTGGCGGGCCCGCAGGCTGAGGCCATGCTCTCCTGTGTGTCGCGCTATCCGGAGGTCATTCGGCAATCGGCTTCGCAGCGTGCGCCTCACGCGCTCGTCCACTACTTACGCGAACTGGCTACGACGCTGCATGCCTTTTACAACGCCGAGCGAGTACTCGTACCCGAAACGGACGTGCGTAGCGCTCGTGTGTACGCTTTGCTCGCCGTGCAACGGGTGCTGCGTAACGGCCTCGCCATCCTCGGCGTTTCAGCTCCGGAGTCGATGTGAGCAAAACCCCGATCGGTCGAGACTTCAAGCGTGCGAGCGGGCGTAGCGGCAGCGAGTTCAGTTTTTCTCGAGAGTTTTTCGTGGGTCTCTCGGCAGGGCTCGCCGTCGCCGTCGCCGTTTTTTTCTGGCAGCAGCAGGCGATCCAGGACGCACGAAGTGCAGCCGAGGACACTCAGCCCACGCCCCGCCCGGCCAAGCGCGATCCCGTTTCGGCGACCCCCGCAGAGCCCGAGCGCGAGTACGACTTCTACGGAATGCTCCCTAAAAGCGAGGTCATCGTCCCCGAGACCGACCCGAAGGCCGCTATCCCGACCGTACCCAATACGCCGATCGAGCGACCCGGGGTCTACGTTCTGCAGCTCGGGATGTTCAAGAATCTCGAGGAGGCAGAGAGGCTGCAGGCCAAAATGCTACGCCTCGGCGTTCAATCCACCGTACAGCGCATCACGATCGAAAGCGACGTGCTGCATCGGGTTCGCATCGGTCCGGTGAGCAATCTCGTCGAACTCAACCGCACCCGCGCCACGCTGCAACGCGCCGAAATGGAAGCCGTGGTGATTCGAGTCGGAGACTAGGCGTCGACGTCATCGGAGACGCTGCGGAAATCAACGCCTAACGCACGCAGCTTTCGATAGAGATGCGTACGCTCCATGCCAACACGCTTGGCCAACTGCCCGACCTTGCCGTGACACAGCAGCAGCTGCTGCTGCAGGTACGCGCGCTCGAAATGCTCGCGAGCCTCACGCAAGCCGAGCGCCAGCAGATCTTGTTTGACCAACGTCTCAGCAGGCGGCGCCACTTGAGACAACTCACGTTCGATATCGTCGAGTGATACTTCCTCGGCTCCGCCTTGCTGCAGGAGTCGACGGACCATGGCCCGTAACTCCTGAACATTGCCCGGCCAAGGATAGTTACGGAGGCGGTTTTGCGCCGCGATACTGAAGCGTCGGAATGCAAGCCCTTCGGAGTCGACCAAACGATCGACATAGTGCCGCAGCAAATCGGGAACATCCTCGGCGTACTCTCTGAGAGGCGGCACTCTAGCCACCGTGGCGCCTAAATGCGCCATGAGGTCTCTCCGAAGCACGCCTTGCTCGATATCGGGTTGCGCAGAACTCAGGACTCGAGCCTCGAAGGTCTTCGGCTTTGTATCGCCGAGCCTCGTGAAGCTGCGTGTTTCGAGAAGCCCGAGCAGCGCTCGTTGGGCGGATGGCGGCAGGTCGCCGATTTCATTGATGAACAACGTACCGTCGCCCACCTGCTCGATGAGCCCGCCGTTCCCCGATGTGCCGAAGAGTGCCGCTTCCGCATCCATGTCGCGCAGAGCGCTCGCAGTGATTACGACGAAAGGCTTGCTGGACCGCGGCCCATGATCGTGAATGAAACGAGCGAACGCCTCGCGACCCGAGCCGAATTCGCCCAACAGCATCAGCGCCGCATTGCCGTTCGCGTGTCGCAGTAATTCGTTTCGCAGCTGCTGAACCAGTCGACTCTTGCCGACAGGCGCCGCGATCGAACCCGCTTTGGCCTTTCCGGATGTCTTGCGCGCCCGCGCTCCCTCGAGCGCCTTCTGGACCGTACGGAGCAACTTGGCGAGCGAGAGCGGCTTCTCGACAAAATCCATGGCGCCGAGTCGGGTGGCCTCGACCGCGGTATCCACCGTGCCGTGTCCGGACATCATCACCACGGGGCAGCCGTCCGTACTCGTGGATGACCATTCACGAAGCAGCGTGATGCCATCGACATCGGGCATCCAAATATCGAGAAGCACGAGGTCGGGTTGCTGACGTTGGCGGAGCGTGCGAGCTTCTGCACCATTGGCAGCGACGTCGACTTCGTAGCCTTCTTCGCTCAAGATTTCTTTGACGAGACTGCGGATATCCGCCTCGTCGTCCACTACAAGAATGCGTGCTGCACTCATGCCCGCTCCCTCCTCCGATCCGCGTGCTCGGTGCCGGGGGCTAATGCCCTCTCTCGCTCCAGCACGGGAAACATAACACGGACCATAGCACCGCCCGAGGGGCGATTCCCCACTTCGATACGCCCCTTATGGTCTTCGACGATTTTCTTGACGATCGCAAGGCCGAGGCCGGTGCCCCGAGGCTTGCTCGTGACGTAGGGGTCGAACACCCTGTCGATCATGTCCGGCTGGAACCCCGGTCCATTGTCGGAAACCGTCAACTCGGCGAATACTCCGCCCTCCCACTCAGCCATGGCCGTCCGCACCTCGATGGTGGCCGGGCGGATCCCCTCCAACGCCTCGAACGCGTTGGTCAGCAAGTTGTTGAGTACCTGCCGGATACGCGAGCGATCCGCTTCGACCGCGCCCATCGCCTCCCCCAAACGGGTCACGAGCTCGACCGATGCCTCTTGCGATCGATACAGATCGGTCACCTCCGTGACGAGTCGGTTGAGATCGAACGCCACGATCTGCATCGCCGGGGCGCGGGCATACTCACTGAAATCATTGACCATCTGCTTCATCGACTCGACCTGCTGAACGATCGTATGCGTCGAACGCTCGAGCATTTCGGCATCTGCGCCGGAGAGAGTCGGCAACAACTTGCGACGCAATCGTTCGGCCGAAAGCTGGATCGGCGTCAGCGGATTTTTGATCTCGTGCGCCAATCGACGTGCGACCTCACCCCAGGCCGCATCACGCTGCGCCTGCAGTAAGTGCGTGACGTCATCGAACACGATCACGAACTGGCCCGGGCCGCTGTCTTCTTTGGGCAACGGCACACAGGCGCAGACGAGAACGCGTGCCCCCGTACCGCCTGCGGCTGATCGCAACTCGATTTGCTCACGCCATTCGTCACGTCCCGCGGCAAATCTCGAGCGCAATTCCGTGACGAAGGCGGGTAATAAGCCAGAGTCGCCATCGACACCCGTCCCGAGCACCCGACCGACGCTCGAGCCGAGGTCGACACCCAGAATGCTCCCTGCCGACTCATTGACTCGTTGGACAACGAGGTCCCGATCGACGGATAACACTCCCGCAGACAAACGGGCAAGAATGATGGCGAGCCGCTCACGCTCACGTTCGACGGTCGCTCGACTGCTCTCCGTCTCTTCACGCGCGCGCCGTAGCCGCTTGGTCATATCGTTGAAGGACTGCACGAGAAAGCCCATCTCGTCGCGCGAGGTCAGCGGAACTCGCATGCCGAAGTCGCCCTTGGCGACGGCTCGAGTGCCGGCCATCAAATCCTGAACCGGTTTAAAGAGCACCTCGGCAGAGTAGATCGCACCATAGATCGCTCCGAGCAGCGTGACGAGCAGGACCATGGTCAGTGTCAATCTGAAACTGTACTTGAGCGGTTCACGTAGCTCAGCGAGATCGCCGTATTGCGAAAAGGATCGCTGAACCGTATCCGTCAACTCGGCAAATTGCCTCGGCAACTCGTAGACGACCACGACGAAACGCGCATCGCTCCGCGCGAAAGACACGCCCGGAACGGGCGCAGCCGTTCGAATGAGATACCGGGAATCACCCACGGGCTCGAGACTGAGATAGGTCGACCCACTCGATACGGCGCGAACGAGATCGGCGGGCGGGCGATCGGGCAAAGCGTCCGGGACCTCCTGGCTCGCGGCACCGATGATTCGTTCGAATTCACCGTAAAGAACGATCTCGCTGGCGCCGGAATTACGCAGCTCCTCATCGAGGGCGAACAAAGCCCCACCGGCGCTCTGATTGGAGAGCGCCGCGGCGAACCGCTCTGTACGGCCGCCGTATTCACGCATGCGAAGATCGAGCGCAGAGCGCGACAGCACTACGGCATCGTTGAGACCTTGTTTGATCTCGACTCGAAACCAACTGTCGATACCTCGATTCAAAAATTCTAGCGAGAAGGTGTAGACCGTCAGGAGCGGGAGCGCGACCAGCGCGCTGAACACCAGGACGGTTCTCGCGGTCAGTCGAGATCCCGGTACTCCGCTGCGATAGGCCGAGACGAGCTGAAAAATCTTTCGTGTCAGCAAGCCGATGATCACGATCACGGTGATCGCGCTCGCGAGGAGAATCCAGGGTTGGAGACGACCGAACTGCTCGGAGTTTTGCGCGGACAAAAAAAGCGCGAAAAGCGCACCGACGACGACCGCGATCCAAAGCGCGATCAAGATACGGGTACGGCGACTGTTCAGCGTGGTAGCGACCATGAATACCACTCGCTCTCGCGTTGCCAGTCGTCAGACCAGAACATGAGGGCGCGCAGCGCATCGGTGAGTCGCCCGCGCCGCACACTCGCGCGGACACTGACGAGATAGGCTCCCGGTTGTGTCACCTGCGACGCCACCAGAATGGGCCAGCTCTCAATACTGCCGAGGCCGACCAGCGCCTCGTCGAGAGTCGCGTAGGATTTTTGCTCGCCCTCGTGCAAGGGATCTTTGACGACATAGCGCTCGCTGACAGAGTGGAAACTCAGTTCCCGTCTCATCTGCAACTCGACGATATTCTCGTTGGTCCAAAACCGTCGCTCTCGAGACACCTCAACATCGACGATATAAGACAATGAAACGCCATCGCGCAGAGCGCCTGCCGCCTCTTCGCTGGACGGATAGCGCGTACGTACGTGCAGCTGATAGACACCACCCACCACATTGACGAAGGCCGACTGAACTTCGAGCGTTCCTTCGAGAGGGTCGGCGCGCAGCTCCGGCCATTGCCATGGCATCGCCCCGGCGAGCCAAAGAAAGGCGACGACCATCAATCTGGCCCTCAGACGCCGAGCTGTTCCGACTCTCGTGGTCATGCGCCTCCACCCCGAACGAGGCAAGCATAATAGAAGCCATCGGTGGACGCCTGACCTGGGCTCGGAAGCAGTTGTACGCCGACGTCCCGACGCAGCGCCCCGACAGGCAGGGCGATGTCGTTCGGCCAAGGTAGCGCCTTCGCTTCCGGCGTCGCAGCTAAGAAACCCTGCACCACCGATTCGTTCTCTTCCGGCAGAACGGAACAGGTGGCATAGACGAGCTTCCCGCCCGGCGCGAGCTTGGCGAAACAATTGGCGAGAATGCGTCGCTGAAGCGCGGCGAATCGAGCGCCGTCATCCGGTCGTCGAAGTAGTTTGATGTCAGGATGACGTCTGATCACCCCCGTTGCTGAGCACGGCGCATCGACGAGAATGCGGTCGAATGGCGGCTCATCAGACAGCGCCTTCGGATCAGCGAGATCGGCCAGTCGTGTCATGGCTCGTGTCGACGATGAACGAATGCGCTCAAAGGTCGCGTTCACCAGCGCTAAACGTGCCGCGTCATCATCGACTGCCAATAACTCGATTTCCGGTTGCCGCTGCAAGATGTGCGCGCTCTTTCCGCCCGGCGCTGCACAGGCATCGAGCACGCGATGCCCCGGCTGGGTATCGAGCAACAACGCCGCGAACTGAGCGCCTGCGTCCTGCACTGACACACGACCTTCGGCAAAGCCCGGCAATGCCGCGACGGCCATCGATTGCGTGAGCACCACCGCGCCGGGAGGTGTATCAAGCGCAAACCCCTCACGTCCCACCGCAGCAAGCTCGGTGAGATACGCATCGACCGTGGTCGGTGCCGCAACACGTAGCGTCATGGGTGGATGCTCGTTGTTCGCCGCCAGAATCATGGCTGCACGATCGCCGTAAATAGACTCGAGTCGATCGACTAGCCATCTCGGATGAGCGACACGCACAGCGAAATCCTGATCTGCAAGTTCGAGCAAGTTGTCGCGCTCTCTGACGAAACGCCGCAACACGGCATTCACAAAG
>JBEAXT010000071.1:0-4932 GCA_041159695.1 Pseudomonadota bacterium
CGCGAGACCTTACGCAGCCTCCAAGCCACGGCAGCAGACCCGGTCCGGGCACGCGAGTACCTCTTGCGAACCTCAATGATTACGGGCTTACGCGAGGCGGCGATACTTCCGTAACGAACGCGTCGACGATCGTTGATGACGCTCCTCTTCATTCGTGTCGCACCGTATAATTTAGGGCATCTCTTTGGTCGATCTGACTCTAATGGGGGACTTCGGTGGCAACTGAAACGACTTGCGGATCGCTCGCGCATACGAGACTACTCGCCGCAGCGGTGTGTTTATCAGCCATCAGCCTTGGGGCCTGCGGTGGTGGCGGTGGTGGCAGTACACCGGCGCCGCCGCCCGTTGCCGGCCCGCCTCCCGCCCCGCCTCCGAGTGGCCCGACGTGGACGCAGGGCGTGTTTGCTGCAGCGAGCTCCTTCAAAGATCGCTGCGAGAATCCCCGCTCGGGCGTCGATCTCAACAACCGACCATTCCCAGACCGCGCCGGTACGGCGTTGGAGGAGAGATTCTGGTTGCGCTCTTGGACCAACGAGACCTACCTCTGGAACACGGAGGTCACCGACCAGAACCCCGCGAATTTTTCTTCTCGCACAGCGTACTTCGCCGTTCTCAAAACAAATGCGACTACGCCATCGGGCAAAGAAAAGGACGACTTCCATTTCAGCGAATCCACGGTGACCTACCAGCAGAGACAAAACTCGGCCCCGCGCGCCACTTTCGGCGCGGATCTGATCGCCCTCTCGACTCGTCCGCCCCGCGACTATCGAGTAGGCTACACGGAGCCACAGTCGCCCGCTGCAGCACTCGTGGGTGGACAGGCCAATCTCATTCGCGGATCGCGCATCCTGAGAGTGAACGGTGTCGATCTCGTCAACGCGAATACGCAAGCGGAAATCGACCAACTGAATGCGGGCTTGTTCCCCGCCACGGCGGGCATCTCGACGACGTTCGTGGTTCGCGATCCCGGTGCGTCGGCGGACCGTACGATCACCATGACGTCGGTGTCGTTGTCGCCGAGCCCCGTCAATCGCACCCGCATTATCGATACGCCGACGGGCAAGGTCGGCTACATCTTGTTTAATACCTTTAGCCCATTCGAGAGCGAGAGAGCCATCGTCCAAGCGATGACGGAGATGCGGATCAATAGCGTGACCGACCTCGTAATCGATCTGCGTTACAACGGCGGCGGACTGCTCGGCGTCTCCTCACAACTCGCCTATATGATCGCCGGGGCGAGTCGCACATCGGGTAAAGCTTTCTCGCGTCTGCGGTTCAACCAAAGTGCAGGCTCTACCAACCCGGTCACCGGCGGAAACAACAGTCCAACACCGTTTTACTCGCAAACCCTCGGGTTCACGTTGACCGCGGGTACCGACCTGCCGACGCTCAACCTTTCGCGCGTGTTCATTCTCTCGACGAACGAGACCTGCAGCGCCAGCGAGGCGGTGATCAATGGACTACGCGGCATCGATGTCGAGGTGAATCTCATCGGCACGACGACCTGCGGCAAACCTTTTGGTTTCTATCCGCAGGACAATTGTGGTGAGACGTACTACACGATCCAGTTCCAGACCACGAACGACAAAGCCTTCGGCGATTATGCCGACGGCTTCCTACCGACGAATTCGAGCGTCCAATTCGGTGTGCGTGTGCCGGGCTGTCAGGTCGCCGACGATTTGACTCGCGAACTCGGTGACCGAAACGAGGCGCTACTGGCGGCAGCGCTGCAGTTCAGAACGAATGGCACCTGCCCCGCGCAACCTGCTGGAGCAGTAATCGAAAAAGAGGCTGCGCAAAGCATTTTCGGTCTTCCGCTCGAACCCCCCGCACCGAACGTCATGGAGATCAACTACGACATGACGATGCCGTCCGGTAACACGGGGGCGCGTTGAAACGACGCACGACCCGCGCCGTCTGCGCCGCGCTCATCGCCCTGTGCGTCGGCGCGTGCCAGACGGTCGGCAGTGCGGCGGTTCAGCCCGCTGTGCTACTCGAGGGACAGGCGTCCGCGCTCGAGACGGTCAAACAGACGCTGGTAGAACTCACGCAGCAAGGACGCATCACCTTAGGGCCTGGCGATCTCACGCGTAAATCCTTGATCACCGTCCTACCGCCACCCCCGGGACCCTACGAAGGCAATAGCCCGAGCATGCCGACTTATTTTGAGCTCGTGACCGACGGCGAGCGCTGTTACCTTCGCGAGCGCGGTAAAGACGTATTGCACCGGCTGACCGGAGTGAGCTGTAAGGTTGAATAGTCGGGTCGCAGCGCTCGGATGCTGATCGCCTTCAACAAGCCCTTCGGCGTGCTGTGTAAATTCATGCCTGAAGAGGGCCGCCCGACGCTCGCGGACTACATCAAGGTGCCAGGGGTTTATCCGGCGGGACGTCTCGACGCCGACAGTGAAGGGCTGGTGTTGCTCACCGACGATGGAGCCTTGCAAGCCCGCATCGCGAGCCCCCGACACAAGCTCGCGAAAGTGTACTGGGCGCAGGTCGAGGGCGTGCCCACCGCAGAGGCGTTGGCGCATCTTCGGCGCGGCGTCGATCTCGGCGACTTCACCACTCTGCCGGCCAAAGCAAAGTGCATCGACGAACCACTAAATCTTTGGGCGCGCGATCCGCCGATTCGGCATCGCCTGCGTGTGCCGACCGCGTGGCTAGAATTGACGCTTTACGAAGGCAAAAATCGACAAGTGCGTCGCATGACGGCGCGCGTGGGACTGCCGACCCTGCGGCTCGTGCGCTCGGCGATCGGTCAGGTCCGCATCAACGACCTCGCGCCCGGCGAGTGGCGAAAGATCGATCCCGCTTCGCCGTGGGCTCCGTGAACGCTCATGCACGATAATCTCCATCAAAGATCGACGACTTCATCGAGACAGGCAACACCCATGATGCGTAACGCCGTACTTCTCGCCTTTCTGATGTTGTCCGTGATCGCTCCGCTCCCGGCAGACACCATCGTCCAACGCGGCGCGGCTCCAACTTCCTTAAAGACGGTGGTGCTTCGCTATGGTCCTCATGAGCGTCAGGCCATGACGATATATCCGTCTCAGTCCGGCGCACCGCCACCCCTCGCCGTCTATGTTCATGGCGGAGCGTGGCGCGCAGGCCGTCATGAGCGGGTGGGTTCGAAGCCACGTTGGTTCAACGAGGCGGGCTGGGCGTTCGCGTCGATCGGTTATCGGGTGCTGCCGGATGCCCCGGTCGAGGACCAGGCGCGTGATCTCGCGACCGGGCTACGCACCTTACGACGCGAGGCGAAATCTTTGGGTTTCGACTCCGACCGCATACTGCTGATGGGACACAGCGCGGGGGCGCATTTGGCAGCGCTGCTCGCCAGTGATGATCAATGGCTCGGTGAAGACCGCCGCGCAATTCGCGGCGTAATCCTCCTCGATGGCGCGGGCTACGATGTGACCGGCGAGTTCAATCGACGTGGCATGCTTGCGCGCAAGCTCTACGCAGACGCTTTCGGCACCGCTCCGCAACGACAACGCGCCTTATCTCCCCTCCATCACGTTGACGCCGGCGATCCGACCGACTGGTTGTTGGTGTACGCACGAGATCGTGTCGATGCCGTGGAGCAGGCCCGATCTTTCGGCGACACATTGCAGCAAGCAGGGCTTCGTGTGGAGCGTGTGGCGGAACCGCGAAATCATCGCGAAATCAATCAAGATTTCGGCACGCCCGGTTATCTCTCGAACGATGCCGTTCGCGCGATGATGGCCCGAATCGTCTGTGAACGTGTTCCATCCCAGCCATCGATGCGTCCTGGCGCCTGCGGGAACTGAAAGTTTCGAGGGCCCGGACGTCGTGCTCCTCCATGAGTTAGATGCACAACCCCTGCCACCCCAGCGACGTGCTCGATGAAGCAGCCTGACTCAAGGGTGGTGACTTAGCCCAGCGAACCTTTACTCCCACTCAATCGTCGCGGGTGGCTTGCCTGATATGTCGTAGACGACACGGCTCACGCCCTTGACCTCGTTCACGATGCGGCGCGAGCAAACGTCTAGCAATTCATAGGGCAAATGCGCCCAGTGTGCCGTCATGAAGTCGATGGTCTCGACCGCGCGCAGCGCGATCACGGGATCGTGACGACGACCGTCGCCCGTGACGCCGACCGACTTCACGGGCAGGAACACGGCGAAGGCCTGGCTCGTCTTGTCGTACCAACCCGCCTTTCGCAGTTCCTCAATGAAAATATGATCAGCAAGGCGTAGGGTCTCAGCCGCTGCCTCGGTCACCTCACCCAAGATGCGTACGCCGAGCCCAGGCCCCGGGAACGGATGCCGATAGACCATCTCGGCGGGCAGCCCCAGCTCCACGCCGATCTTGCGCACTTCATCTTTGAAGAGTTCGCGTAGCGGCTCGACGAGCTTCAGCTTCATGTGCCCAGGCAAGCCACCCACGTTGTGATGGCTCTTGATGACGTGCGCCTTGCCGGTTTTGCTGCCGGCAGACTCGATAACATCGGGGTAGATGGTGCCCTGCGCGAGGAACTCGACGCGCTCCGCGGCACCCTCGCCTGCGAGTTTCTTGGCTTCTTCGTCGAACACTTCGACGAAGAGTCGACCGATGATCTTGCGCTTGGCTTCGGGGTCACTCACCCCTTTGAGCTCTCCGAAGAAACGCTGCGCCGCATTGACGCGGATGACGCGCACACCGAGATTGCGGGCAAAGATATCCATGACGGCATCGCCCTCGCGATGCCGAAGTAAGCCATGGTCGACGAAGACGCAGACGAGCTGATCGCCGATAGCTTTGTGCAGCAGCGCAGCGACCACCGAGGAATCCACGCCGCCCGAAAGCCCAAGCAGCACCTTCGAGTTGCCCACCTGCGCACGAACGCGCTCGATCGCATCGTCGATGATGTTCCCGGGGTTCCAGCTCGCTGCGCAGCCACAGATCTCGTGCAGGAAACGCGCGT
>JBEAXT010000099.1:0-4539 GCA_041159695.1 Pseudomonadota bacterium
TGGACGAACGCAGTCCGGACTGCATCATGTCGCGGCATTCGTCGAAAACCTCGAAGAGGCCGTCGCGGCAGAACGCGCCCGTGGCGTCGATATCGCGCTCGAGGCACGGACGACCACTGGCGTCGACTTCGTGATGGTCGACACCGTCGCGACCTTCGGTCACATGATTGAACTCTACGAGCCGAATCCCGCTCTCAAAGATTTTTATGCTTTCGTGCGGCGAAAGGCCGCGAACTGGGATGGTCGAAACCCGGTTAGACCCTTGCGCTGACCACGCCCGATCGGAGAAACAAATGAACTCGCTCAAAGACAAAGTCGCTGTGGTTCTCGGCGCTGCTGGCCGCGATAACATGGGACAGGTGATCGCGCGACGCTTCGCAGCCGAGGGCGCCAAAGTCGTGATTGCCGGTCGTCATGAGCAGGCGCTTCATGAGCTCGCTGCAGAAATCGACGGCGACCCCTATCTTTGCGACATCACTCGCAAGGCCGACGTCGAAACCCTCGCCGAGTCCGTATGGCAAAAACACGGGCGCGCCCACATTGCCGTCAATTGCACGGGCTGGGGTCTGCTGGCCAAGCTGCTCGACACCACCGAGGAGCAGCTCGATCAGCTCTCCGCCCTGCACTTCAAAGGCACGTTTTTCTTCATGCAGGCTTTTGTCGGCCGCATGGCGCGCAGCGGCGGTGGCTCGGTGATCACGGTATCGTCCGCCTCGGTTCGCGCCGTGCTCTACCACCACGCGGCATACATTGCGACCAAAGCGGCATCGGAGGCGCTCGTTCGTTGCTTTGCCAATGAATTCGGCGCCAAGGGCGTCAAGGTGAATGCGCTCGCCCCGGGTTTCACGGAAACGCCGATGACCGCCGCGGAATCAAAAATGCCCGGCTTGCTCAATCTGTTCAAAAAAGAATATCCGCTGGGTCGGATCGGTACCGCTCAAGATGTGGCGGAGGCTGCGCTATGGCTCGCGTCAGAGGCAAGCTTCATGACGGGCGAAACGCTACAGGTCAATGGCGGACTCACGCTGCGCCGCAACCCCTCGCCCACGGAGATCAATGCCGTGCTCAAAGCGAATGCACCGCCGCGCGGCTGAATAGCCGCCGACGGCATTCGTCTTGCGTCGATCGTCAGCCCTTCGGCGCCACGAACGGGTCGAGATACTCGCGCACGTATGGCTCGGCCAGACAATCGACGATGCCCGGGGCGTGCTCCATGAGCGCCGGTGAGGTCATATGCGCCTCCTCGGCCGCGGCGTTCGCGAACGATTCGATGACGGCGTAGCGGCGCGGCTCGCGCAGCTTGAAAAACTCGTAGTAGAGCGTGCCGGGTTCGGTCTTGTGAACGACCTCGGTAAGCGCTTTACAGCGCTCCACGAACTCCGCCTCACGACCTTCCTTTACCAACATCCTCGAAACAAACGTGACCTTCGACATGGTGGTTCTCCTTGAAAACTCTTCGTCCGTTCAGCGCCGCTGATCGAAACGGCGACCAACCATCGCCGCTGCAATATTGACCTTTTGGATATCGACGGCGCCACCGGCGATTCCCCAGCCCCAAGCATCGCGCAGTCGGCGCTCCATCGGGTACTCCCGAGAGTAGCCGTAACCGCCCATCAGCTGAACGGCGTGTCCGCAGACCTCACGGGCGATTTCGTTGGCGAAACATTTGGCCATGGAGGACTCGAGCACCGAGGGCATACCGTGCTGCGCATTCACGGCCGCACGCCAGATCAGCAATCTCGCCGCATCCACACGCATGCGCATCTCGGCAAGGCGCAGCTGGACGGCCTGGAACTCCACGATGGGCTTACCGAACTGCTTACGCTCCTGCACATAGGCGACGACATCATCGAGCGCGCCGGAGGCCTGTGCGAGCGCCATCGTCGCATTACCGCAGCGCTCAAGATCGAAGGCCTCCATGAGTTTTTTGAATCCCCCGGCCGGAACAACGATGTTCTCCGTCGGAATGCTGCAGTCCTCGAATACCAAATCGGAGGACGGCACCCCACGAAATCCCATGAGATTTTCGCGAGCACCGAACGTCATACCCGGCGTGCCGCTCTCGACGTACACCGCGCCAATGCCCTTGGGGCCCGGGTCATCGGAGAGCCGGCAGTACACGACATAGCCGTCCGCATGACCGCCCCCGGAGCACCATCGCTTGGTGCCGTTGATGACCACCCGATCTTTCTCGACCCGCGCACGGGTCGTGAGATCGGTCAGCGCAGAACCCGCATTCGGTTCGGACATCGATACTGCAACGATCTTTTCGCCACGGCACACCGCGGGCACGACCTTGCGTCGCAGCGACTCGCCGGCGAAATGCTCAATGGCACGCACGGGACCCACGCAGGACTCGAAGACTGGGAACGCGACGGCACCTGAGACCTTGGCCAATTCCTCGATCACGATCAACGCCTCGAGATTGCCGAGCCCCAAACCGCCGTACTCGGTCGATACGTTGATCCCGAGAAAGCCCATCTCCGCGAACTCGCGTACGAGCTCGTGGGAGGGCGGTTCATCGTGCTCTTCGCAATGCTTGGCATGTGCGGGAAGCCGCTCTTGGGCATACTTGCGAGCGGTCTCCTGCAGCGCCTGTTGTTCCTCAGTCAAAGAGAAGTTCATTCCAGGATCTCCCGATGTCCAAATCTGAATCCATTCTGAGCGGTATCCGCGTACTCGATTTCGGTCGATACGTCGCGGGCCCCTACTGTGCCACCCTCCTCGGCTATCTCGGCGCAGACGTCATCCGCATCGAAAAACCGGACGGTGGCGAGGACCGCTACATCGCCCCGATCACACCCCAAGGTGAAGGCGGCGTATTCCTGCAGACGGCCTGCAATAAAAAATCGCTGACGCTCGACTTCGGCAAACCCGAGTCGCGCGAGATCGTTCGTCGACTCGTCCAGAGCGCCGATGTCGTCGTGGTGAACTTGCCGCCGGCGACACGCGAGTCGCTCGGTCTCGACTACGCAAGTTTGTCGGACATCAACCCGCGGATCATTCTCGCCTCCCAGACGGCATTCGGCGAGCACGGCCCGTACGCGAGTCGAGGCGGTTTCGACGGCGTGGGCCAAGCCATGTCCGGCGCGATGCACATCACCGGCACACCCGGTGCGCCCGCCAAAGCCGCGGCGCCGTACGTGGATTTTTCGACTGCCGTAATCTCGGCCTTTGGTGTACTCGCCGCCCTCATCGAGCGCGATCGATCGGGACGGGGGCAGCATGTGCAGGCCGCACTTCAGGCGACTGCCTTGGCCGCCTTCGGCTCGCACCTCATCGAGCAAGCGGTCACGGGTATCAACCGAGTCGGTACGGGTAATCGCGTGCAAACCTCGGCGCCCTCGGACGTGTTCGCAACGCTCGACGGTCACGTGCTCACACACGTCGTCGGCAACGGACTGTTTCGCCGCTGGGCGAAACTGATGAGCGACGGTGACGCCGCCGTACAAAAACGCTGGCTCGATGATCCGCAGCTGCAAGACGACGCCGGTCGCGGAGATCACTCGGCCGAGATTCTCGCGACCATGCGAGCGTGGTGTGCCAGACGAACGACAAAAGACGCGATCGCGCAGCTCGAAGCGGCCGGTCTGCCCGCGGGTCCCGTCTACACGCCGCAGCAAGCCCTCGACGATCCGCAGGCGATCGCGATGCAGTGGTTCGCGGAGGTTGCGGGTTACCCGGGCTTGCCTCGTCCTGCGCGGGTGCCCGATTTGCCCCTGCGTTTCTCGAGATCTCAAGGCGGCATCGACCGTGCACCGCCGACACTTGGCGAGCACACCGATGCCGTGCTGGCAGAGCTCGGTTATGACGAAGCCTCGCGCGCGCGCCTTCGCGCGAGCGGCGTGGTATGACACCTCAGGCAACGCGCGTCACCCGATAGCCGAGTCGAGGAAAGTGAGTGACGATCTCACCAGCGTCTTCCGTGTGGCGTCGTACCGCCACTTCGTTGAGTGTCAAAGAAACAAGCTCTCCCTCGACAGGAATCTTGCCGTAATCATCGGGCGTCACGCGGACGCGCTCACCCGCCGTCAACCCGAGCGGGTCGAGAGCATCGACACCTAATGGGGCAACGGGCTTTGCAGCCTTAGCGATGGCCAGGGCTTCGTCCGCACTGATTTCGCTGCGTTCGCCGCGCGAAAGTGCGGACATTCTCGACTCCCACTCGCGCAGCCGAGCGAAGGGCTCGAGCAGCTGCGCCGCATTACCGATATTGCCGCGCGCCATCCACACCGGGAAATACGCATCGATGTCGGCGTAGGACACCTGAGGACCGAGAACGAACGGACGACCGTCGGCCAGCATCAACTCGACGAGTTCCAAACCCGCGCGAAATTGAGTGTAGAGATGCGGGATGTCGCTTTCGAGCGTGTCGAAGTCCATAAAGTTGAAAAACGACTTTCGATCATCGATCACCGCTTTCGGGATGAAGGCCTTGTTAAGCCCCATCGAAAGCCCGGCACCCGGATCAAAAAAACTGCGATCACTCCAAGGCGTCAAGGCGAGTGAAAGACCGAGCGACCCTTGCGGAAAAAGACT
>JBEAXT010000126.1:0-5124 GCA_041159695.1 Pseudomonadota bacterium
AGCGTGCTGGCTACCGCCATCGTCCTCAAAGAATGGCCGCGCATCATCGTCGCGGCGGTGCGTCGAAGGGCTCGCAGCGGACGGGGCTGATCCGAGTGGTATCGAGCGTGAAGTTACTCCAGACACCCTCGGTAAGTGCTTCGTCCAGTACCAGGGTAGAGGTTCCCGACGTCCACCGACGCCGATCCACGCGATTGATGAGCGCGAAGAAACGCTCGTTCACGGCGCTCTCTCCGAGATAGAGCAGGTTGCCCGCGATACGCAGCCTGAGGGGCGCCTCTTCGCTTTTGGTGGCGAGCGAGGCGTGGGTCACGTCGAGCACTCGATCGCTCGTGCACACAAGTTCTGGGATGGCGCGTGACCGGACGTCAGGTTTAGGGGGAGGTCTGCGTGCCTTATCCGCGGAATCGGTAGCCCACGTGGTGGGCGAAGCCAGAACACCCGCCAAAAACAGAAGCGCGACCGAACCAGCGTTAACCTTGAACCTCATGAAACGATCTCTTTGAATCCACTCGACCACACTATACTCCTCGCGTCCCTCAAGCCGAGGAGTCGCGCGACGACTGCTGAAGTCATGCTGAGCCCCGTCGGTCTTCCACCGCCCTTGCCCTTGCCGCGTGACCCCGAGTTGGTCGCCGCGACCGACTTGGCCATTGCCGTTCCCAAATCGGTCGGCGCCTCCGGGCGATGGGAGGTTGGGTCGGTATTGACCGCCAACGTCCGTTTTCAGGACGACGAAATGCTCCTGAAGATCGGCGATCACTTCTTCTCTAGTCGACCGATCCCCGGCGTTTCTGAATATTCGCGTCTCTCGATGCAGGTCGCCCGCGACCTCAGTGGAGCGCTGACGCTCGTGCCGCTGCTCCCGCTCGCCGGGACCGCCGTGGCACGGATCGGCGGCGTCCCGCCGCTCGGATCACTAGTGAAAGCGGGCGAGGTGGTGTCTTCCGACGAGACAGCCGGGGTCCTCGAGACGATGGCATCGCCGATCGCGGCGTTGACAGCGCCTCGCGTGGGGTTGAGTCCAGTGAGGTCGCTGTCGGGTCGCTTACACCTGCCGACTTCTTTGGCCACTTGGTTATTGAGCACTGCCAGTGCATCGAGCGCTTCAGCCGCAACGACAGCCGCTCAAAGCGTGCCATCGAGTTCATCGGCAGTCGGCCTGGCGGCGTGGATGCAATCACTCGCCGCGTCACTCGCTCAGTCGGGCCTATTTTTCGAGTCGCAGTTACGCGAGCGTCGAACCGTATCGGGCGCTGATATAAAGCGACGTCTGCTCGAGATCATCGACACGCGTCGCGATGGACCCGCGGCAACGCAGGCGTGGTCTGCACTCGATGATCTCGTAGGGCTGCAAAGTGCGGCGACGGCTGCTAATCGTAGTGGCGGATCGGTTTTTTCTTTCGTCTTTCCATCGCCCGACGGGCTTGGCGGCTGGTGGATTACGCTCGATCAGAGCTCGCCGCAAAATCCGCTCGATTACTCGGGTGGAGACGGACGTCGTGACGATACGTCCCAACCCTGGCGAATGCGACTCGTCGGTATTTCTTTGCCGTTTGGCGATATCGACATCCGAATCGAGCAGATGGGTCGCGTCGGTATCGGAATCACGGTGCTCACCGATACCGCTAATCAGCAAACACGTTGGGACGAGTCAAAAAACGAGCTATCCCGTCGGTTGCGGGATGCGGGGCTCGATCTCGCAAGATGGTCGGTGATCGAGCCGCAGCAGGATACGGTTCCGACCATGGACCCGGGACAACTTCACTCCATCCGCGTATGAGGACCATGGAATGAAGACCTCGCGCGAAGATCGAGCGGTCGCACTCGAGTATGGTAGTAACCCGGTACCCCTCATCGTGGCGACGGGTCGCGAGCGTATGGCGCAGGAGATCGTCGCCGAAGCGCGTCGTCAGGGTGTTCCTGTGATGCGCGATGCGGTGTTGGCCGCGCGGCTATCAGAGTTGCCTCTCGACACGGTTATTCCGCCCGATGTGTATCGAGCGGTGGCCGTCGTGTTGTCGTGGGTGTATTGGATGGAAGGGCGGGAGCCGTCGCAGGGCAAACCCAGCCCAGAGTGACTGCGTCAGGCCAACTCTGCGCGACGCGACAGCCCGAAATCACGACCTCTGCCGCCACGATCATAGAGGTGTAGGTCCTCTTCGGGCTGACGGAGTATGGATACAATTTTTCTTTGAGCCGCTACGACTCTCGAGAAAACCTGATGGTTTCGGGACTGGAGATCCTTGCAACGATTGATCGCCGCGCGCACTTTCTCGGCTTTTTCAGGATCCCGACGGGTTTCGTCGATGCTGACTTCGTCTCGACTCAAGCGCTCGAGCAAATTGATCTTGGCGTCCTTCTCGGACTGGATGATCTCGAGCTCCTCGATTCCGTCACCGATCAAGCCGTTTCTGCTCCTCAAGATCGCATTCTCGCGTTCTAGGATGAAGCAAATCGTTTGACAGAGGTCTTCGAGTTCCTGAAGGCCCTCCGGGGATCGGGGTTTCATGGCTTAACCGAAATCTCCGAGTTGCTCTTCGAGTTCACGGAACTTCTGTGCGAGGCGTTCTTCATCAATCGGAAAACGCCCTTCGGCAATTTCACGACGAATGGAATCGACACGAGCCTGATCGAATTCTTCGTTGTCGGCCGAACTCTTCACCGCCTGCAACATGCCTTTGGCCGTGACGGAAATGCGGACCACATCTGCGGTCGACACCGGCTTTTGAGCCGCCGCCGCTTTGGACGAGGCCGCTTTTTGCTCATCGTTGAGGACAGCCGAACGCGGCGAGCGCTCCGGAGCCGAAGTGATTGCTGCGTTTGAGGAAAGTTGGTCAATGCTCATTGGATTTACCCACTACTGGTGTGCGTTTAGTCGACACGTGCCAACGAGACTTTAGCGGTATCGGGTGCCGCTGTAGAGGTGGACGCCCCTGGCGTACCCAGTCGGACCGAACCGTCCGATTGGACCTCCCCCCGAAGACGACGACCACTCTGCGGATTTTCGAGGTCGATCCATTCGCCGGTCTTGCCATTCTCGAGCGCTAACAATTTCGCCGAGACACGACCGCCCGAAAACTCGGACCATCCCATAATAATGCTATTTCTTTTGATGACGACCGCCGCGCGTAAGTCGGCTCTACCGAGCGGATCTCCCTGGCGAACCGTCCGGGTCAAGGTTTGACCGACGACTTGGTCCGGCGACGAAAGGGTGGCCGACGGTCGGAAGCCGTCGCCGAGTGGTTGCTCGCGGATATCCGAGCTCGTTAGGCGATGTCCGAAAGGCAGGTCCCGCGTTACCACAATCATGGCAGACGGGCCGCGCCCAACGATCTCTTTGGGCTCGATTTCCTCGTCGAAAGACAGCGCCACGAGTCGGCGCGAGCGCGGATCACCGGGGCAGACGACCTGTACCGATTGCCGGCTTCCGAAAGCGAAACCCCAGGCCCAACCCGATGCGCAATCGCCGAGCAAAATGCGTCGATCGATCGACTGTGCTCTGGCGCTGCCCGAGGGCAGGCCGAGAACCTCCTCGGCGAACGATTCGGCAGCCTCCGCCAAAGACGTCGGGGATGATCGACCCGCCGTCTCGCTCGCGGCACCGGGCGCGATCGGTATGACCGAAAGCGCGGCGACTGCAGAGAGCTTGGCGAGCGGCCGCATCACTATTTCTGGCCGCTTACTTAGCCCTGCCGCAGCAGGTTGAGGACGTACTGCTGAGACTGGTTCGCCTGAGCGAGCATCGCCGTACCGGCCTGCGCCAACACCTGCGCCTTAGCGAGGTTCGCAGATTCTTTGGCGTAGTCGGTGTCGAGGATGCGAGATTTCGCTTCCTCGGTGTTCTCGACGATGTTCATCAAGTTGTTGATGGTGTACTCGATGCGGCTCATGGTCGCACCCATCTCGGCGCGCATCGTGTTGACGACGACTTGAGCCTTGTCGATGAAGTCGAGCGCCGTGATCGCATCTTGCGTATTCGCGATATTCACGTTGCTCTCGGAGTAACGCAGCGAACCAAGGGTTTGAGCGTTCTCGCCATACTTAGCTTGCAGCGTCGTACCGCTAGAGACATCGAATAACTCGTAGCCCTCCGGTAGACCGGACTCCTCACGAATGAATTCGTAGTCGCTATCTGATCTCAGTTGTTTGCGCAGATCCTCGATGCTCGTCGCGTTGTGAGCGGTAAGCATCCTGTCACCAACCCTAAATTCGAAAAAGTTGGGTTTGCTAGTGGGGACCGAGTCCTTGAACCACGCAAAACCGCTGAGATCGAACGTTTGCGGGCGGAAATCAGTGCCGGAAACCGAGACGACAGCTGCAGATGCAACTTCTTGAGTGTTGACGAAAGTCTGTCCATCAACGGCTGAGCCGCTGGGGCCCGCGTTTGTACAGCGCAGCTCAGGCGTCCCATTCGGCATAGGACTACCCAAGATTTTCCATACGACCTTCAACTTTCCACCGACGTTTTGTATGTCGCAGGTGGTCGGATCGTAATTCACATGCCCCTTAAGTTGTTTGACGAGGTCAGAGACGCTCGTGACGCCAGCTGCAGTGAGGGTAGTGATACCCGAGGGGTTTGGCTTTCCGTTGCTCTGACGAGTACCGTCCCAGATTTTTAGGGAAAAGTTTGGTAGAGGAACTTCAGTGAACTCCACGTCGATTACGGCGCCTGTCTCGTCAGTTTTATTAGTACTTGATACACCGGACGTCGTGACTCCGACCGTAGATGCCTTCAGATCCCAAGTGTTTATTTCAGCGCCGGTCGTATTATTCACCGTCGTGCGCTCAGCGAGATTGAGGTCTTCGATGGTGAGCGGACCGAGGGGGATCTTGATGTAATCGGCGGCCGAGATACCGACCTGCACGTTCATGGCCTTGGCATCTTCGCTAATCAACTTAAGATCGCCGTCCCAAGCGGCTTGATTCGAGACTCGACGGATCTCTTTCACGAGTTCGTTGAACTCGACACTGAGGAAACTACGGTCTTCAGAGGTATAGGTGCCGTTGGACGACTGCACGGCGAGCTCTCGCATGCGGTGCAACATATTCTGGATTTCGTCGATCGCGCCTTCGGCCGTCTGCGCCATCGAGATGCCGTCACCGGCATTACGGATGGCCATG
>JBEAXT010000180.1:0-4474 GCA_041159695.1 Pseudomonadota bacterium
CTTGGGAGGTTGACTGCAGCCGGCGCTCGGCTGGGCAAATCGAACACACTTTCTTCAGCGACCGCAACGCCTCAGGGCAAGGTCGCCTCGTGGGAAGCACAGAGTCGCCCTGGACAACGTCCTCGCAACACGATCAAGCGCCCTCGCAGGCTTTCGAAAACTCATGCGACTGAGTTACGTGGCCAGCTTCCGACGGTAAGCGAATTGGTAGCGGGGGTAGGATTTGAACCTACGACCTTCGGGTTATGAGCCCGACGAGCTGCCAGACTGCTCCACCCCGCACCAGTAGGGGCCGCGGAGTGTACAGGTCTCCGGCCCGGGTCTCAACCTCCGCCCGCCGGGTCAGCCGAGCGCCCGGGCACAGAGTTCGATCAAGGCCTGCGGTACCACCCCGAGCACGACGACAGCCACCGCATTTAATCCCAAGGCCGCCTTCACGGCGCCGTGACGATCGGGGACTGGCAAATCGCCGGGCGGATCGAAATAAAGGATCTTCACGACACGCAGGTAGTAGAACAAGCCCACGACTGACACCAAGGCTGCAGCGATCACGAGCGCGAGATGATCCGTGTCCCAGAGGGCTTCGAAGATTTGCAGCTTTGCGAGAAAGCCCACCGTCAGCGGGATACCGGCGAGCGACAACATCAGCACCATCATGATCAACGCGAGTAGCGGATCTCGTGCGTGCAGGCCTTTGTAGTGATCGAGTTCGTCGGCCTCGAAACCCTTGCGGCTCGCGAGCAGCATGACGCCGAACGCCCCGAGCGTCGTCAGCACGTAGGCGATCGTGTAATACAGCGCCGCCTCGTACCCCTGCTCTGTTCCCGCGACAAATCCGAACAGAATGAATCCCACGTTGCCGATCGCGGAATAAGCCAGCATCCGCTTCAGGTTCGTCTGCGCGATGGCGACCACGTTACCGAATATCGCCGAGAGCAACGCCACGATGATGAGCATCTGAATCCAGGTGTCCGCGATATTACCGAGTCCGCCTGAGAGCAAACGGAACGCCAAAGCGAACGACGCGATCTTGGGGGCCGTCGCAATGAATAATGTCACCGCCGTCGGCGCACCGTGATACACGTCGGGCACCCACATATGAAACGGCACCGCTCCGAACTTGAACGCAACGCCGACCACGACGAACACCACGCCCATGATGAGGCCGAGACTCGGCTCGCCCTGCAATGCGGCCGACAATTCACTGAGCAGCAACGTACCCGTCATGCCGTAGATCATCGACATGCCGTAGAGGAGACAGCCCGAGGCGATCGCGCCCAGCACGAAGTACTTCATCGCAGACTCTGCGGCCACGCCGGAGTCACGATCAAAGGCGACGAGCGCATAAAGCGAGAGCGACAGCAGCTCGATTCCCATATAGAGCGTGAGCAAACTGCCTGCCGAGATGATCACGAAAATTCCGAGCATCGCGGTGAGTGCGAGTACGTAGTACTCCCCTTTCAGAATGCCGCGCGCCTCGAGATAGTGACGCGAGTACAACAAGGCGACCGCGACGAAGAGCATCGTGAAGAGCTTGAGCACGGTGGCAAGTGGATCCGCGAGATACATGCCGGAGAAAATCTCGACGGGGGTCTGGACCTGCGCATACGTCAAGGTCAATGCCGCGCCCACCGCGATGACGAGTAGCGTGAGCGTCGGTGTGATTCGACGCGCGGCCGCACCTGCGAACACGTCGACGAGCAACACAAGACAGATCGCTGCCGTGAAGTAGATCTCAGGCAGCGCCGGCATGATCGATGCGAATGTCAAAGTGTGGGTCATGTCAGGGCAACTTGCTGATGACGATCTGCTCGACGAGATGCTGGACGGACGGCTGCATCAACTCGAGCAGCGGTGCCGGCCAAACACCCAGTAACAAGACACCCGCCGCGAGCACGGCGAGCACCCAAAATTCACGGGCGTTGAGATCGTCGAGCGCAGCGACATCGTCGTTACCGACCGGCCCGAAGATCACGCGTTTGACGAGCCACAGGGTGTACGCCGCACCCAGAATGAGCGTCGTCGCCGCCAAGAACGCATACCAGAAATTGGCTTTGAAGCTCGCGATGATGACCAGGAACTCACCGACGAAACCCGACGTCCCCGGTAACCCTGCGTTGGACATTGCGAACAACACCATGAAAGCCCCAAAGATCGGCATGCGGTTGATCACGCCCCCGTACGCGCTGATCTCTCGACTGTGCACGCGGTCGTACATCACGCCGACGCACAAGAACATGGCCGCCGAGATGAGGCCGTGGGAGACCATCTGCACCATCGCACCATCGATCCCCATGCCCGCACCGGCTAGAGACCCCGTTTTGCTCTCGATATCAAAGGCCAGAAAGCAGCCGAGCGTCACGAAGCCCATGTGCGCGATCGACGAATACGCAATGAGTTTCTTCATGTCCGTCTGCACGAGTGCGACGAAGCCGATGTAGACCACCGCGATGAGCGAGAGCACGATGATGAGCATGTCGAGTTCACGAGCGGCATCGGGCGCGATGGGCAGCGCGAATCTCAAGAATCCGTATCCACCCATCTTCAGCATGATGGCCGCCAGAACCACCGAGCCTCCGGTCGGTGCTTCGACGTGGGCATCAGGCAACCAGGTGTGCACCGGAAACATCGGAATCTTCACGGCAAAGGCCGCGAAGAACGCGAGAAAAATCCAGAACTGCTCGGTGTACCCGAGCGGGAGCTCCTGCAGCGCGACGATGTCGTAGCTGCCCGCCTGCAAATACATGTAAATGAGCGCGACGAGCATCAACACCGAACCGAGGAAGGTGTAGAGAAAGAACTTCAGGGTCGCATAGACGCGGCGCGGACCGCCCCAGATACCGATGATGAGAAACATCGGGATCAACATCGCTTCCCAGAAAAAATAGAACAGCAAGGCGTCGAGCGCTGAGAAGACGCCCACCATAAGCCCTTCCATGATCAGGAAGGCGGCGAAGTACTGCGCGGGACGCTCGGTGATGACCGTCCATGCCGCCACCACCACCGGTATCGTCACGAAGGTGGTCAGCAACACGAGCGGCAAAGAGATGCCATCGACACCGAGGTGGTAGGTCGCATTGAAGGCCGGTATCCAGGGCAGTTGCTCGACGAACTGGAACGCGGACGTGGTGGTGTCGAATCCTGTGTAGAGCGGGATCGACAACGCAAAGGTCAACAGGGACGTGGCGAGCGCCACCCAACGCGCAAGCGACAGACGCCGATCGCCGAGTACGAGGACCGCAATCCCTCCGAGGATCGGGAGCCAAATCAGCGTTGAGAGCAATCCTGACTGCATGGTGAATCTCGTTCGAAGGTCAGGCGCTGAACAGGAACCACGCGAGCAGCGCGGCCAACCCGATCATCATCCAGAATGCGTAAGAGTAGAGATAGCCGGTCTGCACTTTACGGACCACCCCGGCCAGAGCGCCCACCAGATGCGCAGATCCGTTGACGAGCGTGCCATCGATGACCGCCTGATCACCGGCTTTCCAAAACACCCGCCCAAGACCTCGACTGCCTGCAGCCAGTACTTTTTCATTGAACCAATCGAAAAAGTACTTGTTGTCGAGCAGCGGACGGATGGGAGAGAAAAGAGCGGCCAGTCGATCTGCGGAAGTCGGGCTCTTGAGAAAGAGGAACCACGCCGCGGCAACACCGCCGAGCGCCAACCATAACGGCGGATGCTTGACCGCCTCGAGCGCAAACGAGAACGGATCGTGGAAATGAGAGGCCAGCTCACGTAACACGTCGTTTTGCGGCAGAACCTGGATGGCATCGCCGAAATATCCACCGAACAGCACCGGCTGTACCGTCAGATAACCGATCGCCAATGAGGGGATCGCGAGGAGCACGAGCGGCAAGGTGACGACCCAGGGACTCTCGTGAGGAGTGCCGTGCCCGTGACTATGGTCGTGATCGTCGTGCGCTTGATGATCGTGGTTCTCATGGCCCTGCCCCCATCGTGGCGCGCCGTGGAAGGTCATGAACACCATGCGGAAGGTATAAAACGCCGTGACGAAGACGCCGAGCAGCACGCACCAATAGGCGTAGGTCGCGCCCCACCGATTCGACTCGTGAACGGCTTCGATGATGAAATCTTTCGAATAGAAGCCCGACAAGAAAGGCGTTCCGATCAATGCGAGCGCGCCGATCCAGCACGTGACCGCGGTGACGGGCATCAACTTCGCCAAGCCTCCCATCTTCCGCATGTCCTGTTCGTGATGCATCCCGATGATCACCGAGCCCGCCGCCAGGAACAGCAAGGCCTTGAAGAAGGCGTGCGTCATGAGATGGAACATCGCCGCGCCATAGGCAGATGCTCCGAGCGCGACCGTCATGTACCCCAATTGCGAAAGCGTCGAATACGCCACGACCCGCTTGATGTCGTTATTGACGATACCGAGGAAGCCCATGAAGAGCGCGGTTGTCGCACCCACCACGAGGACGAACGACAAGGCCGCCTCGGAGTGCTCGA
>JBEAXT010000116.1:0-14508 GCA_041159695.1 Pseudomonadota bacterium
CTCGCTCACGAAAAACCGCGCTGGAGCGATAAATGAGCGCCGAGATCTCGAAACTTCCGCGTCGTCTGCTCATTGCCAATCGAGGCGAGATCGCCTGCCGCATCATCCGAACCGCAAAGCGCCTCGGACTCGAAACCGTCACGGTACATTCGGATGCAGACCAGAACTCCTTACATGTTCGTCTTGCCGATCGAGCCGAGCGTATCGGTCCTGCGGCCGCACGCGAGAGTTATCTAAATATCGCAGCCGTCATCGAGGCGGCTCAACGCAGCGGCGCCGATGCCGTACACCCGGGATACGGATTTCTTTCCGAGAACGCGGCGTTCGCTGAGGCCTGCGAACGCGCTGGAATTCTTTTCATAGGCCCGCCGGCCTCGGCCATTCGAGCGATGGGCTCGAAATCGGAGGCCAAGCGTCTGCTCGAAGATGCCGGCGTACCGCTCACACCCGGTTATCACGGCGAGCAGCAGGACGCCGATACCTTGCTCGCAGAGGCCGATCGCATCGGTTACCCGATACTCATCAAGGCGAGCGCGGGAGGTGGCGGCAAAGGCATTCGTCGCGTCGACCGACCCGAAGATTTCGTCTCGGCGCTCGCCTCCTGCCAACGCGAAGCGAACGCGAGCTTCGGTGATTCCAAAGTATTGATCGAGCGGTACATCACCCGACCCCGTCATATCGAGATTCAAGTCTTCGCCGATCGCCACGGCCATATCGTCCATCTCGGCGAGCGCGATTGCTCCATTCAGCGTCGACACCAAAAAGTCCTCGAGGAAGCGCCCGCGCCCGGGATGACAACGGAGCGTCGTGCGGCCATGGGGCTCGCGGCGATCAATGCGGCGCGACGTGTCGGCTACGTGGGTGCAGGCACCGTCGAATTCATCGTCGAGCCGGACGGCACGTTCTATTTCATGGAAATGAACACGCGGCTGCAGGTCGAACATCCGGTGACCGAAATGATCACGGGCGTCGACCTCGTCGAGTGGCAGCTGCGGGTGGCCGCTGGAGAGCCCTTACCTTTCAAACAGCACGAGATTGCGCTATCGGGTCATGCGATCGAGTTGCGTCTCTATGCGGAAGATCCCGCACGCGGCTTCCTCCCCTCGCCGGGACGGTTGCTGCAATGGCAATCGCCGTCCGGCGAGGGTCTGCGTATCGATACCGGTGTCGAATCGGGCGATGAGATCTCGCCGCACTATGACGCCATGATTGCGAAGCTCATCGCGCACGGCGCCACCCGGGATATCGCGCTGTCCAAAATCGCAGGGGCCTTACGCGACACCTTCGTCGCAGGACCGCGCAACAACCTCCAATTTTTGTCGCGTCTCGTCGCAACGCGATCCGTGCGCGAAGCCGATCTCGACACCCATCTCATCGAGCGCGAGCAAGCACTTTTACTCGACGGCCCCGATCGTCCGTCTGAAAAAGTGTGGTGCGCGGCACTTGCCTCGCTGCTGGTCGAGGAATTCCCGAAAACGAAATCACCGTGGACGGCGATCGATGGTTTTCGACTCGTCGGTACCGCGAAGCGACGGATCACCCTCGAGTTCCGCGAAGAGCGACGTGAGGTACTCGTCGAATACCACGCGAAGGGTTGGCGAATCACCTTCGACTCGGCAGTCAGCCATGAGCTGCGCGCGTGCCGCGGCGCGGATCATCGCCTCGCGATGTGGATCGATGGCGTATCACACTATGCGCATGCGATGTTGCACGAGGGACTCGCTCACGTCCTGATCGAGGGCGATCAAGCGTCGATACGGATCGTCGACCCCCGAGTCGCGGACACGACGCGCGAGATCCCGAATGGCGGATTACGCTCGCCCATGCCAGGAAAAGTCGTCGCCGTGCACGTCAAGGCGGGCGATCGCGTCAAGCGAGGGGCGGCACTACTCGCGATCGAAGCCATGAAGATGGAGCACGTGCTCACGGCGCCGACCGATGGAACCATCGAGCGCCTCCACGTCACCGAGGGCGCGCAGGTCGCCGAGGCCGTCGCACTCGTGGACTTCAAAGCCGACTGATACGCGAGACAGCGCGTTAGCCAAAGATTTGCGACGGTGCTTCGAGCTGGGTCTTGAGCGCCTGAATCATGGCTGCGGCATCGAAACCGTCGACGAAGCGGTGATCGAACGACGACGAGACGTTCATCATTCGTCGGATCACCATTTTTCCGTCCACCACGACGACCCGCTCGACCGCCTTGTTGATCCCGATGATCGCCACCTCCGGCAGATTGAGGATCGGCGTCGAAACGATGCCGCCCAACTTGCCGAGGCTCGTGACGGTGATGGTCGAGCCCGACAGCTCGTCGCGACGGGCACGGCCCGATTTCGCGGCTTCGCTGACCCGACGAATTTCGGCAGCGAGCCCCTCGAGGCCGTGGGCCATCACATCACGGACCACCGGAACCTTGAGGCCGTCGGGCGTCTGCGTCGCGATCCCGGCGTGCACAGCGGTATGACGTACGAGGACGTTACGCTTCTCATCGTACAGCGCATTGCATTGCGGGAAATCTTTGAGGACTTTCGCAAGCGCCCGGACGATGAATGGCAGATAGGTGATTGAGGCAGCTCCCGGAGCGCGACTCGCGTTGAGCGACGTACGCAGGGCCTCGAGCTCGGTGACGTCGATCTCCTCGACGTACGCAAAATGCGGCGCGACCCGTTTCGCCTCGGCCATGCGCTGCGCAATGAGCCGCCGGACGCCGATGACGGGAATTTCGGTGATACCCGGACCACCACTGCGCGCACGCTCGACATCGAGCGCGAGGATGCGACCTTGCGGACCCGAACCCGACACGGTCGACAAATCGATACCGGCCTCGAACGCGCGGCGGCGGGTCGCTGGCGAGGCCATGACGCGGCCCGACGAGGCGACGGGGCGCGAAGGCGGCGCTTTCGCCGCACTCGCAGCGGCCGACGTCGAGGCGGCCTTACCCGGAGGCACTGCAGCGATCGACCCGACTTGCGGCGACGCAGTCACCGTCGGCGCACTGACGGCCGCCTTAGCATCGGCCTTCACCTCGATTTCGAATACCGCGAGCTCGGCGCCGACGGCAATCACATCGCCAGGATTGCCTGTGATCGAAACCACCTGACCGCTGACCGGCGACGGCACTTCGACCACGGCCTTATCGGTCGACATTTCGACGAGCGGTGCGTCCTCGCGCACCCGATCACCCGGTTTCACCTTCCAGGCGATGACCTCGGCCGATACCGTGCCCTCACCGAGATCGGGCAATCGCATCACGTGTCGCGTCATACCGACTCTCCCGCGAGTCGACGCAGCGCATTCATCACGCGGCGTTTGCCGGGGAAGTACTCCCACTCGAAAGCATGCGGATACGGCGTGTCCCAACCCGCCACGCGCATGATCGGCGCCTCGAGATTCCAGAAGCAATGCTCCTGAATGGAGGCCGAGAGTTCCGCGCCGAAGCCGGCAAAACGCGTAGCCTCGTGAACGATGAGGCAGCGGCCCGTTTTGGTCACAGAGGCTGCGATGGTCTCGATGTCGAGCGGCACCATGCTGCGAATGTCGATGACCTCGGCGTCGATCCCGAGCGCCTCGGCGGCTGCGAGGCTCACATGCACCATCGTGCCGTAGGTGACGATCGTGAGCGCATTGCCCGAACGCGTGACGGCAGCCTGCCCGAGCGGCACGGTGTAGTAGCCCTCGGGCACTTCGGCGAGGGGGTGTCCCGCCCAGGACTGCGCCGGTTTGTCGGGTTCGCCGTCGAACGGACCGTTGTAGACCCGCTTCGGCTCAAAGAATATGACCGGATCATCATCTTCGATGGCCGCGATCAACATACCTTTCGCATCGTACGGGTTCGACGGCATCACGGTTTTGATGCCACTCACATGCGCGAAGACGGCCTCGGGGCTCTGCGAATGCGTTTGACCACCACGGATACCGCCACCGCACGGCGTTCGGATCGTGAGCGGCGCGGTGAATGCCGCTGCGCTACGGTATCGCAGGCGAGCCACTTCGCTCACGATCTGGTCGTAGGCTGGGTAGATGTAGTCGGCGAACTGGATCTCGGCGACGGGTCGCAACCCGTTGGCGCACATACCGACTGCGGCGCCGACAATGCCGCCTTCGGCAATCGGCGTGTCGAGCACCCGATGGGCGCCGTGCTTTTTCTGCAAACTCTCGGTGACACGGAATACGCCGCCGAAGTACCCGACGTCCTCGCCGAGCACGACGACGTTCGGGTCGCGCGTGAGCATGACATCCATCGCCGAGTTGAGCGCCTGAACCATGGTCATCGTGGGCATGGCCTTACTCCCCCCGCTCCGCGAGCTCCGCCATGAGTTCGTCCCGCTGGGCTTGCAGGTGTGGTGGTAATTCTTTGAAGACGTCCTCGAAGAGCAGCGACGGATCGAGACGTGGCCCTTCGTTGAGCGTTCCGTACGACACCGCCTCGTGCCAAGCCGCCGTGACGGTCTCCTCGAGTTCCGTGACGAGCGCCTGATGACGCGCGTCGTCCCATTCGCCGAGCGATACGAGATGCGCCTTCAAGCGTTCGACCGGATCACCGAGCGGCCAGGCGTCGAATTCGTCTTTGGGGCGGTAACGTGCGGGATCGTCGCTGGTGGAATGTGCGCCGGCACGATACGTCACGTGCTCGATCAAGGTGGCGCCGTGACCGGCGCGCGCACGTTCGGCCGCCCAGGCCGTCGCCGCATAGACGGCGAGGAAGTCGTTACCGTCGACGCGTAGACCCGCGATCCCCATGCCGGGACCGCGCGCGGCGAACGAGCGTTGCTCGCCACCCGCGTAGCCCTGAAAAGTGGAGATGGCCCACTGGTTGTTGACCACATTGAGGATCGCGGGCGCTTTGTACACCTTGGCAAAGGTCAGGGCGTGATGGAAATCTGCCTCTGCCGTGCTGCCCTCGCCGAGCCATGCGGCGGCGACATGGGTCTCTCCCTTGATGGCCGCAGCCATCGCCCAGCCGACGGCCTGAGGAAACTGCGTCGCGAGATTTCCCGAGATCGAAAAAATGCGCCGCTCTGCTGAGTGATACATCACCGGGAGCTGGCGACCTTTACACATGTCTCGCGAATTCGAGAGCAACTGGGACATCAACTCGACGAGCGTGAGTCCGCGCGAGAGGAATAAGCCTTGATTACGGTAGGACGGAAAAAGCATGTCGCCCTCGCGAAGCGCGAGCGCAGCGGCCGCGGAAACCGCCTCCTCGCCTAGCGAGCGCATGTAGAAGGTGATTCGTCCCTGACGCTGAGCGCGTTGCATGCGATCGTCGAACGTGCGCGTCAGCATCATGGTGCGTAGACCCCGTCGAAGCGTCTCGGCATCGAGCCGAGGCGCCCACGGACCGACAGCCCGATGGGACTCGTCGAGCACGCGTACCAAATCTTCGGCGAGCGGTGCAGTACCCAGCACCGGCACCTCGATCGGCGGCCGCGGCGCATCGCCCGCAGCGGTCAATTTCACGTAACTGAAATCCGGCTGTTCGCCGGGCCTGGCGGGAACCGCTGGGACGTGTAGGCGGGATGTCATGAACGCCGAGAGTAAAACAGCCCGAGCCGGTGGTAGTAACTTTATTGATTTGCCGACCGGCGCTTTTGAGAATAGATTATCCAATATCCATATAAATCAGGGGGACGATATCCATGAAGCTCGATAAATACGACGTCGCCATCCTGAATGAGGTTCAGCGTGATGCCACGCGCTCAACCGCCGACATCGCCCAAGAAGTGGGCCTGTCGCAGTCTCCTTGCTGGCGCCGAATCAACCTGCTCGAGCAAGCCGGCGTCATCAAGCGTCGCGTCGCCCTGCTCTCGCGCGAGAAAGTCGGACTCGATGTCCTGGTGTTCGTGAATGTGAAACTCGCCAGTCACGGCTGGCAGTCGCTCCCAAAGTTCAAGAACAAGGTGGTGAGCTTTCCGGAAGTGCTGCAGTGCTACGTACTGATGGGCGACATCGATTTCATCTTGCTGGTCGCCACCCGCACCATCGAGGACTTCAACAATTTCTTGCAGGGCAAACTCGCGCAGATTCCGGGCGTGCAGTCGATCGAGTCACGGATGGTGATCGAAGAGACGAAAAACACCACCGAGCTGCCACTCGGGCTCATCTGAGCGCTCGATCTAACCGCCGAGATCTCCGCCGACGCCGAGCAACACGAGCACACCCAGCACCAGGAAAATCGTCGCAGCGATGCCGTGCACGAGTCGCATCGGTAATTTCTTTGCTGCGACATCACCGAGCAGAACGGCCGGAACGTTCGCCAGCATCATGCCGAGTGTCGTTCCGCCGACGACCGCGAGGAGCGAAGCGTATTTCGCCGCGAGCGCCACGGTGGCGATCTGGGTCTTATCGCCGATTTCTACGATGAAAAAGGCGATGAAGGTGGTCAGAAACACGCCATAGCGCGCCGGCTTGGCGCTCTCCTCGTCGCCCAATTTGTCCGGAACGAGCATCCAGCCCGCCATGGCGATGAACGAAAGACCGAGAATCCACCGCATGAGATCGGCGCCGAGCGCCGCTGCGACCCACGCACCGACATAGCCCGCAACCGCATGGTTCACCAGCGTCGCAACGAGAATGCCGAGGATGATCGGCACGGGCTTGCGGTACTTCGCCGCGAGCACGAGCGCAAGCAGCTGAGTTTTATCGCCGATTTCGGCGAGCGCCACGATACCGGTGGAGACGAGGAAGGCTTCCATGGCGAGGTGGCGTCAGACGTTGAACCGGAAGTGCATCACATCGCCTTCCTTGACCAAGTATTCCTTACCCTCGAGGCGCAGCTTGCCGGCTTCCTTGGCGCCCTGCTCACCCTTCAGCGCCACGTAGTCGTCGAACGCGATAACTTCGGCGCGAATGAATCCACGCTCGAAATCGGTATGGATGACGCCCGCCGCCTGCGGCGCCGTCGCGCCTTTCTTGACGGTCCAGGCGCGCACCTCCTTCGGGCCGGCGGTGAAATACGTCTGCAGACCGAGCAGCGCGTAGCCGGCACGGATCACGCGATTGAGACCTGGCTCTTCGAGCCCGAGATCCTTCAAAAACTCGGCACGGTCGGCGTCTTCGAGCTGCGCAATCTCCGCTTCGATAGCGGCGCAGACCGCAACCACCTCGGAACCCTCCGAGGCCGCGTGCCGACGCACCGTATCGAGCATCGGGTTATTGTCGAACCCGCTTTCCTGGACGTTCGCCACATACAACATCGGCTTGAAGGTGAGCAGCTGCATTTCTTTGACGATCGGTCGCTCGGTCTCATCGAGCGCCACCGCACGCGCAGGCTGCCCCGCGTTGAGCGCGTCGCGCACGCGGCGAATGACCTCTTTCGCCTTGATCGCATCTTTGTCCATGGCCTTGGCGGCCTTCTCGGCGCGCTGCAGAGCTTTCTCTGCGGTTTCGAGATCCGCTAACGCGAGTTCGGTGTTGATGGTCTCGATGTCGGCGAGCGGATCGATGCGACCCGAGACGTGCACGATGTCGTCGTTGACGAAACAGCGTACGACATGCGCGATCGCATCGACCTCGCGGATATTTGCCAGAAACTTGTTACCAAGCCCCTCGCCTGTGGAGGCGCCTTTGACGATGCCTGCAATATCAACGAACTCTACGGTCGTCGGCAGAATTCGCTCCGGATTGACGATCGCCGCGAGCGCCTCGAGACGCGGATCTGGCACCGGGACGATGCCGACGTTCGGGTCGATGGTGCAAAACGGATAGTTCTCCGCCGCGATGGCCGAGCGCGTCAGCGCGTTAAACAGGGTCGACTTGCCGACGTTGGGCAGACCGACGATACCGCACTTGATTCCCATGCATTCAATCCTGTGTGTGAAGACGGTTCATGGCTTTTTCGGCACCCTGCGACAGAAGCACCGGCAGCACATCCACCGCATTGTTGACCGCATTGTCGATCGCGCGCTCCTGATCGGACGGCGCACGTTGCAGGACGTAGTCGTGTACTAAATCTTTGTGACCGGGATGACCGATCCCGAGTCGCATGCGCCAAAACTCGGCGCCGAACGTCGCGATGGTGTCACGCAGTCCGTTGTGACCGCCGTGACCCCCGCCGAGCTTGAGGCGAGCAACGCCGAATGGCAGGTCGAGCTCATCGTGCGCGACGAGCACTTCTTCCGGTGACACTCTGTAGAAGTTCGCGAGCGAGGCGATCGATCCACCACTCTTGTTCATGAAGGTCATCGGCTTCAGCAGCCAAACTTCGCTCTGCGCGCCACCTTCCAGCGTGATCCGCACGCGCGCCAACTCACCTTGATGGCGCGACTCGGCGCGAAACACGCCTCCGTATCGTCTCGCAATCTCATCGGCGAACCAAAAGCCCGCGTTGTGCCGGGTCCGCGCGTATTTCTCGCCCGGATTGCCAAGACCCACGATGAGCTTGAGCGATGTGCCTGCCACTCGACCTCCGAAAAAACGGAGGCCGCCTGTAGGGCGGCCTCCATTCGCGTCTTCTCCAAGAAGACCGTTGAAAGTGCCGCGAAATTACTTCTTCGCGGCTTCCTTCTTCGGCTCTTCCTTCTTGGCTTCGCCTGCCGCCGCTGCCGGCGCCGCAGTGGCCGCCGCCGCAGCCGCCTCGACCGGAGCCGCCTCCGGCTCTTCGGCACGCGGGCTGTGGATCGAGACCACAACCTGATCCTTACCCTGCAGAACGGCCGTCGCGACGACCCCTGCCGGCAAAGCGATGTCCGAGATGTACTTGGACTCGTTGAGCTTCATCTGCGACAGGTCGAGTGTGATCTCTTCCGGCAGATCCTTGGGAAGACAGGTGACTTCGATGTCGGCGATACGATGCGACACGATACCGCCCTGAGTCTTCACACCCGGGGAAGCCGCCTCGCCCTTGAAGTGAATCGGCAGACGGATGCGGATTTTTTCGTTGTCGACCACACGCTGAAGATCGAGGTGCAGTACGCGCGACTCTGCCGGATGCATCTGCAAATCTTTGACGATGGCCGCCTGGGTCTCATCGCCCACCTTGAGACCAATGATGGTCGAGTAGAACTTTTCGTCCTCGACGAGCGTCATCAGCTTTTCGTGATTGAGCGACAGCATGCGCGGATCGCGCTTGCCACCATAGAGAATGGCCGGGACTTTTCCACTACGACGCAGGCGGCGGCTCGCACCCTTGCCCTCGTCGTTGCGGAGTTCCGCAGCGAGTTCGAACGAGATTTTCATTGACTGACTCCTAAGTTGACGTTTTTCCGTTCCGCGACCAGAACGGACTCAATCGACGTACAGCGAACTCACGGACTCTTCGTCCAGAATTCGACGTATCGTCTCGCCGAGCAGACCCGCCACCGAAAGCTGACGGATCCGACCGCACGTTCTTGCCGACTCGGAGAGCGGGATGGTGTCGGTCACCACCAGCTCATCGAGCGCTGATTTACTGATTTTCTCGACGGCACTGCCGGAGAGTATGGGATGGGTGATATACGCAACGACGCGCATGGCACCTTCGTCCTTGAGCGCCTGCGCGGCCAGACACAGCGTACCCGCGGTATCGACCATGTCATCGATGAGCACGCAGGTCTTGCCCTTGACCTCGCCGATGATGTTCATGACCTTCGACTCATTGGGTCGAGGCCGACGCTTGTCGATGATCGCGAGCTCTACATCGTCGAGCCGCTTGGCGAGAGCGCGTGCACGGACGACGCCGCCGACATCGGGCGATACCACGATCATGTTGGGATAGCCCTGCCGCCATGCATCGCCGAGCAATACGGGAGAGGCGTAGACGTTATCCACCGGGATATCGAAGAAACCCTGAATCTGCTCGGCATGCAGATCGACGGTGAGGACGCGATTGATGCCCGACTCGGCCATCATGTTGGCAACGAGCTTCGCCGAAATCGCCGAGCGCGTGGCTCGCGGTCGACGATCCTGACGCGAGTAACCCATGTACGGCACCACCGCGGTGATGCTCTTCGCCGATGCTCGACGACACGCATCGGCCATCACGAGCAGCTCCATGAGGTGATCGTTGACCGGCGGACAGGTGGGCTGAACCAAAAAAACGTCCCGACCGCGAACGTTTTCCATGAGTTCGACATTGACTTCGCCATCGCTGAAGCGACCGACCACGGACCGCCCGAGCGGCACCATCAGGTGTCGCGCGATCTCCTGAGCCAACGCGGGATTCGCGTTGCCGGTAAAGAGAGCGAGGGTCTGGCTGTCCAAGCGTGCCTCTGAATCTAAGACGCGTCACACGGCGCGATCACCGAGTGGCTGGGGTGGAAGGATTCGAACCTCCGAATGGCGGGATCAAAACCCGCTGCCTTACCACTTGGCGACACCCCAGCAGACGCGGTGCCTAAAAAATCATCCCGGCGGGGCACGATCCTGTAGACGGGAGAACACGGGCGAGCGCGACACGCCGCGCACCACCCAGACTCGCCAGGCGTCCGGCACACGCGCTGCGACCCGTTCAGCCGAAGCCGCGGAGTCGAAACTCGCAAAGATGCAGGACCCAGTTCCCGTCAACCGCGCCGGAGCGAACCTCGCCAACCAGTCGATCGCCTCTGCAACCTCGGGGAAGCGTTGCCGCACCACCGGTTCGCAGTCGTTTCGACCCCCCGACGCCAAAAGGGCCGGTATTGTGAGGACGGGAGAATTTCGTGTCAATTCAGGCGCCTGGAACACGGACGCCGTCGGCACGGAAACCCCCGGGTGGAGGACCAGAAACCACCGCTCGGGCAGCTCCAGCGGCGTCAGCCGCTCGCCCACGCCCTCCCCGAGCGCACAGCGTCCCCGGACGAACACCGGCACGTCCGCGCCGAGCGGCAGACCGATCTCGGCGAGCGTCTCCTCGCCGAATTCGAGGCCCCAAAGGCGATTGAGGGCGAGCAGCGTCGTCGCCGCGTCGGAACTCCCGCCTCCAAGACCTCCCCCCATGGGAATCCGCTTGCGCACCCGAATGACGACGCCGGTCACCTCGTCTCCGGAGCCTGCGGCGACCCCTTTGGCCTCGGCCGCTGCGAGCAGCGCCCGCGCCGCGCGGACGCAGAGGTCCTTGTCGGAGGGAATGGCCGCAAGCGCACCCGAATGCGCAAGACCATCATCCCGACGCTCGATGACGCCCGAAGGCGCACGCTCGAACGAGAGTTCGTCGCACAGGTCGATGATCTGAAAAATCGTCTGCAGCTCGTGATAGCCGTCGGCGCGTCGACCGGTGACGTGCAGACAAAGATTGAGCTTGGCTGGCGCAGGCCACCATGCTGCATGCCCGGCAGTCGACCATCCTTTACCGCTCAACGTACGCCTCCCGTCCAGCCTTCGATGATCAAACGCACCCGCAGCGACTCGCGAGTCGCCTCGATCCGCCGCGGGAGCTCATAATTCGCACCGGAGACCGGCGCGTAATTTTTGAACGCGACCGTCCAACCGTGTTGCCGAAGACTTTCGAGTCGGGGCGCATCGGCTGCGATCTGTTCCTCGACCGACACCCGAGGATCGGGAACGCCCAACATCCAATAGCGCAAAGATTCCACCGGCAAGGAAACACCAAGTTGCTCTTCGAGCGCGCGCCGCGAGCTCACGTTGCTCGCCTCCTCGGCTTCGAATTCGATCCGCAGACCACCGACTCCGAGAGGTCCGTCGAGTTCGAGCGTCGAGCGCTGCGCGCGTTGTGACCAGCGCCATGCGGCGGAGAACCCCTCACTCTCGCGAGCGATCGCGACACGCCCGTGCGAGTCGAAGCGTCCCCAGGATTGCAGCGTCTCGCGACGCGCGTCCCAGGTCGCCGGCAACATCGTGGGCAAGGTGTGGACGCTGAGCAGACTCACACAACCAGCCAGCGACGTCGAGATCAGCAACAGGACGCCGAGTGGCCAGCGAAGCAGTCGGTTCGAACTCATGCGAAGAATCACCGACCCCTTCAGCGGGTGCCGGTTTTGCGGACCTCGTCGGCCAAACGCTCGATCGTGGCACGCAAAGGCTTGGACTCCGGAGCAACCACCATGGCCCGAGCCCAGATCTCCCGCGCCTTGCTCTTCTCGCCCATCGCCCAAAGCACCTCACCGAGGTGAGCGCCGATCTCGGCTTCGCGCGAGAGTCGCCATGCACGCTCGAGAAACGGCAATGCGCCTTTTTTGTCGCCGCGACGAAAACGAACCCAACCGAGACTATCGATGAATGCCGCACTGTCGGGCCGCTGAGCAACGGCCTCTCGAATCAGAGATTCCGCACGAGCGAGCTGCCGCTTGCGATCGGCGAGGGTATAACCCAAGGCATTCTGGATGTTGCCATCGCGTGGCCGCATCTTGAGGAGCGACTCGAATACTTTGACGGCCTCCGTCGTGCGATCGTCCGAGTCGAGCAAGACGGCGCGCTGGTACAAAAGCTGAGGGTGATCCGGGAATCGCGAGAGCGCTCGATCGAGCGCCTCGAAAGCCTCATCAGACATGCCGGCCTCGAAAAGAACACGCGAGCGCACGATCTCGACTTCGATAGCATCCACTCGCCCACCCCGAAGCGCCTGATCGAAAAGAGTCATGGCTTCGTCGCGTTCGCCCCGCGCAAGCAACAACTGCGCGGCGCGCACACGAGGCGGCAAACCTGCTCCGGCGGAGATGAGCTGTCGATAGCCCTGCAAGGCGAGATCCGGGAGACCGCGACGTTCGGCGATGATCGCGAGATAGTAGAGCGATTCTCCCGAACTGCGATCGGCCGCGAGACGCGCGCCAAATCGTTTTTCAGACTCCGCTTCATCGCCCATCGCCAGCGCGAGCAGCGCAAGACGGCGGTCCGCCTCCGACGCGACTCGTTCGTTTCCGGGCGTCGACTCCCGCTCGATCGCGAGCAATTCTTCGCGCGCCTCCTCGAGTCGATCGAGCGCTGTCAGCGTCTCGACTCGCGCAAAGCGGTGGCTTTCAGGATCGCCCTGCACGAGGAGATTCGCTTCGGCGAGCGCCGCCTCCTCGTCGCCCATCGCCGAGAGCGCCGCAGAATTCATCCGAATGGTTCGGGTGTCGCTACCACCGCCCTTGGCGCGCGCTGCCTGCACGAGAGACAAACAGGCCTTCAAGTCGTCGGCATTGCAGGCGATGCGCGCAAGGCTTGCGAGAGACTGGCCGGAGATCGTTTCGCGATTGACCACATCGCGCAGTACGAGCCACGCCGCGTGAACCGTCTCACCCTCGGCGAGCTCGGGCAACAGATCGGCAAGCGCGCGATCGGGTTCGACGTCGGGCTTAGTCAGCAACGCCGAGTACACCGTGCGGGCAAGATCGAGTCGCCACGTCTCGAGCGCCACAATCCCGACTAGACGCAGCGCCTCGACGTTCTCGCCGTCGAGTTCGAGCAGTCGCTCAGCAGCCCTCGATGCGGCCGGCAAATTCCGACAGGCGCGCGAGATCTGTACGGCGCGCTCGATGACCCGGGGGTTGCGGTCGATCAAGCCCGCAGACAGATACCCCTCGACGGCCCCACGGCAGTCGCCCTTCATGAGCGCCTCATCGGCGGCGGCGACGTCGGGCGCCTGCTGCGCTAACGCCATCGGCGGCGGCGCCAGCCAAAAGATCAGCAGGAAGGTCAAATTCGGGAGCCGAAACATCGTGGCTCGACTATATCGGAACGCGGCCGCTTGTCAGCACTCGTCCGCACCCCGAGAATCGCGCCAGCCGCTCCCCATGAAAGAATCCATCCGCCAAAGACTCGATCGCCAAACCGACCGCTACGAAGAGGTGGGTCGTCTGCTGGCTGATCCGCAGATCGACGGCGGCTCGAGTCAGTTCCGGGACCTCTCGGTGGAGTACGCCCGACTGACCCCCCTCACCGAGCGTTACGTGGCGTTTCGCAACCTCGAAGGTGAGCTTGAGAATGCGCGCTCGCTCGCCGGAGACGCGGACCCGGCCATGCGCGCCCTCGGCGAGGACGAAGTGAAACGCCTCGAGACCGTCGTCTCCGAGGAAGAACTCGCGCTGCGACGCATGCTCGTGCCGGTCGACCCACGCGATGGCCAGAACGTGTACCTCGAAATTCGAGCGGGTACGGGCGGCGACGAGGCGGCCATCTTTGCGGGCGACCTGTTGCGGATGTACAGCCGATACGCCGAGCGGCAGGGATGGCAGATCGAAACGTTGAGCGAAAGTCCTGGCGAGCACGGCGGTTATCGCGAAGTCATCTGTCGCGTGATCGGCGCGAGTGTGTTCTCGAAGCTCAAGTTTGAGTCGGGCACACATCGCGTCCAACGTGTTCCCGCGACCGAAGCGCAGGGGCGCATCCACACCTCGGCAGTCACGGTGGCCATCCTGCCCGAGCTCGACGAAGTCGAAGATATCGAAATCAATCCCGCCGATCTTCGTATCGACACGTTTCGAGCCTCGGGCGCCGGCGGTCAGCATGTCAACAAGACCGACTCCGCGATCCGCATCACTCACCTGCCGACGGGTATGGTGGTCGAGTGCCAGGACGAGCGCTCGCAACATAAAAACCGCAGTCGGGCAATGTCGCTGCTGAAAGCACGACTCAAGGCGCAAGAGCAAGAAAAACGTGATGCGGCCCAGGCTCGCG
>JBEAXT010000026.1:0-3444 GCA_041159695.1 Pseudomonadota bacterium
ACCTCGATGCGGCCGGTCAGAGCAGCCCGCTGCTCAGCTGCCGCAACGGCTCGACGAACGTTTCTGTGGTTCGCTTCGGGCCGGACCAGTTCCGTCACGCGAACTTCCTGCAGACGCAGAATACGCAGGCGCAGTTCTCAGCCGAACTCACTTCGGGTGATCACCTCGTGAAGGCGGGCGTGCAGTTCCAGTCGCAGGACATCTTCAACCTGTTCGTCCCGAACAGCGACGGCACGTACTACTTCGACTCGATCGAAGATTTTGCGGCCGGCCGTGCGAACCAGCTGATTTACCGTAATGCCCTTTCGGGTAACCCGAACGACGCAGCGGCAAACTTCTCGTACGACACGACGTCGCTCTTCTTGCAGGACACCTGGGAGCTCTCGGACAACCTGACGATCACCTACGGTGCTCGGTACGACATGTACAAGGTCGACGACAAGCCGGCCTTGAACCCGAACTTCGTCAGCCGTTTTGGTTTCAACAACCAACAGACCTACGACGATCTCAGCGTGTTCATGCCGCGTCTTTCGTTTGATTGGCGCGCGACCGACACCATCAAAGTGAGCGGCGGCTTGGGCCTGTTCTCGGGCGGTCTGCCGGACGTGTTCCTCTCGAACTCGTTCAGCAACACCGGCATCCTCGACAACACGCTGCAGTTCGAGCGCACCGCGACGGGCTTCATCGAGACGACCGGCGCCGTCAACTGCGCCACGAGCCCGGCTTGTGCCGCAGCGCTCAACGTTGGCGTGAACTCGGCCTTCGGTACGACGATCCCGGCCTCCGTCCAGGCGGCGCTTGGCGGCTCGACCGTCCCGGCGACCTCCGAAACGAACTCCATCGAACCGGGCTTCAAGATGCCCTCCGACTGGCGCGTCAACCTCGCCGTCAACTGGGAAATCGGCGACGGCTACAACGTGTCGGCAAGCGGTGTGTACGTGAACACCAAAGAGGGTCTCGCCTTCCGTGATATCCGCGCTCGCAACCTGATCGTCAACGGTCAGCAGGCACGCACGCCTGATGGTCGTATTCGCTACGACGCGCTGTCTACCGCGCAGCGCACCGCGATCGCCGGCACGACGGTGAGCTCGGTGAACCCCGGCTCCAGCCGAGACATCCAGGCCTACAACCCGGGTGACACAGGATCGATCTGGACGGCGGCGGTGGGCGTGTCGAAGTACTTCGACAATGGCTTCAACTTCGCCCTCTCCTACTCGCAGCAGAACTCGAACGAGTTCTCGGCTTCGGCCCGCTTCTCTTCGACGGCGAGCTCGCTGTACAGCGGTCAGTACGCGGCGCTCGACCCGAACACCGCGACGAAGGGTCGCGGTCAGGAAGAGATCTCGGATGCCGTGAAGGGCGAGTTCGGTTGGCGCAAGAACCTCTTCGGCGATCTCGAGACCCGCGTCTCGCTGTTCGCCGATTGGCGTTCGGGCCGTCCGGTCACCTTCACCATGAGTGGTGGCTCGAGCCGTAACGCGACCTTCGGCGTCAACCGTGGCGCGCAACTCGCCTATTTGCCGGACCTCTCTGGCGAAGCGACGGTATCGACGGTCGGCACGACGTCGGTGGTGACGATCACCACGGCACCGCTCGTCGCCTTCGACAGCATCGCGACGCTCAACAACCTTCGCGCTGTCGTCGAGAAGTTCGATATCCCGACGGGCGGTATCGTTCCGCGTGGGTCCTACACCAGCAAGGCGATCAACCTTTGGGATATGCAGTTCAGCCAAGAACTGCCGGGCTTCGCCGAAGGCCATAAGGCTCGCGTGACGCTCGACATCGGCAACGTGCTCAACCTCATCAATAAGAAGTGGGGTGTCATCGAAGAGTACGGCGAAGATGTGCGCCTCTTCGACGTCAGCTGCGCAGGGACCAACGGCGTATCGGATAACGCGGGCGTGCTGACCTGCGCGCGTTACCGCATCGCTTCGGTCAACTCGACGCTGCTCAACCCGGAGACGGCGTCCGGTCCAGCCGGCGGTGTCGTTCGCAACACCGAGCGCTCGCGCTGGCAGATCCAGGTGGGTCTGAAGTACGAGTTCTGATGAGTTGATGTCTCTCGAGACACGACAAAAGAGGGGCGCCGCAAGGCGCCCCTTTTCTTTGGGGCTGGCTGCCCTGCTCGCCTGCTCGTTTGCGGAAGCGGCTCCGACGCCATCCCCGGTCGCCGAAGGCACTCTGCGTATCGCTTCCTGGAACGTCAGTTTCTTCCGGCGCAACGAGGGTGATCTGGCGCGTGAGCTCGCGAACAGCGAGTCTCAGCAACCCCGGAATATCGCTGCCGTGCTGCAGAAGATCCGCCCGGATGTTCTACTCATCAATGAATTTGACTACGACCCCAACTCTCCAGCCCTTTTTCAGAAAAACTACCTCGAGGTCTCTCAAAGTGGTGGCGCGTCACTGCGCTATCCCCACTATTTCATCGCCCCGTCGAATACCGGCGTGCCGAGCGGGCTCGATCTCGATCGTGACGGCAAGGTGAGCGGGGGTGGCGATGCGCTCGGGTTCGGGATATTCCCGGGACAGTACGGCATGCTGGTACTGTCGAGATTCCCCATCGATCTCGAGGCGACCCGGACGTTCCGCTCGTTTCTTTGGCGTGACATGCCCGGAGCGATGATCCCGCCGGGCTGGTACGCCGACGAGGCGCTCGCCAAGTTACCGCTCTCTTCGAAGAGCCACTGGGATGTAGTGATTCGAATGCCTACCCGTGAGGGCGGCTCTCGGGCGCTGCATTTTTTGGTGAGCCACCCTACGCCGCCCGGATTCGACGGGCCGGAAGATCGCAACGGCCGACGCAATCACGACGAGATTCGGCTGTGGGCCGACTATCTCGATCCGCGACGCGCAGGCTATCTCGTCGATGACAGCGGTCGTCGAGGCGGGCTCGATGAGCGCGCCTCATTCGTGATCGCCGGTGATCTCAATGCCGATCCAACGGATGGCGGCAGCGTGAAAGGGGCGATCGGGCAGTTACTCGAACACCCGCGCGTTCATCGAGAAGCGGCGATCGGCGCGCTAGCCCCTCGCAGCCGAGGCGGCATAGACGCGGCCCGTCGGCAGGGAGGCGCAAACCTGCGACATCAGGGAAGCCCCGCGCTCGATACGGGAGATTTCTCTGACGGCGAACGTTCCGTCGGTAATCTCCGCGTCGATTACGTCCTACCTTCGAAAGATCTCGAAGTCTGCGCTTCGGGCGTTTTCTGGCCGACCGCGGAAGACCCGGAATTTGCGATCGTCAACGACGACGCCGAACTCAGCTCCGATCACCGACTCGTCTGGGTGGATATCGCCCTACCGGGACGACGCTGCCCCCGCTGAGGGTGAGGGTTTTAACGCCTCGTATCGCTTGCGGGTCGTCGCCGCCGCGCAATCCGCGGTGGTCATTTCGGGATGACACGCGCCTCCCGTGATCGATCGCTCCCACGACCCGTACATCGG
>JBEAXT010000037.1:0-2976 GCA_041159695.1 Pseudomonadota bacterium
AGCAACCCGAGTCACCCGAGTGAACACCCGCCTGCTCAACGTGCTCCATGATGCCGCCGATCAGTACGCGTTGACCGTCGCAGACCGCGTCAACGTCGACCTCGATCGCGTCATCGAGGAATCGATCGAGCAGCACGGGACTCTCGTTGGACACACGAACGGCATCCGTCATGTAGGTCTGCAGATCGTCTTCGTTAAATACGATTTCCATGGCGCGCCCGCCGAGCACGTACGACGGCCGAACGACGAGCGGGAATCCGACCTGCTGCGCCAGCGAAAGCGCCTGCGCTTCCGTGCGCGCCGTCGCGTTGGCGGGTTGTTTTAAACCGAGCGCCTGAACGAGTTTCTGGAACCTTTCGCGATCTTCGGCGACATCGATCGAGTCGGGCGAGGTGCCGATGATCGGCGCGCCCTCTTTTTCGAGCGCGCGCGACAGCTTGAGCGGGGTTTGTCCACCGTATTGGACGATGACACCTTCGGGTTTTTCGAGATCAATGATTTCGAGCACATCCTCGAGCGTGAGTGGCTCGAAATAGAGTCGATCCGAGGTGTCGTAATCCGTCGACACCGTCTCCGGATTGCAATTGACCATGATGGTCTCGAATCCGTCTTCGCGTAGGGCCAACGCCGCATGGACGCAGCAGTAGTCGAACTCGATCCCTTGCCCGATTCGGTTTGGACCACCGCCGAGAATCATGATCTTGCGACGGGCGGTGGGCGCCGCCTCGCACTCTTCCTCGTAGGTCGAGTAGAGGTAGGCCGTCGAGGTCGAGAACTCCGCTGCGCAGGTGTCGACCCGTTTGTACACCGGGCGTACGCCGAGCTTACGTCGCAAGCCGCGAATCTCGCTCTCACGACGGGCGACGAGCTTGGCGATACGCGCATCGGAGAAGCCCTTGCGCTTGAGCCCACGCAGCCTGGCGGCTGAGAGCCCCGCGAGCCCTGCGCGCTGAATCTCGTGTTCGGTCTCGATGAGTTCGGCAATTTGCGCGAGGAACCACGGGTCGATGCGACTCAGATCCTGAATGCGTTCGAACGTCCAGCCGGCACGGAACGCGTCGGCGACCTGCAGCAAGCGGTCGGGACCCGGCATGCGTAGCGCCTGCGCAAGCGTACTTTGGGCCTCTTCGTTGAGCGGCAACTTCGTAATGGGCGAGAGCCCATCGAGACCGGTCTCGAGACCGCGCAGCGCTTTCTGCAGCGACTCCTGGAACGTCCGACCGATCGCCATCACCTCGCCCACCGATTTCATCTGGGTCGTCAGCCGATCATTGGCACCGCGGAACTTCTCGAACGTGAATCGCGGAATCTTGGTGACGACGTAGTCGATGGTCGGCTCGAACGATGCGGGTGTCGCACCGCCGGTGATGTCGTTGCGCAGCTCATCGAGCGTGTACCCGATCGCGAGCTTGGCGGCGATCTTGGCGATCGGAAAACCGGTGGCTTTCGAGGCGAGCGCCGACGAGCGCGACACGCGAGGGTTCATTTCGATGACGATCAGTCGCCCATCGTCGGGGTTGATCGCGAACTGCACGTTCGACCCGCCGGTATCGACGCCGATCTTGCGGAGCACCGCGATCGAGGCGTCGCGCATGCGTTGGTATTCTTTGTCCGTCAGGGTTTGCGCCGGCGCGACCGTGATGGAATCACCCGTGTGTATCCCCATCGGATCGAGGTTTTCGATCGAGCACACGATGATGCAGTTGTCGGCGCGATCGCGGACGACTTCCATCTCGAACTCTTTCCAGCCGAGCACCGACTCCTCGACGAGAACCTCGTTGGTCGGCGAGGCATCGAGACCGCGGGCAACGATCGTCTCGAACTCTTCGCGGTTGTACGCGATACCCCCACCCGACCCACCCAGGGTGAACGAGGGTCGAATGACGCACGGATACCCGAGAGACGCTTGAATGACAAACGCCTCTTCGAGACTGTGGGCGACGGCCGCACGCGCCGACTCGAGCCCGATCTCGCGCATCGCATTGCGGAAGAGTTCGCGATCTTCGGCCATGTCGATGGCCTCGCGCGACGCGCCGATCAGCTCGACATCGAATTTTTCGAGCACGCCTTCGCGAACCAGATCGAGCGCGGTGTTGAGCGCAGTCTGGCCGCCCATCGTCGGTAGCACGGCATCGGGGCGCTCTTTTTCGATGATGCGCGCGATCGTGCGCCAGTGAATGGGCTCGATGTAGGTGACATCCGCCATCTCCGGGTCGGTCATGATCGTCGCCGGATTGGAGTTCACGAGGATGACCCGATAGCCCTCCTCTCGCAGCGCCTTACAGGCCTGAGCGCCGGAATAATCGAATTCGCAGGCCTGACCGATGACGATCGGACCCGCGCCGATGATCAAGATGCTTTGGATGTCTGTTCTTTTCGGCATGGGTCGACTCAGGGCGTCCGCCGACGCTGCATCGCGGCGGTGAATTGTTCGAACAAATATTTGACGTCGCGCGGTCCCGGGCTCGCTTCGGGGTGCCCCTGAAAACTGAACGCGACGCGATCGGTTCGGGCAACACCTTGCAGCGTTCCGTCGAACAACGAGCGATGGGTGGCAACGAGATTCTTTGGCAGACTCGCTTCGTCAATTGCGAAGCCATGGTTTTGCGACGTGATGAGCACCCGTCCGGTCTGCAAGTCTTGCACCGGATGGTTCGCACCATGGTGTCCGAATTTCATCTTCACCGTGCGCGCCCCGCTCGCCAAACCGAGCAACTGATGCCCAAGACAGATACCGAAAATCGGTACGTCGCGCTCAAGGATTTCGCGAATTGCGCGAATCGCGTATTCACAGGGCTCGGGATCACCCGGCCCGTTCGAGAGAAACACGCCTTCCGGCGAGAGCGCCATCACATCGGCGGCACTCGTTTGCGCCGGAACCACCGTCACGTCGCAAAACCATGGCTTCGCAATTGACGAAGCGAGTCTGCCAAAGAATCTCGTTGCCACCCATCGCTCGTTGTTCGACGGAACGCT
>JBEAXT010000084.1:0-3118 GCA_041159695.1 Pseudomonadota bacterium
GGACGCGGCTTTGGTCTCAGACGCCGGTTTTGATGAGTTCGTGCGCAAACATTGGACAGCCCTCGAAGCCGGAAAAACGGTGAGATTTCCGTTTCTCATTCCCAGTCGGCTCGACTACCTCACCTTCAAAGTCAAAAAGCATGGCGAGACGAAGATAGAGGGTGCGACCGCAAGTGTGATTCGTCTGAATCTGTCCGGCGTCTTCGGTTGGTTTCTGCCGTACATTGAGGTGACTTATCGGAAGAGCGATCGTTTGCTCAAACGATATGAAGGACTGACCAACATTCGTGGTGAGGATGGCCGCAACCTCGTGGCGACCATTGAGTTTCCGTCGCGTGATCGCCGCAGCGGCACCCAAAGCGACTTCGTCAAGCTCCGGGCGGAGCCTCTCGTTCCGCGCTGCTGAGCCGCGATTCCTCGACCGGTGAACGACGAGGCCAGTTCACGAGCATCGTGCCGCCCAAAATGATGATGGTGCCGGCGATCTGTAACGGCCCCAGCCCTTCGTCGAGCACCCACCATCCGAGTAACAAGGCGATGGACGGATTCACGAACGCATAGGTCGATAACTGCGCTGGTGTCACATTGACCGATAGCCACGCGTACGCGGTGTACGTCACGCAGGAACTGACGATCGTCATATAGGCGAGCGCCAGCAAACCCGCACTGTTCCAAGTCCACTGGTTCAATTCGCCAGCCACGATCGCCGGTACCGTCAACATGACGCCTCCGCAGAGCATTTGCAGCGCGGTGAAGGTCATGAGATCCAAAGATGTGCCGGAGTTACGGATGTAAAACGTACCGAGCGACCACCCGAAGCATCCGATGAGTACGATGAGCGTCGGCCATGCGAGCGCCGCTGCCGCGGATTCACCGCCAGGCCATGCGACCAATACGGTTCCTGCGAATCCCGTGACAAGACCGAGCGCCACGCGAGCGCTGATGGATTGCGCGCGCGCACCGAACATGCCGAGGATCGGAATCCAGAAAGAAGACGTGACATTGAGCAGGGCCGCGAGGTTGGACGGGATGTACTGCAATCCCCAGACGGCTGCGCCGTTCGATACGAACACCGCAAAGAATCCGACGACGATCAAGCCGCGCCATTCTGATACCGGAACAATGGGCATCAGTGGTAAACCGCGACCGCGGGCAAGCAGTCGCGCGACGAGGTATAGCAACGCTCCGCCAATCAAAAAACGCACGGCAGCGAAGGAGAAGGGCGGCAAACGATCGACGCCGATCTTGGTCACGACATACGTCGATCCCCAAACGAGATAGACGATCGCGAACGAGACGAGAACCTTCGTCTTCCGCGAGCTCGCGAGATATTCCGTCACGCGGTTTGAGCGTCTGCGCGGATCGCGGTTCGGTACATCATCCAGCCAAGTATCGCGAGCACGATCAGCCCCAGCCATTCGCCGAAGTGCAGCGCTGCGGGCAGCGCGAGCACGTCTGCGCTTCCCGAGGTGACGATCGGTATTGCAATCGCGATGCCCATCAAGGCTTCGCCGGTGATCATGCCAGCGGCGAACAGCAAGCCTTTTCGTCCACGGCGCTCGAGATCCGTCTCGGCACAACACGATTTACGCAGACTCCGATTGGCGAGATAGCCGATCAGGCCACCGAGGAAGATCGGCGTCATCAACTCGATCGGGAGGTAGATGCCGACCGCAACGGCGAGTACGGGCGTACGGAACGTCGAGCCACGCGCTTTGAGAATTTCGTCGATCACGATGATCCCGACACCGATGACCGCGCCGATGCCGATCATCCCCCACGGTAACTGGCCACCGAAAAGTCCTTTGGAGACTGACGCCATCAATGTGGCTTGCGGTGCGAGCAGTGGATTCGGATGTTCGGCTGTGGGCACACCGATACCGTAGGCCTGTGCGAGAAGGTTGAGCACCGGCGCCATGACGAGCGCGCTGCTGACGGCGCCAATGGCGAGCATGACCTGCTGTCGCCAAGGGGTCGCACCGACGATGTAGCCGCACTTCAAGTCCTGAAGGTTGTCACCGGCGATGCAGGCGGCGCAGCACACGACAGCGCCGATCATGATGGCGGCCACGGGGCCGATCGAACTCTCGGGCCCCATGAGCATCAACAATACGACCGCCGAAAACAAAATGGTCGCAATGGTGATACCGGACACCGGGTTGTTGGACGATCCCACGAGGCCCGCCATGTAGGCGGACACCGAGCAAAACAGAAAGCCCGTGACGATCATGATGATCGTCATCGGCAAGCTGACACCGAGAGCACCGACGATGGTTTCGTAGAGCGCCCACAGCGGAAGCGTGAAGAGCAGAATGCCGATCAACACCGATTTCATCGGCAAATCTTGCTCGGTGTGCGCGATCACCTGACCCGCTGAACTGGCGCGTGCGGCAGCGAGACCGCTACGCACACCCGACACGAGCGAATGACGCAGTGAAATCAGCGCCCATACGCCGCCGACCAACATCGCACCCACACCGAGGTAACGAATTTGTTTTGACCAAATAAATCCGGCGAGATCTTCCGCCGGCAGTCCTGCAGCGGCTTGCGCAAGCTCGGCATTGCTCGGCAGCACGTAGGCGACGTAGTACGGAATCGCGATATTCCAGGAAATCATCGCGCCCGCGAGCGCGACGACGCCGACATTGAGGCCGACGATGTAGCCGACGGCGAGCAGGGCGGGCGAGAGATTCGTGCCGACGAATCCGAGATATTTTCCGAAGAACCCCGCGCTCGCCGCCGTATCGGGGATCAGCTTCAAGCCGCTACCCGCCGCGAGTTTTGCGAATGCACCGCCGAGCGCTGCGATACCGAGGATTCGGATTCCTTGAGACGGGTTCTCGCCAGCTTTGAGCACTTCGGCGGCGGCTTGGCCCTCGGGAAAGGCGAGCTTCTGCTCTACGATCAGCGCACGCCGCAGCGGCACCGAGAAGAGAACGCCGAGTATGCCGCCGAGTCCAGCGATCGCGAGCACCCACGAGTATTTGAAGTCCTGCCAAAAGCCGAGGATGACGAGCGCCGGAATCGTGAAGATCACGCCCGAAGCGATAGACGATCCTGCGGATGCACCGGTCTGTACGATGTTGTTCTCGAGAATGCCGCCGCCTCCGAAGAGGCG
>JBEAXT010000102.1:0-5514 GCA_041159695.1 Pseudomonadota bacterium
TAGCAGGTGGTGGCAGCACCCTCGGGAATGGTTTTCATGAAGGTCCACCCGATCAACCGACCCATCGTCCTCTTCCAGGGATCGAAGTGTCGGCCGAGATTGGTGAGGATGATGCCCGGATGCACCGAGTTCGATGTGGCGCGTGAACCCGATTCACGCAAGCGCCGCGAAAGCTCGAGAGAAAAAAGACCATTGGCCAACTTGGATTGACCGTACATCTTGTTGGGCTCGTAATCGCGACTGCCCGCGAGATTGTCGAACTCGATCCCACTGGGCGGCGCCCATTGGTAGCCGAGACTCGACACCACGACGATCCGCCCCTGCGGCGCTGCTTGAACCTGCGGCAACAGTCGATTCGTCAAAATAAAGTGGCCGAGGTGATTCACCACGAACTGCTTTTCGAGCCCATAGACCTGCTCGAGCTGCGGCAACGCCATGATTCCCGCGTTGCAGATCAGCATGTCGATCGGCATACCGAGCGCCTTGATGAGATCGGTAGCGCTCACGATCGTCTCCCAACGCTCGAGCTCCAACGCGATCGGCGTCGTGCGTCCGGCGACGCTCTCGCAGGCAGCCTTGGCTTTTTCGAGCGTTCGTCCGGTACCGATAACGTGCGCACCGCGTAGCGCGAGCACGCGCATCGTCTCGAGCCCGAGACCCGAGGTCGCACCGGTGACCAGTGCCGTCTTGCCGCGCAAGTCGACGCCCGATGTAACCTGCTCCGCCGTGCTGTCGTCACCGAACGGTCCGACTGGCAAGCCGGCCGGACGACGAACCTCGTCACCACCACGCGAACACGACGACAAGAAAGGGAGCGTTGCTGCCGCCCCAGCCCCGGCGATGAATTTTCGGCGCTCCAGATCCATGGGTTCGAGGCTAGCAGAACCCCGGGCGAGCGGCTAATTTGCCAAGCTTCAACGGGGGGATTACGAACATGAACACCACAGCACACGGCGCCAGCACCAAGCTCGACGTCAAGACGATCACCGAGTTTCTTGCCGAGCAGCCAAACGTCGACGTCAGCCGAGCCTGGGAGCGTTGTTGGGGGATCCACTCCGGTATCGTCGAGCGCGTCAAACAAAGATTTGCAGTCACGAAGCATCCAGCGACCGCCGGCCACGAGTATTTCACCTCGCTCGACAAATCGATGGAGGGCTCCTTCAACGCCTGGACGGGTCCGCGGGTCGAGTGGCTGGTCCACTCCTGGCTCGGTAACCGCAAAGCGAGCCTGCTCGACATGAACGCCACCGTATTCCTGTCGCAGCAAAACCGCGTGCCTCACCTCGTGATCATTTTCGGAACCGTCCCCAAGCTTTTCTTTTATGCCGACTACACGCCGCGCGTCGATCTGCGCATGAATCTCGATTACGTCAATCATTACTACGAGCCGGCCAATGCCAGTGCGATCCGCTTTCGCGGGTTGCCTAACTTCACGTGGAACTGGAGTCACGGGACCTACCTGCGCGGGCTCATGTCACCCGTGTGCACGAGTGTGATGGGCGATCTCAACGAGGAAAACATCGCCACCTGCGAGTCGTATCTCGAGGAATTCGTCGGGCGCTGGTTTGGATGGCTAGACGAGGCTGATAAGCAGCCCTTGTCGCAAGACGAGCGCCTCGAACAGCAACGCTACGATCATTACGTTCGAGAAGTGGGTTATCGCACCGATCCGATGAACGTGCTCGCACAGCGCGCATTCGGGCCGGAAGAATTCAACCGTCGCCTCGATCTCAGAATGGGCCTGCAACAGATGGCCGAGTCTCGCGGGAAAATCGCCGAGGATTGATGACGAATAGCACGACTCTCACCACCCGTCTTGCTCGTACGGACGATGCCCCCGCCCTCGTCGCGCTCGTGAACTCGGCCTACCGAGGGGACAGCAGCCGCGCCGGCTGGACGACCGAAGCCGACCTTCTCGACGGACAACGGACGGACGAAAAGGCATTAGCCGAATTCATTGATCGAGGCGAAACCGTCGGCGATCGGGCGATGCTGATGTATGAACACGACAACCGCCCCATCGCCTGCGTACAGCTCGAGAAGCGAGCGGATAGTGCTTATCTCGGGATGTTGACCATTTCTCCAACGCTGCAAAACACGGGTCTCGGCAAGCGCTTGCTTGCGGCAGCAGAGATGCATGTAAGCCGGGTCTGGCGATCGACTCGAATGACGATGACCGTGATCGCACAACGTCCAGAGCTCATCGCCTGGTATGAACGACGCGGTTACGTCCAGACCGGTGAGTCAGCCGCCTTCCCCTACGGTGACCTGCGGTTCGGTGATCCGAAGCGGCCCGACCTATGGTTCATCGTCTTGGCCAAGCGTCTCGACTCAACACGCGTACCGTGATGCCCTGCGGATTCACCTCTTCGTCATACGAATTCACTAGGCTCTGGCTATGCGTCAGGTCCGATCTCTGTTCTTCGCGTTCGCCACAGCGGTTAGCGTCATGAATGCGATCGCCGCTCCGCTCGTCATCGCTCACCGCGGCGCCTCCGGGTATCGCCCAGAGCACACGCTGGAGTCTTACCGACTCGCTATCGATATGGGTGCGGACTTCATCGAGCCGGACTTGGTCGCCACCCGCGACGGATATCTCGTCGCTCGTCACGAACCCGAAATCGGTGCAACCACCGATGTCGCGAGTCGTCCCGAATTCGCCGACAGAAAACGAACATTGGTCATCGACGGAATGCCGATGACTGGATGGTTCACCACCGATTTCACGCTGGCTGAGTTGCGAACCCTGCGCGCGATCCAACCACGCGCAGATCGGTCCAAAGAATTCGATGGGCAGTTCCTCGTGCCCACGCTCGAGGAGATCATCGATCTCGCACAGAAAGAATCGAAGGCACGCGGGCGAACCATCGGTATTTATCCGGAAACCAAACATCCGACTTGGCATTGCGAGCTCGGCCTTCCACTCGAGCCGCGTTTGCTCTCCACTTTAGCGTCGGTCGGCTGGACAGACCGTGACTCCCCCGTGTTCATTCAGTCATTCGAATCGGGGAACCTGCGCTGGCTGCGATCGCGCACTCAAGTTCGGCTCATCCAGTTACTCGACGGCGGCGACCTTCGTGATGACGGCAGTGTCGCCCCTCGACCACCATGGCGCTCGTCGGGCAAGTGCGATCTCTATCCGCAAGGCGAGATTTCGTATGCATTCGACAAGCCGGCGACCTTTGCCGAGTTTCGGGAGTACGTCGACGGTTTAGGCCCATGGAAGCGTCATTTGATCGGTACGCGCCGTACTGACGCGAATGACTCGACAGAGCGCACGCGGCGTACCGCCGCTCCGACGCGATTCGTGCAACTCGCCCACGAAGCAGGACTACAAGTACATCCGTGGACGTTCCGAAACGAAGTCATGCACCTCGCGGCCGATTACGAGGGTGACCCGGCAGCCGAGTACCGCGCGTTCGCCGAGCTCGGCGTCGACGCCGTGTTCACGGACTTTCCCGATACGGCGATCGCCGCTTTCAGCCGAGGCCGCGCAGCTGATCGATGATGGCGGGGTTCTCGAGGGTGCTCACGTCTTGAGTGATCGGCTCGCCACGTGCGATGGCGCGCAGCAATCGACGCATGATCTTTCCGGATCGTGTCTTCGGCAGATTCTCCGCAAATCGGATGTCATCAGGCTTCGCGATCGCACCCAGCTGCTCGGTCACCCAATCGCGTAGCTCTTTTTCGAACGCTCGGGTATCTCCGCTCGGTCTCGTGCCGCGACATACGACGAACGCGAAGACCGACTCGCCCTTGATGTCGTGCTGTTTTCCGACAACAGCTGCCTCCGCAATGCGCGGATGCGCAACGAGTGCGGACTCGATTTCCATCGTGCCGAGACGATGCCCCGCGACATTGAGAACGTCGTCGATGCGTCCCATGATCCAAAAATAGCCGTCGGCATCTCGATGCGCGCTATCTCCCGCGACATAAAATCGGTTCTGGAACTTCTCCCAATACGTCTTGAGATAGCGATCGTTGTCGCCCCAAATCGTCCGCAGCATCGATGGCCATGGCTTGCGAATGACGAGATAACCGCCTGCATCGGGTGTCGTCACGCTGCGCCCCTCGTCGTCGACGATATCGGCGAACACACCCGGAAGCGGACGAGTACAAGATCCCGGTTTGGTAGCCGTCACGCCCGGAATCGGCGAAATCATGATTGCACCGGTTTCCGTCTGCCACCAGGTGTCGACGATGGGGCATCGCTCCCGACCAATGACGCGGTGGTACCACATCCAGGCTTCGGGATTGATCGGCTCACCCACACTGCCGAGCAGCCTGATCTTTGACAGATCGAACTTGGCGGGAATGTCATCGCCCAGTTTCATGAGTGCGCGAATCGCCGTGGGCGCCGTGTAGAACACCGTGACGCCGTGGCGTTCGCAGATGCTCCAGAATCTTCCGCCATCGGGATAAGTCGGCGCACCCTCGTACATTACGATCGTTGCCGCCGAGGCGAGCGGTCCATAGGCGACGTAGCTATGACCGGTAATCCAGCCGACATCGGCCGTGCACCAGAATACGTCGTCATGACGCAGGTCGAAGACCCATCGGCTCGTCAGCTTGGCGCCGAGCAGGTATCCCGCGCTCGAATGTTGAATGCCCTTCGGTCGCCCGGTAGATCCGGAGGTATAGAGCAAGAACAGCGGATGCTCAGCATCGACCCATTCCGGCTCGCAGTGATCGGGCATGCCGCTCACCGCATCGTGCCACCAGACGTCTCGACCCGCTCGCATCGATACTGGTTCGCCGGTGCGTCGGAGGACGAATACCGACTCGATCGTGGCGCAGCCCTCGGCAAGCGCTTTATCGGTAGCAGCCTTGAGCTCAATGACATTACCGCCGCGACGTCCACCGTCTGCCGTGATGACGCAACGCGCTCCGGCATCTTCTATTCGATCTTTCAAAGAAATTGCAGAGAATCCGCCGAAGACGACGGAGTGAATCGCACCGATCCGTGCGCAGGCCTGCATTGCAACGACTGCTTCGGGAACGAGCGGCATATAAATCACCACCCGATCGCCCCGACCGATACCGCGCGACTTCAGAGCGTTGGCAAAGCGGCACACCTCAACGTGCAGCTCCCGATAACTCAAGCGGCGAACGTCACCCGGCTCTCCTTCGAAAACAATGGCGGTCCGATCTCCGTGTTCGGCCAGATGAACGTCGAGACAATTAAAAGACACGTTGAGCTCGCCATCGGCGAACCAGCGGTAGTTAGGGGCCGCCGTATCATCCAAAGCCTGGGTGAACGGCCGATGCCAAGAAATCTCCGAGCGCGCGAGATCGCTCCAGTATCCGGTCGGGTCGGACTCCGCACGTTGGTACAAGGCCTCCAGATCGTCCGGTCCGACGCCAGCGCGCTGCACGAAGCGCGGGTCGGGAGGAAAGACCCGAACCTCGTTGAGAACCGATTCGATATTGTTCTGGCTCATCGTTAGCCCCCGAGAATCAGTAGCGAACAGGATAGTCTGGGCTCAACCCCTTGAAGCGCTTGTGCAGCCAAAG
>JBEAXT010000117.1:0-27283 GCA_041159695.1 Pseudomonadota bacterium
GTTCGTAGACGGACGGGTCACACTTTCTCAAGTGGGACGGTCGCTTAGCAAGTACGCTGCGCACCGGATGCCATAATGCAGACAATGTCTGACCCCTCCGACTCCCATTCTCCTGCTGCCCGTAAAATCCGCAGCTTCGTTCTGCGTGCAGGCCGGATTACTCCGGCCCAACAGCGGGCTCTCACGGAACTGTGGCCAAAATATGGCTTGGATATTCCGTACTCGAGCGTTCCGTTAGACCTCGATCGGGTTTTCGGTCGCTCTAGTCAACGCAGTCTCGAGATCGGATTCGGTAATGGCGAGAATTTGCTTGGGCTCGCCCGAGCACATCCAGAACGCGATTTTATAGGTGTTGAAGTACATCGCTCGGGTGTCGGACATCTGCTACTTGAACTCGAATCGGCACAACTCACGAACGTCAGAGTGATTTGTCACGACGCTGTCGAAGTACTCGAGCAATGGATCGCGCCAGAATCTTTGGATGAGATTCTGATTCTCTTTCCAGATCCTTGGCATAAGAAACGTCATCACAAACGCCGTCTCATCCAGATGGAGTTCGTGTCTCTGGCCGCGTCGCGTCTTTCGATCGGCGGCCGACTACAATTGGCGACCGACTGGGAGCCTTATGCTCTGCAAATGCTCGAGGTGATGACGGCAAGCCCACTCTTCGCTAATCTTTCAACGGGCCAAGATTTCGTACCACGTCCTGAGTGGCGCGCCCTGACACGCTTCGAACGCCGCGGACATCGACTCGGTCACGGCGTCTGGGATTTGTCGTTCGAGCGACGAGTCGCTCAAAGCTGATCAACCGATACCAAAGCTCGCGCGGATTCCGTCGACGATAAATTGAACCGCCAGAGCGCCAAGTATCACACCGAGCAACCGATTGGCGACGTTGGTTCCTGTTGCGCCCAACATTCGCATCAGCGGTCCGGAGCCCAGCATCACGACCAGACAAATAAGCAAGACCAGGATGGCAGCAGCGAGCAGCAAGCCAAAAAGCGCTGGCTGATCCATCACCGACACCGGCCCGAACCACAGGAGAATCGTTGTGAGCGCTCCGGGCCCCGACATGAAAGGAAACGCGAGTGGAAAAACCGAAATATCGGCGCGACGGCGACTTTCCGCTTGCTCATCGGTCGATGTACGCGTTCCAGACTCACGTGCGAATACCATCTCAAGCGCGACCAGGAACAACAGCAATCCACCAAATATGCGGAATGAATCGATACTGATCCCCATTGCATCTAGAAAGGCGGCTCCGCTCAAGGCAAAGCCGAGAATGATGAGACCTGCGACCAACACCGATTTGATAGCCATGCGCTTGCGATAAGACGCGTTGGCGCCTTCCGTGAGGCTGGCAAACACCGGCACGAGCGAAATCGGCTCGACGACGAGGAAAAAAACGACAAAGAATTTCAAGAAGGATTCGATCACGATGAGCTCAATTCTTGGGTAGGTCGAGTAAGGCGATGCGATGGCGCTGCCACCACACCATGGCCAGTCCCGGCAGCGCAGTGAAGAAGGTCAGTACGAAAAACGGTGCCCAGCCGAGGGTATCGGACAGTATGCCCGCAGGAACCCCGAGGAGATTGCGCGGCATGACGGCAAGAGCGGAGAGCGCTGCGTATTGGAAGGCGCTGAACCGAACGTCACAAATACCCATGATGAATACGACGAGTGCTGTGTTACCCATCGATCCCACAAAGTTGTCGAGAAAAACAGCAATAGCCATGAGGGTGACGTTATTGCCCTGTGTGGCGACGACGAAGTACCCGAGATTGGCAATGGCTTGTGCGGCGCCAAATACCAGTAACGCACGAACAAGGCCGAGACTCACCAACCACAAGCCGCCGACGACAGCACCGGCGATACTGGCGATCAGCATCACAGTCTTAGTCACCGCACCAATTTCCGTTTTAGTGAACCCGACATCCATCAAAAACGGTGTGAGCAGCTTCAGTGCGAAAGCATCGCCAACCTTGTACAGAACGATAGTAAGTAGCAGCAACAGCATTCCTGGACCCGCGAGCAGTTGTCGGAGTGGTCCCGTGATCGCTTCGTGAAGGGTTCGTGGCGGTGGTGCATGGAGTTTGGGTTCGGGCGCGAAAAACGTGACGGCACTGATCGCGAGCATGCCTGCCGCCATCACAAAGTAGGTCTGACGCCAACCGATCAAGTCGGCAAGGACGAGAGCTCCAGCGAACGAAAACCAGGCCGCGAGTCGGTAACCCAAATTTGCAGCTGTCGCTGCGGGGCCGCGCTCTGCCGGCAGGACGAGGTCGGTACGCCACGCGTCGATCACGATGTCTTGCGACGCCGACAGCACCGCTACGACGAGCGCTAGCATCGCAAAGGGGACGAGCCCCTGCTCGGGGCCGTGCGTCGCCATCACCGCCAATGCCACCGCAAGAGCGAGCTGGAACAGCAATATCCAACCGCGTCGACGCCCTAAAAACGGTAGTGAGTAACGATCTAGCAAGGGTGCCCACAACGGTTTCAACGTATAGGCAAGGCCAATCAATGAAAGCCATCCAATCGTAGTATTGGAGATGGCTGCGTCCTTGAGCCACGCCTGCATGGTGGACTCGGTGAGGTTATAAGGAAGGCCCGACGCCATTCCCATCACGAGCACTGCGCCGAGGCGCGGGGTCGATAAGATTTGACGCAATCCGGGCTTGGGCGTGTCGTTCATGCGCGTACGTCGTAGTCGATGATGAGAGGCGCGTGATCGGAGAAGCGGCTTGACTTATGGATATGTGCAGCCTGCGCTGCGCCGGAAAGCCCTTTGCTCACGACCTGATAGTCGATTCGCCAACCGACGTTTTTTGTCCAGGCTTGACCGCGGTTCGACCACCACGTGTATTGATCAGGTTCCGGGTTCACTTCCCTGAAGGCGTCGACGTAGCCCGCTGTACCGAAAAGCTCATCCATCCACGCTCGCTCCTCGGGTAAGAAACCGGAATTTTTTTGATTTGATTTCCAGTTTTTGAGGTCGATTTCTTTGTGGGCGATATTCCAGTCGCCACAAAGGATGTATTCACTACGTCGGCGGCGGAGCCGCTTGAGATGAGGCATGAAGGCGTCGAGAAATCGAAACTTGGACTCTTGGCGCTCAGGCCCCGAAGAGCCGGAAGGGAGATAGAGAGAGACCACCGAAACTTTGCCGAATCGCGCCTCGAGATACCGACCTTCGTGGTCGAACTCGTCGACCCCAAAGCCGCGGATGACCTCTGACGGTTTACTACGGCAATACAGTGCGGTTCCCGAGTAGCCGGGGCGTCGGGCGTCGAAGAAATAGCGGTAGTAGCCGGGTATGTCGATGTCGTGGCCCTCAAGCTGAGGCTCGTGGGCCTTGGTCTCCTGAATGCATACGACATCCGCGTCTTGTTTTCGAAGCCAGGCGAAGGCCCCTTTGGCCGCAGCGGAGCGGATGCCATTGGCATTCAGGGTAATGATGCGCACCGCGATATGATACCGGGATGCAGCCCTACCAACTCAGATTCGTCGACCTCGCGCTCGCTCGCTCCGCCCTTCGATTCGGCCGGTTCACGCTGAAGTCCGGGCGTGAGAGCCCCTACTTTTTCAATGCTGGCTTATTCAACGACGGAGAATCCCTCGCGGTTCTAGGTCAGTGCTATGCGGACGCCCTTCATGGTTCCGGGCTGAGTTTCGATATGTTGTTCGGCCCCGCGTACAAGGGCATCCCACTGGTCTCCGCGACGGCTATGGCATTGTCCGAAAGACATGGACGCAATGTGCCTTGGGCGTTCAATCGAAAGGAGGTCAAAGACCATGGCGAGGGCGGACAAATGGTCGGGCGCCCCCTGGCTGGCAAGGTGGTGATCGTTGATGACGTCATCACGGCCGGTACGGCCATTCGTGAATCCGTCGAGCTCATTCGGCGTGCGGGCGCCGAGCCAGTTGCTGTCCTGCTCGCGCTCGATCGTCAAGAACGAGGGCAAGGCGAGCGCTCGGCCGTGCAAGAGGTCGAAGCCGAGTTCGGCCTGCGCTGCATCAGCCTTCTGACGCTCGCCGATCTCATCGAGATTTTGTCCAAATCGGCGCCTCAAAGAGAGGCGCTTTCTGCGACGCATCTGCAAGCTCTGCGCGACTATCGCACACAGTATGGTGTTCAAACATGACGGCTCTCAATATCAAAGATTCTGCACTGTTGCGTGAAGCAGCATTCATTGATGGTGCCTGGTGTACTGCGGATGACGGCGCAAAGGTACGCATCCTAAACCCCGCTAACGGAACGCCCGTCGGCGACGTACCCTTGATGCGAGCTTCCGAAACCAGGCGCGCCATCGAAGCCGCCGCTCGAGCGCAACCGCTCTGGGCTCGCAAAACGGCTAAGGAACGCGCCGTAATCCTACGGAAATTCGCAGAATTGATGATTGCCCATACTGACGACCTCGCCGTCATCATGACTGCCGAGCAGGGTAAACCGTTGGCTGAGGCTAAAGGTGAGGTGGCGTATGCAGCATCTTTCATCGAATGGTTTGCCGAAGAGGGTAAACGCGCTTATGGCGATGTGATTCCCACTTTCCGCGCCGACTCGAGACTTCTCGTATTGCGTCAGCCGGTTGGGGTTGCGGCAGCAATCACACCGTGGAATTTCCCGGCAGCGATGATCACCCGGAAATTAGGCCCCGCACTCGCGTCAGGCTGCGCGTTCGTTTCGAAACCGGCGCCACAGACACCTTTCTCCGCGCTCGCACTCGCCGAGCTCGCCAGCCGCGCCGGCGTTCCGGCAGGTGTTTTCAATGTCGTCACTGGAGATGCCGAGGCGATCGGCGGCGAACTCACTGCGAACTCGTTGGTACGTAAAGTCAGCTTCACGGGGTCAACAGCGGTTGGTAAAAAATTGCTCGCGCAATGTGCAGGCACGGTCAAGAAAGTCTCGATGGAATTAGGTGGTAACGCGCCATTCATCGTTTTTGATGATGCGGATATCGATGCAGCCGTACAGGGCGCGATGGCGAGCAAGTATCGCAACACGGGTCAAACCTGTGTGTGCGCTAACCGTTTTTACGTCCAAGCGGGTATTTACGATGAGTTCGCTCGGCGCTTGGTCAAGGCCGTTGCAACTTTGCGTGTCGGCGACGGCTTGGCTGGCCCCACCGAACAAGGGCCTTTGATCGATGCCCGTGCATTGGCCAAGGTCAAATCTCATATTGAGGATGCGGTCGGGAAAGGAGCAAGTATCGCCTGCGGCGGTAAGTCACATGCACTCGGCGGGAATTTTTTCGAGCCCACCGTTCTCGTCGGCGTCACCCCTGCCATGCGGGTCGCGCGTGAAGAGACGTTCGGGCCAGTCGCTCCGTTATTCCGCTTCGAGACCGAAGAAGACGTCATCAAGATGGCGAACGATACGGAGTTTGGTTTGGCCGCCTATTTCTATACCCGCGACCTCGCGCGTAGCTGGCGTATGCAAGAGGCGCTCGAATACGGCATCGTCGGAGTGAATACCGGACTTTTCTCCACAGAGGTCGCGCCGTTCGGAGGTATCAAAGAATCCGGACTGGGTCGAGAAGGGTCACGTTACGGCATCGACGATTACACGGAACTCAAGTACGTCTGTGTGGGCGGCCTTGGTACGTGAACGACTCTATCGCTCGCGATGGCGCCGCGTCGCCACGCGGGTTATTTCCATTACTGGCGGCGTGTAGTGCGCTCGGGCCTGTCTCGACCCTGATATTGCTCTCTGCCCTGCCCGCGATTCGCGCGGAATTTGACGCAACAACCGCTGCGACGCAGGCCGTCATCAGTGTATTCCTGATCGTATTCGCTCTCGGTATTCCCCTCGCCGGACCATTATCGGACCGATTGGGTCGACGGCCCATGTTGCTTGGGGGTATCGGCGTGTTTTTCGCAGGATCGGCACTCGCTTACATCGCACCGACGCTCGAGCTCGTCGTTCTTGCCAGAGCAATACAGGCTGCCGGTTGCGCAGCAACGACGACCGTATCGCGCGCCATTCTTGGGGACATCCACAAGGATTGGCGTCTCACTCGCGCTCTGGCGACTTTGACGCTCGTGATGATGATGGGTACTGCCATCGCGCCATGGCTCGGGGGCTTTCTCACCGAAAAGTTTGGCTGGCATTCACCATTTTTGTTGCTTCTGATCGCGTCGGGCATCAGCGCCACTGTGGCATGGCGTGCCCTGCCGGAGACTCGCGTCGCACATGCAGGCGTCATGTCTTTATCTGCCGTGGGCCGAGCATCGATCGGAGTGCTCCGCAATAGAGCGTTCCTCGGGTGCGCTCTGGATGCTGCGATCATCTATGCGCTGTATCTTGGTTTCATCACTATCGCTCCCTATTTGCTCGCCGATATGTTGGGAAGACCGGCCACGGACTTCGGCCTCTACATTCTTTTCCTATCGATCGGGTATTTCCTTGGAAACCTCTACGTATCGCGCCTGAGAGGCCATGCCGCAATCGAAAGGGTCGCGCGATTCGGGATCGGTCTGCAGGCGCTGTCCGCCTGCGCAGCCTTCGGCTTCGTGCTTGCCGGATTCACCGATCCCATTTGGTGGTTCGGGCCGATGCTACCCCTCGCTTTCGCTCAGGGCTTATCGCTTCCCCACATCACCGCCACTGCGGTTCGTCTCGCCCCCGGGTACGCCGGCGTGGCGTCAGGGATGATCGGATTTTCGCAGCAAGCTGGCGCGGCCATCGCCGTACAATCCATGGGCTTCGTCGCGACGGATACGCCTCTTCCGGTACTCGGATTCTGTGCGGCGTTGTCGTTGGTCTCGATCGGCGCCATGATTGTACTGGACCGCCTGATTGCTCAGGCCGGACAGTCACAGCGGCCCCCTTAACGACGGAGACCCACCCCATGATTTCTTCAAAGATCATCCGCTCAGCCGCAGTGGCTCTACTTGTCGTCATCGGCGGCTATCGAGGAACGCATATCGTGAATGCAACGGAACTAAAACCCCCGAATGCGGCGCAACGCCCGCACGTCGTCTCGTCACCCTTCGGCGATCGAGTCGATCCCTGGTATTGGTTGCGCGATGACGAGAGAAAGAATCCCGACATCATTGCTTATCTTGAAGCTGAGAATGACTACTTGAAGTCGGTAATGGCACCGCATCGTTCGCTTGAGCAAAAAGTCTATGAAGAAATCATCGGACGACTCAAACAGGATGATTCCAGCGTCCCGCAGCGTCGCAATGGATACTGGTACTACTCGCGTTTCGAGACCGGGAAGCAATACCCGATTTTTGCGCGGCGAAAGGGCAGCCTCGATGCCCCTGAAGAAATTTTGATCAATGGAAACGAGCGCGCTAAGGGCCACGACTTTTATCAACTTGCCGGTCTCGAAGTCAGCGTGGACGGTCGGTGGGCAGCAGTCGCGGAAGATACCGTGGGTCGCAGACAGTACGACATCCGTATCAAAGATCTCGAGACGGGACAGTTTCTGCCTTCCGTGCTGAGCAATGTAGAGCCCGATGCCGCTTGGGCTAACGATAACCGTACGCTCATCTACATTCGCAAAGACCCACAAACGTTGCTCGGTAACAAAGTTTATCGCCATGAGCGGGGAACGGATCCTGCCAAAGACACGCTGGTCTACGAGCAGGAGGATGAGAGTTTTTACATGGGCGTAGAAAAATCGAAATCCGATCGATACATCTATATCGCCTCACAGAGTACGGTTTCGAGTGAATATCGTTATGCCGACGCGAGCGACCCGGAACTTACATTTCAGGTGGCGCTGCCTCGCGAACGAGACCACGAGTATCAACTCGAAGATCTCGGTGATCGATTCATCATCCGTACAAATTGGCAGGCTAAAAATTTCCGAATCGTCGAGGCGCCTAAGGCAACCGTCGGTGATCGCAAGACGTGGAAAGACGTCATCCCGCATCGCGTCGATGCCTTCGTCGGCGGCTTTGACGCTTTTGATCGCTACCTCGTCGTCTCCGAACGCTCAGGCGGCCTGCAAAAGCTCCGCGTTCGCTCATGGGATGGAAAAAAGAATTTTCTGATGGATGCGGTCGATCCAGCCTACGTGATGGCGATCGGAAACAACCCAGAGCAGAACACGAACCTGCTTCGCTACGTCTACACTTCACCAACGACGCCGGCCAGCACGTACGACTTCGATATGGCGACGGGTGAGCGTCGGCTGTTGAAGCAGGAGCCGGTGCTTGGTGGGTTTGACTCTTCGAAGTACGCCGCGGAGTTTCGCTTCGCGACCGCGCGCGATGGCGCGAAGATTCCTGTCACGTTGCTGTATCGTCGTGGGACAAAGCTCGATGGGACAGCGCCTGTTTACCAATATGCTTACGGATCCTATGGCTTCTCGACTGAGCCTAGCTTTCGATCGCCGGTACTCTCACTGGTAGATCGCGGCTTCGTGTATGCGATTGCACATGTTCGCGGCGGGCAAGAAATGGGCCGTAGCTGGTATGAAGACGGGAAGCTTCTTAATAAGAAAAATACGTTCACTGATTTCGTCGATGTCACACGCTATCTCGTCGCCGAAAAGGTGGCAGACCCCACGCGAGTCTTTGGTATGGGCGGTAGTGCCGGCGGCTTATTGATGGGTGCCGTCGCAAATCTTGCGCCCGCCGAATACAAAGCGCTCGTCGTCCATGTGCCGTTCGTGGATGTGGTCACGACGATGCTCGACGAGAGCATCCCTTTGACCACCAACGAATTCGACGAGTGGGGCAATCCGGGGAAAGAGAGAGCTGCCTACGACTACATGTTGTCCTACTCGCCCTACGATCAGGTCAGCGCCCGCGATTACCCGGCCATGCTGGTGACGAGCGGGCTTTGGGATAGCCAGGTCCAGTATTGGGAACCCACCAAATGGGTTGCCAAGCTTCGCAGCGTAAAGACGGATCGTAATCCCCTATTGCTACGCACCAATATGGAAGCAGGACACGGCGGAAAGTCGGGGCGCTTTGAGCGCTATCGCGAAGTGGCTGAGGAATACGCGTTCATTCTTTGGCAGGCCGGCATCGCGCAGTAGCTATGGTTCCTGCATCGGCCAACTCGCTCGATCTCGGGCGATTCCACGAGATCAGTGTGAGCACGCAAGATCTTGACGCCTCGCTTCGTTTCTACGAGTTGATGGGGTTTACGAGGGGAAGTGTTGGAAATATTTGGCCTCATCCGTATGCAACCGTCACCCTCGGTGGGCTGACGCTCGGTCTGCACGAGTACAAGTTTCCGTCACCTTCGTTCACGAGCGTTCATGATGACGTGAATGCAGCACTAGCGGCGTACCGCGAAGCAGGCGCCGTGATCGCTTTCGCGAAGACGGGACCGGATTGCTTTAATGAATTCGGTTTACGCGATCCTGCGGGGCATATGATTACTCTGCTGGAGCGAGCCACGCATCCCGATGACGCTTGGAATCCTGCCTCGACGAGCCCCATGCTCGGGGAGTATTTGGCATTCAGCTTGCCGTCGGCGGCGCCGGAGATCAGCGCAGGGTTCTGGCAGGCGTTGGGCGCAGAGCATCGGGAGGGAAGGCCCTGTTGGCCGGCAACCTGGCTACGTGCGGGCGGTTTGATGATCGCCATTCACGACGAGACTCGATTCGATCGTCCCGCTCTCGTCTTTCATCGACACGGGGTCGCAGAAGGGACGCGACTCGAATCTCCGGAAGGATTGGCGATCGTGATCGTGGGCTGATCAGCCGCCGAGTCGTCGAACGATTCCTTTGACGAGACGCTCCAGTGCCGGCGGATGCTGCTTGAGAAACAATGAGGGCTCAATGAGCTCGAGCTCCATCACGACGGGAGCTCCATCATCGCCGGGCGCTACGTCAACACGCGCATAGAGCAAGTCATGCGCGATCGGCGCAAGAGCCGCCTCGCCCACTAACCGCTCCAGCCTAGAAATCGAAACCGCCTCTGAAACCTGCTCGTCATTACCCGAGAATCGCGGGGATTTCCGGACGGCGTGGGTGAACTCTCCGTCGATCCATACCAGCGCCCGCTCACCGTGTCCGTCGACCGCCCGCAAGAACGGCTGGATGAGTACATCTCGCTCATCGAGGAGACGACGAAGAGTCTCCGTCGCTTCCGGTGACGAGCCGCGATATCGATAGGTCTCGAACGACCCTGCACCCACAGCGGGTTTAATCACAATGTCGTTCCATCCGCGAGCCGCGCAGAGTGTGGCGAGATTCACTTCGCTTCCCTGCTCAAGCACGGTCGTCGGAGTCACCGGGACGCCTCGCGAGGCGAGCTCGAGCAGATATCGCTTATGAAGATTTTCGAAGATGACCGGCGCAGGATTCCATAGTGGTGCGGTCGCAGAGACTCGTACGAGCCATTCGGCGAAAGATCTTGGACGGTGGATGTAGTCCCATGTCGATCGAATAATCGTCGGTGCAGGGTGCTCCCAGGCGGTAGCGTCATGCCATGCCACCATTTGTGCCTCGACACCCGCTGCGCTAAGCGCGTCGAGCAACAGTTGTTCGTCGACGTCCGGCTCTGGCAACGGACGGCAGGTCGCGATGTTCAGTTTCACGGCGCGGGCTTTGAACGCAATAGATACAGACCGAACACCATGATGCCGGCGTTGACCGCACCGATCACGAAGAACGGAGCGCCCTTGCCGACGATGTCGTACATCAAGCCGCCTACCGCTGTCGTGAACAGAATGCCGCATGAGGCAAAAATTCCGGCAAGGCCAAACACGGCGCCGCGGACATCCTGGGGTGCTTCCTGTCCCAGCACAGTCTGGCTCGCAATGATGGCGCAGATTTGTCCCAGGCCGAGCAGGATTGCGACCGGGATGATCCAATTGCTCGTCGGATCGCCCACGAATCCACCCGCGATATAACCCACGCCAGCGACAGCCATCGCCACGACTCCCGCCGTGACTCGGTTCATTTTGTCTAGCATCAGTCCGAATACGATCGCAAACAATAACGCCGAGACATTAGCGATGACGTAAGGCTTCGTCGCTGCAGAAGCCGCCTCGGCAACCGTCTGTCCATTCGCTATCGCGGTTTGCTGAAGACGGGCACTAAAAAATGTACCGATGACCACGCGATCCGCGAAAGAAACAAACTGCAACATGTAAGCAAACCAGATACGCGGATTAGCCCGTGCGGCCGCAAGCCCCGTGCGCAGCAATACTCGTAAGGGTTCCCGTTCACCCATCTGACTCGGCGTGCCACGCTTGAGCCCTAACCAACACACAAGCGCAGTCACGAGACACAGCGCAGCGGCCATCCCGAGCGTGACGCGTCCGGCCATCGCGGCATCCATACCCTCTGCGGCAAGGCGTTGGGGGACTTTGCCAAGAACGAGTACCGCGAGCGTGGCGCCCAAGCCCTGACAGAACCCGGTGATACCGACGAATAGCCCGCGTGACTCCTCTCGCGGCGTATCAGCAAGGACCGTCGCGAGCATGCATCCGACGGCCGCAACACCAACCGAAAAAAACAGGGCGCATGCCAGTAACTGAGGAAATGTTTGGGCGAGCGGATATAGAAAAAATCCGGCCGCGAGCCAAACGAAGCCGAGCGCATACACCGGCCTTCGGCCGATCTTGTCGGAAAGCGCACCGAAAGGCGCTACCAACAACAGCGAGACGATTTCATTTGCGAACCCGAGTAATCCTAACGCGCGGCCCTGCTCGTCGGCCGGGACCTTCAGATTAGCGTTGAGAAGATAGGGCTGAATGAAGCTGACGAAAGCCAGCATGCCGATGGTGATGAACGCAGCGAACAGATAGGTCTGCGCATTCCATCGGGTATATCCGGGCGCGAGCCGCACCGGACCGAACTTGGCTTCAATCGACATCGTCACGCCGGCATCGTAGCCGAATTTGGTTGGAGCCGGCTCACGATGACGATAGCAAGCATCGACAAAATAAATCCGGGGACGAGCTCGTAGAGTGCAAACCATCCGCCGAGCGCAGCGCCTTGCTTCCAAAGAATGACGGTCAAACCGCCAACGAGAATTCCTGCTAACACGCCGTTACGTGTGGTCTTGGGATCGTATAGCGAGAGAATGATGGCGGGTCCGAATGCAGCGCCGAATCCAGCCCATGCCCAAGCGACGAGATTGAGAACCGTGCTGTCGGGATTGAGAGCGATGACGAATGCTAAAGCTGCGACAGCCAAAACCGACAATCGTCCGGCCCAAAGTAACTCGTGGGTACTCGCGTTCGGTCGGAACAAACTGCCGTAGAAGTCTTGAGTGAACGCTGACGACGCCACGAGTAGCTGAGCGGAAGCCGTACTCATTACTGCGGCCATGATGCCGGCTAGGCAAAGCCCGGCCAGAGCAGGATGCAGGAATGTGGTCGACATCACGATGAACACTTTTTCGGTATCGGTGCCGGCAAGCGACTCGGGCAATACCAATCTGCCCGTGAGTCCAACGAGCACTGCCGCGATCATGACGATGATCACCCATACCATCGCAACGTGACGAGCTACGGTGATATGGGCAGCAGACTTAGCAGCCATAAAGCGCGCGAGGATGTGCGGCTGTCCGGCATAACCAAGCCCCCATCCGAGCAGAGAGAGAATGCCAATCAGGCCGAGTGCCTGGCCATTATCCGCAACGAACGGATCAAGCAATGCGGCATCTAGTGTTTCCAGTCGTTCGAATGTTGCCGTAAAGCCACCCGCGAGCGCCACGCCGAGCACCGCAACCATAACAAGTGCGATGAACATGAGGGTCCCTTGCAGGACGTCGGACCAGCTCACGGCAAGGAAACCACCCAAAAAAGTGTAGGCCAACATGACGATCGAGCCCCAAAACATCGCCTCGATGTACGGCAAGCCGAAAAGAGATTCAAAGAGACGGCCTGCAGCCACGAAACCCGAGCTCGTATAAAAAACGAAAAAAACCAAAATGAAGATTGCTGAAATACTGCGCAGCATCCGACTGTCATCCCGGAACCGGCGCTCGAAGTAGTCCGGAATCGTCAATGAATTACTTAGACGCTCGGTCGCCTCGCGCAAGGGGGCGGCAATCCAACGCCAGTTGAGCCAGGTTCCGACGGCAAGACCAAAAAGCAGCCATATCCCATCGAATCCGGATGCATAGGCCAAACCTGGCAACCCCATGAGCAGCCAACCGCTCATGTCCGTCGCTTGGGCGCTCAGGGCGGTCACCCAGCTCCCGAGAGAACGCCCCCCCAAAATGAAATCACCCAGATTCTGCGTGCGCCGCCAGGCAATGAGCCCCAATCCGAGGCATATGCCCATGTAAAGGGCCATGGTGGCAATGATGATCGTATTGTCAGTCATGAAACTCCCCCCAGCGCCGAGTCTAGCCGATGCTAAAATCGCGCGCGCCCGAGCTTGGGCCCCCTGAAGGATAGAGGTTCATGGAAGACATTCTGCTGCTGCCTTTCGCCCAGTACTGGTGGGCGTACGTCGGATTCATCGTCGCGCTCTTTGTCATTCTCGCCTTCGATCTCGGCGTATTCAGCAAACCGGGGACGATTCCCACCCTGCGCGAAGCGAGTATTCGCAGCGTCATATTCATTCTGCTCGCCCTCGCCTTCAACTATGGGCTTTACCAATTTTTGTTGTACGAGCTGCCGAACCGGCCCGATCTCGTCGGCCTTGATCATGCGCAGCTCGCTCGCGACACCTCGTTGGAATTCCTCGCAGGCTATGTCGTCGAGTACGCCCTCGCCATCGACAATGTCTTTGTATTCGTTGCGGTCTTCTCCTACTTTGCGGTGCCGCCGCAATACCAGCAGAAGGTCTTGTTCTACGGAATCATGGGCGCGATTCTTTTTCGTGCGCTCTTCATTTCGCTTGGCTCGATCCTTATGCAGTACGAGTGGATCGTGGCAATTTTTGGAATCTTCCTGATCCTGACCGGGTTCAAGATTCTGTTCCTCCCCGAGAAGCCGCTCGACCCCTCACGTAACCCGATCATTTTGGGCGTCAAAAAACTTTTCCCGGTAACGCCGGCTTTTCATGGAGACAAGTTCTGGGTCGAGATCGACGGAAAGACCTGGGTGACGCCGCTGTTCGTCGCGTTGGCCTTCATCGAGTTCAGCGACATCATATTCGCCATCGACTCGGTCCCGGCGATCTTCGCGCTCACCAACGAGCCCTTCGTGGTCTTCACCTCCAACATTTTCGCCATCATCGGACTACGCTCGCTCTTCTTCGTGTTGCAGAGCATGGTGAAGGCATTCCTATTCCTGAAGTACGGACTTGGGGTCATTCTGGTTTTCGTCGGCCTCAAGATGGTTTGGCTCAACGAAGCCTTCGGCGGCAAGTTCCCGATCAGTTGGTCGCTCGGCATCATCGGCGCCATCTTGGCGGTATCGATTCTGGTGTCGATCGCCTGGAACCGGTCACGCCCCGCTGAGGAGCGTAGCGCCGACTAAAGGGCTTTTAGGAACGAGTCGAGCGCTGCGCGACTTTCCGGCTCGTCGAGCGTCGGCGTATGACCTCGATTCGGGATTTCTACCGACTGCATGCCCGCATGATGTCTCATCATGCGCGTAACGGTGGCCGCGGACAGCAAATCTGACAATTCGCCGCGCAGACAAAGAATAGGCAGTCGGTCCAGGGTATCGAAGGCGTCCCAAAACTCCGGAACGGATCCTGTCGGCGCGCTTCCCGACTCGCGGACGGCACGACCCACATTCGGATCGACATCGCGAATGATGTGTCCCGGCGTCTCTTCGCGATAAACACGTCGTGCAAACACCCGCCAGTCGTCATCCGTGAAGTCCGGGTAAGCCAAGGCATTCGCTGCGCGCGCATCAGCTGCAGCCTCTCCCCAAGAAGCAACCGCTCTAGCCGTCCCTGCCGTGCTGCCGATCCGTATCATCCCGGCGATCTCGAGCTCCGGCCCGATATCGTTGAGCACCAGCCCAGATACTCTAGGTCGATAAAGACTGGCGAGAAGCATTCCGACGATTCCACCCAGCGACGTTCCTATCAGGATGACTTGCTTCAAGCCTTCCGCGTCGATCAAGGTGAGTACGTCGCGAACATAGATTTCCGGTCGATAGTTTCGCCAATTCGGATCGATGGCAGAACGCCCACGGCCACGGAGATCTGGCGTAAGAATCGTTCGTTGACTCGTCGAAGACAGATGAGGTGCGAGATCTTCGAAATCTCGGCAGTTCCGCGTGAGGCCGGGCAAGCAGACGATGGCAGTACGCCCCGGGTCGCCCGAATACTTTCGGTAGTGCAGCCGAAGCCCGTCGAACGTTATGACCTCATTTTCGGTGAACACGTCCGAGCTCAAACTATTTCGCAAAGAGGCGAGACGGATCACGAAACGCCTTGAATTCGAGTGCGTTGCCCGATGGGTCATAGAGGAAAAAGGTGGCTTGCTCTCCGACCTCGCCCGGAAATCGGATGCCGGGCTCAATGACGAATTGGACGCCGGCCTTGGTCAATCGCTCTGATAGCGCATGCCACTGCGTCCATTCGAGTACGACACCGAAATGCGGTACTGGAACGTCTTTACCGTCCACCTTATTCGTATGAGATGGCGGACGAAACGCCTTCCGGGCCGGGTCAACATGCGCCACCAGCTGATGACCGAAGAAATCGAAATCGACCCACTCCCGATCGGATCGCCCCTCGGGACATCCGAACAGAGTTCCATAGAACTCCCGAGCAGAGGGTAAATCGTGTACTGGGATGGCCAAATGAAATGGTGCCGGCATGGATCAAGCCCTGGATCGTTTTTTACCTTTGAGTAGGCGCGGGAAAAGGGTCTGGAAATATTGAGGCATCAGACGCTTGAGACGCCAGAACATTCGGTACTTGGGTGGATAGACGAAATGCGTCTGCCGCCGACCTGCCGCCGACAGCATCTGCTCGGCAACCTCTTCGGCGGAGAGCCCGGAGTCATCGATGAGACGTCCGGCGGCTTTCAGCGCTCGCTCTGGACCCCGCGCCGTCTCGATGAGGCGTGTCCGAAAGAATCCCGGCATGGCGGCGAGTACATGTACGCCGTAATCCGCATATTCCTGCATCAAGGACTCGCTGAAGGCGATAACGGCCGCCTTCGAAGCATTGTAAGCAGACATGTTTGCACCGGTACAAATGCCCGCGATGCTTGCGATGTTGATGATCAGCCCGCCCTTGCCCTGCGCCATATGCCGAATGACGGCACGACTTGCATTGGCCACGCCATGCATATTGATGTCGAAGATCCAGTCCCACTCTTCGGCCGTGCTCGCATGAAATGGCCCGGCAAGAGCCACCCCGGCACAATGAATCGAGACGTCAATGCCTCCGATCGACTCGACCGCCGAATCGACGAGTCGAGTGATTGCCTCGGCGTCACGTACATCGCAGGCTACAGCTGCGACCCGCGCGCCGTCCCGGACGAAACCAGACGCCACCAGATCAAGGCGTACGGCATCGACATCCGTCAAAACGAGCTGCCAGCCCTCGCGGGCGAGAATTTCCGCACAGGCGAGACCGAGTCCGCTGGCGGCACCAGTGATGAAAACGCGCTTTTTCGGAAATCGTTGAGAGAGATTGCTTGCAGCGGAAGTCATTTGCGAAGAGTACTACGAGGACGACGTCGGCGCGCGGAGGCTGCTGCGAAACTGTTCAGCCTGCTGACGGATGGCCGCACGCTGCCGGGTATCGAGTCTTGCTAGATTCTTGACCTGCAGACCCATACGCGGATTCGAACGGAGCATCGCCTCGTGCCGTTGCAGAAAATCCCAGTACAGCGTGGTGAAGGGGCAGGCTTTATCGCCCGTTGCCTGGCTCGGATCAAATCGACATCCAGCGCAGTAGTTGCTCATACGCTCGATGTAGCGCCCGGTGGCAACGTAAGGTTTGGATGCCATGACCCCGCCATCAGCGTACTGCGACATTCCTAGCGTGTTGGGCAATTCGACCCATTCGACAGCGTCGACATAGACCGAGAGATACCAACGATGAACAGCCTTCGGATCGACACCGAGCATCAGACAAAAAAGTCCCGTCACCATCAAACGCTGAATGTGATGCGCGTAACCGAAGCGAAGCGTCTGTCCGATACATTCCGAAAGACATCGCATCGGGGTCTCGCCCGTCCAGAAAAAATCGGGTAGAGGTTCGCGAGCTTGGAGGGCGTTCCGCTCGAGATATTGGGGCATATGCAGCCAGTAGACGCCGCGAACGTACTCCCGCCAGCCGAGCACCTGCCGAATAAACCCCTCTACTGATGCGAGAGGCGCACGCCGCTTTCGATATGCGTGCTCAACCTGATCGATCACTTCCCTCGGATTCAGCAGCTTGAGATTCAGTGCAGCAGAGATTCGGGAATGAAACAGCCACGGCTCTGCCGTCCACATCGCATCTTGATGATCGCCAAATGATCCGAGTCGGTGATTGACGAAGTCATCGAGGGTTACGAGCGCCTGCTCTCTCGTGACCGGCCAATCGAAATCGTCCAACTTCCCTGGGTTTCGGTGAAAAGCCGCCTTGACCTCATCAATGACCTTTCGGGTGATGGTGTCGGGAGTAAACCCGATGGGCGGCGGCATCGCTAAACGCCCTGGTCCGTCGCGACCAAAACTTTTTCGATTTTCGGAATCGTAGTTCCATTCGCCGCCTTCCGGTTGTCCCTCTTTATCGAGTAGAACGTTATGGCGGCGACGCATGTCACGATAAAAAAACTCCATGCGAAGCTGTTTTCGTCCGCGCGCATGGGCAGCGAATTCTTCATGGGAGCAAAGAAAATGCCGATCGGCACGTTCTTCGAGTAGCGTGGGCGGGCATGCGTCACGAATCTCCTCGCGTATGCCCCACTCGCCAGGCTCAACGATGATGACGCGACCCGGAGATAAGGCCTCGATATCTTCACGCAACGCTTCCGAGATCGAGGCGCACTTTTCGGTCAGCTCCCGATAGATAACCCGTATGCGTTCACTCTCAAGGGTTACCCGAAAGTGACGCATCGCTGACAGAAACATCGCGATACGCGGCAAACTGACGGGAATTCGTACCGACTCATCACGCGCCTCGCACATCCATACAACGTCCTTGGTGCGATCGAAGTCGTCGAACGCCGCTGATGTACGATCGAGCTGATCGCCGAGGACGACGACGAGTTGACGGACCTTGGGTCGCTTTTTGGAGACGTCTTCCATGACACCGGTGATCATAGACCGGTCGCAGCCCCCGGGGCTCACTTTACTCGGGTGTCCCACCATGTCAGGTTCGGACATGAGAACGCTTGAACGGGGAGATTCTCAAAATGGAGCCTTTTTCGCGTCGAGAATTTCTGTCGAGCAGTGCCGGGCTATCGGCCGCTGCGCTGGTGGTAGCTGACCTCAAGTTGGCGGAGGCAGCTCGGGGAAGCACGACGTCTAATGAACCCCCGCCCCCCGGAGCGGCTCCTGGTTGGGAGATCGGCCCTTTCGAAGATCTGCGCGACTGGATGGCGGAGCTCGAGCGGCGCGGCTTGGTCTTGCGTGTGCGCAATATCGATCAGGACGCCTACGAAGGCACCGCCCTCATGTACCGACTGATCGACAAGTTCGGAATGTATTTTGCGCCCGCGCTCGTCATGGAAAACGTCAAGATCGATGGCGTCTGGCACAAGGGCCCCATCGTCACGAATCACTGTGGACACTGGGATACCGAGTGTCTGAGCTTCGGTCTCGAGCCTGTACCAAACGATCACGTCGCGACCTATCACAAGGCTCTCGCGAGAGTTGAGGAGTTCTTACAGCTCGGCAAGGGCGGCGCCTTTCCGACGGCACCCTTTGCTGAGATTCGACGCGAGGACGCTTTATGCAAACAGGTCGTTCTCACAGGAGACGCCATCGACCTGAGAAAATTTGCCTTCATTCAGTCGAACCCAGCGGACTCAGCGCGTTACGTCAATACCGGATCGGTGTTCACGAACGATGCTGAACTCGGAAAGAATTTTGGTACTTACCGATGCGAGATCAAAGGACCGCGCATGCTCGGTATCAATCCCGAAGAGGGTCAGGGTGCGTGGCAGGCCTTCATGAAAGCGAAGGCGCGCGGTGAGAAATCCGTCAAAGTATCTATCGCGCTCGGCCAGGATCCGGTGACCTGGGTGGTATCCGGATCAAAACTGAATCGCGCCAAGGCCGACGAGCTGGAGGTCGTCTCGGCAATTCGTGGCCGAGCGCTCAAGGTCGTTCGCTCAGAAACCAACGCGCACCTCGTGCCGGCTAACTCCGAAATGGTGATTGAGGGCGAAGTCCCGCTCGACCAAGAGATGCTGCCCGAAGGCCCGTTCGGTGAAATGTACGGATATATGGGGGCGCGGAAAGCCGCCAATTTTTGGATGAATGTCACGGCGATCACTCATCGGAAAAATCCGTGGATCGTCAACCAATTCACGGGGGTGACCCGAGGGTTTCCGACCGCGCCGCTTGAGCAAGTTGCGCTACACACCATGAAGCGGTTCGTTCCCAATGTGAAGATGCTGCATACGCCAGTGGAAGCAACGGGTCTCTGCTTTGTCAGCATCAAGAAGACAAAACCCGGGGAGGCGCTCGAGGTTGGAAAACGTATCGCGCAAATCGTCGGCATCGCAAAAGTGGTAGTCATGGTCGATGACGACATCGAGGTGCTTGATCGTACGCAAGTCATGCATGCGATGGGTTCGCGTTGGCAACCGCAGCCCGCAACCGTCATCATTCCTGAGTCACGAGGTATGCCACTCGATCCTTCCCTCACGAAAAAACCGATGACCTCAAAAATCGTCATCGATGCAACTCGGCAATGGCCTGAAGAGGGCGGACCGAAAGACTATCAGGCGCTCAATCGCACGGAACTTCTGCGACTCGCGCCCGATGCTTTCAACCGTATCGACGACCGTTGGACCAAGCTCGTCGGCAGATATCGTCCACCGGGTGTTTGACCTCGCGTGACCTCCTCAGCCGCCCTGCAACTCGAAACGCCGAGACTTCGGCTGAGGGAGTTCGTCGTCGATGACGCGCCTTTTGTCATGCAGTTACTCAACGAGCCGTCCTTCATCGAGTTCATCGGTGATAAGGGTGTACGTAGCCGATCAGACGCCGAGCGCTATCTGACAGAGGGGCCGATTTCGAGTTACCGCCGGTACGGTCATGGCTTGCTGCACGTCAGCCTCAAAAACGGTGAAGAGCCCATCGGAATGTGCGGGCTCGTCAAGCGAGACACCCTGCCCCACGCAGATATCGGCTTCGCCCTGCTACCGCATTTTTGGAATCAGGGATATGTGACCGAGGCAGCCCGCGCAGCTATGCTGCACGGCCAAACCGCCCTTGGAATACGCACCATTCTTGGCATCACCACGCCCGGAAATGTGCGATCCATCGCAGTACTTCAAAAACTCGGGTTGTCTTTCGTTGAGGAAAGACCCCTCGGTGATCGCCTGGAAGTGCTGAAGATCTTCAGTCTTTCGGTAGAATCCGCGCCTTAACGGAGGCCCTCACCATCATGATCGAAAAAACCATCGAAAAAATTCTGTTCGCCTGTCGCTGGTTGCTTGCACCGTTATATCTCGGGCTTTCCCTGGCGCTGATTGCGCTCGGCGTGAAATTCTTTCAAGAAGCATCTCATGTGTTGATGGCGATCGGGACCATGGCCGAAGCGGATCTCGTTCTGGTCGTACTGACGCTCATTGATCTCGTACTCGTCGGTAGCCTGATTGTCATGGTGATGTTCTCGGGCTACGAAAATTTCGTCTCGAGAATCGACGTGGGCGGTGATGCCGACAAACTCGGTTGGCTCGGCAAGCTCGACGCGGGCACGCTCAAACTAAAAGTGGCAGCATCGATCGTTGCGATTTCCTCCATCCATTTGCTCAAAGTCTTCATGGATGTTCGAACGATCGCGAACGACAAAATCCTCTGGTACGTCATCCTTCACATGACATTCGTGCTGTCTGCCTTGCTGCTCGGTGTGCTCGATCGCATGTCATTTGCCGAGAAGCGTAAATAAAAAAGCCCGCCGGTTTTACCCGACGGGCTTTCATTAGCCTGTAAAGCCCGATTGTTTTTTTCCGGGTCGGCTCCCGGTTTTACTTCTTCGAACTCCGCTTGGCTGCGCGCTTCTTGGCGCGCGCCGGGCTCTTCGGACGAGTCTTGCCGAACGAACCCTTGTAGATCTTGCCGCGACGGCTTCTGCTATCTCCCTTGCCCATTTCAAACACTCCAATATGTGCGGCGTAACGTTCGCCGTAAGCGGCAAGTGTAGGCCAGTCAGCGGTATCGCGCCAACAGCTTGCCAAGTTGCTTGGCCCCAGGATTGAGGCGCTCGAAAGGAACCTGATTGAGCGGCGTGTCGGGCGTGCGGTTCAGCGCGTGGAATTCCGAATCCTTCGTAGGGCGGCAGTGCAGCAAACCCGTAAGGTATTCACCCTTGGCAATATGCTGCTGAACGTAATCGTGGGCGGCGAGCTCGTCTGAAGGATCGTAGTCTTCTGCGAGTTTTCGCAGCACCACCCGGCTGCCATCGTGGAGCATCACGGGCAGAGCCTCGCCAGCGGCATATTCCGTGCTGATTTCCTTCTTGAATGGCACGAAATCGGCTTCGACCACGGGCTCGTAATGCTCACGCGAATAGGCATAACTCTTCGTTGACCCTTCGTGGTCGTTAAAAGTGACGCAGGGCGAGAGCACGTCGATCAGCGCGAAGCCGGGGTATTTTAGACCGGCCTGAATGAGCGGAACGAGCTGGGCTTTATCACCCGAGAAACTTCGGGCGACGAAGCCTGCACCGAGATTCATCGCCAACAAAACCGGGTCGATCGGCGGTTGCTGATTGACCTCGCCCTTTTTCGCTTTGGTGCCAATATCAGCCGACGCCGAGAATTGTCCTTTCGTAAGTCCGTAAACGCCGTTGTTCTCGATGATGTAGAGCATATTCACGTTGCGACGGATCGCATGGCAAAACTGCCCTAGCCCGATGGACAGGGAGTCGCCGTCACCCGAGATCCCGATGTAATAGAGGTCTCGGTTCGCGGCATTTGCCCCCATGGCGATGGATGGCATTCGGCCGTGAACAGAATTGAACCCGTGACCACCGCTCACGAAATAGGCCGTGGTCTTGGAAGAACAGCCGATGCCGGAGAGCTTCGCCAAGTTCTCGGGGCGCATCGAAATACCCCAGCAGGCCTCGATGATGGCTGCGGTGATGGAGTCGTGCCCGCAACCCGCACAGAGCGTCGATAGCGCGCCTTCGTAGTCTCGACGCGTCAGACCGAGCTCGTTTTTAGGCAGCGAGGGATGAGCAATCTTAGGCTTCGGAATAAATGTCATGACACGGCTCCGGCGACGGCACGACGGCCCTCGAGTAAATCTCCCAGAACACCATCGACGATGAACTTTGATGAGACGGGTAGTCCGCTGTAATGCAGCAGCGAACGAAGCTTGGCTTTATCGACACGGGTCTCGAGCGTCAGCAACGATTTAAGTTGAGCGTCTCGATTTTGTTCGACGACATAGATGATCTCGTGATCGGCCAGAAACCGCTCCACCTCTTCATCGAAGGGAAACGCTCGGACCCTCATGTAATCGAGATGTATGCCGCGCGCCTCGATGACATCGAGCGCCTCGCGAACGGCACCATCGCAGCTGCCGATCGAGACGATCGCCGCTTTCGCCTTGCCGTCCCCCCTCACGACGGGTTTCGGCATATACCGTTTCGCCGTTGAAAACTTGCGTACCAGCCGATCGAGCACCAACTGGTAGTCCGCCGAGTCTTCCGTGTACGTACCGAACTGGGTGTGACCCGAACCTCGAGTGAAATAGGCGCCCTTCGGATGAACGCCCGGAAAAGTGCGGTAGGTGATGCCGTCTTCGTCCTTATCGAGGTAGCGATAAAACTTCTCGATTTTTTCCAGATCTTCTTTGCCGAGAACCTTGCCACGATCGGGTCGATAACTGTCGTCCCATTGCAGATCGCGACACATCCAGTCATTCATTCCGATGTCGAGGTCGAGCATCACGATGACGGGGGTCTGCAGCCGCTCGGCAAGATCGAACGCCTGGACGGCCATATAGAAGCTTTCTTCTGGGTTGGCTGGGTACAAACAAACGTGCTTGGTGTCGCCGTGAGAGGCATAGGCCGCTGAAATGAGATCGCACTGCTGAGTTCTGGTGGGCATGCCGGTCGAAGGACCCACACGCTGTACATCGAACAGCACGGCCGGAACCTCGGCGTAATAGGCGAGACCCAGAAATTCGCTCATCAGCGACACTCCAGGACCGGAGGTCGCTGTGAACGAACGCGCGCCGTTCCAGTTCGCCCCCAACACCATTCCAATTGCTGCGAGCTCATCTTCGGCTTGAATAAAGGCGAAGTTGGCTTTTCCGGTCTCCGGATCGATACGCGTTTTATCCGCGAAGCTTTTGAAGGCGTCCATCAATGACGTGGATGGCGTGATCGGGTACCACGCAGCAACCGTCGCACCCGCATAGACACATCCGAGCGCGGCCGCCGTGTTGCCGTCGATCATGATGTGACCGGCGGTCTTGTCCATCTTTTCGACACGCAACGGCAACGGACAATCGAAATTGCTTTTTGCGTAGTCGTATCCGAGCTGAATGGCCTGCATGTTGGAGTCCACGAGCGCCGGTTTTTTCGCATAGGTTTCAGCCAGCAACTCGCGGATACGCTCGACGTCGAGATCGAGTAACGCCGCCAGAACGCCTGCGTAGCAGATGTTCTTCATCAGAATGCGTGTCCGGACACCCTTGAAGTTTTCGTTGCATAGACGCGCAAGCGGAACGCCGATGACGGTGATGTCGTCGCGCTTCAGCAATGCCGGACGGGGCCAGGTGGAGTCGTAAATGAGATAACCGCCCGCTGCGACATCCCGCACATCACGTGCGTACGTCTCGGCATTCATCGCCACCATGATGTCGACCTTGCCGGATCGGGCGACGTAGCCATCTTTCGAGACGCGGATCTCGTACCAGGTGGGCAGCCCCTGAATATTCGACGGAAAGTAGTTTTTCCCCATGACGGGGATACCGCTACGGAAGATGGATTTCATCAGCAGCGTATTCGCGCTGGCCGATCCGGTCCCGTTGACGGTGGCAATTTTAATGACGAAGTCGTTGACCCGGGAACTATTGGCAGGAGATGACATGGCTCGTACTCCTCAAGTCGCCTGGTCGACGGCATGCGGCCATTTCACCCAGGACTTCTGCATGTCCCACGCAGCCGTAGGGCAACGCTCAGCGCACAGCCCGCAATGTACGCAGACGTCCTCATCTTTGACCATAACGCGACCCGTGAACTTCAGCGGGGTACTGACATAGAGAGCCTGCGTCACGTTTGTGGCGGGCGCCTTCAGGCGAGTCCGCAGTTCGGCTTCATCGCCATCGGGTGTCATGGTCAGACAATCGACAGGGCAGATATCGATGCAGGCATCGCATTCGATGCACAACTTGGCGTCGAAGATAGTTTGTACATCGCAATTGAGACAGCGCTGGACTTCCTCAGCCGCCTGCTCTGCCGTGAAGCCGAGCTCAACTTCGATATCGATTTTCTTGAAGCGCTCTTTTAAAGAAACATGGGGCACCAGTCGGCGTTCGAGCGCACTGTAGTCGTTGGCATAAGACCACTCGTGCATTCCCATCTTTCGACTCTGCAAGTTGATGCCGGGCGGCATCCTCTCGCTAACGGGCTTTCCTTGGCAGTGCTGATGAATGGATATCGCAGCCTGATGTCCGTGCTCGACCGACCAAATGATATTTTTCGGACCGAATGCAGCATCGCCGCCAAAGAATATTCCGGGTCGGCTGCTTTCGAATGTCGTGACATCAACTTTGGGAACATCCCATTTGTCGAATTCGATCCCAATGTCGCGCTCGATCCAGGGGAATGCGTTTTCCTGGCCGATAGCAAGGATCACATCATCAGCAGGATAGAACTCTTCTCCCGTGATTCGCTCATTGGTAATACGTCCGCGTGGATCGATGTCGTACTCCATCACATCAAAGGTCATCCCTTTGAGTCGGCCATTTTCGACGACGAAATTTTTGGGGGATCGGTTGATCACGATCTCGACGCTTTCGGCCTCCGCATCTTCGAGCTCCCATTCGGACGCCTTGAAGAACTGACGCGGCTTGCGCGCCATGACCTTTACGCTCTTGGCGCCGAGTCGCAGCGAACTTCGGCAGCAATCCATGGCCGTATTACCTACGCCGATGATGAGCACATTTTTTCCGACGGAGTCGATATGCCCGAAGGCGATGGATTCGAGCCAGCTGATGCCGATATGGATGTTGGCGGCACCTTCTTGTCGACCGGGCAAGGACAGCTCCTTGCCTTTCGGCGCGCCAGAACCGACGAATATCGCATCAAATCCTTCATCGAGAAGTTTTTTCATCGAGTCGATACGGTGGCCGAGACGAAGATCGACGCCCATATCGACGATGGCAGAAATTTCTTCATCGATCACGGATCCCGGCAGTCTGAACGAGGGGATATTCGTCCTCATCAATCCGCCGGCCGTCGCGAATTGCTCGAAGATCGTGACTTCGTACCCGAGCGGCATGAGATCGTTGGCAACGGTCAACGAAGCGCATCCGGCGCCGATACAGGCAATTCGTTTTCCGTTTTTTTTCTCCGGGATCTTCGGTAGTCGATCGCGGAATTCATCCTTATGGTCGGCGGCCACGCGCTTCAATCGACAGATGGCAACCGGTTTTTCTTCGACGCGACCACGCCGACAAGCCGGTTCGCAGGGCCGGTCACACACGCGACCGAGGATGCCGGGGAACACGTTCGATTTTCGGTTCACCATGTAGGCATCGGTGAAACGGCCTTGGGCGATCAGCCGAATGTATTCCGGCACATCGGTATGGGCGGGACACGCCCACTGGCAATCCACGACCTTATGAAAGTAGTCGGGATGCGAGGTATCCGTAGACGCCATTTGACCCCCTGGTCTGACGAGTTCGCTCGGTTAAGGAGTATCCGGCCGTGCCGGATAAATGTCACCGTGAACAGGAGCTGGACGAGAGGTACGATGTGCGGCCCACCACTCCTCGGAACGACATGGATAGCCCCACCGAGATTCGCCTGCGAAGACAAGCCCGTGTGCTCGAAGTCACCTTTGGCGAGGAGGAGCGGTATCAACTGCCCTTCGAATTCTTACGAGTCCACTCCCCCTCCGCGGAAGTCAAAGGCCATGGGCCGGGACAGGAAACCCTGGTACTCGGAAAGGAGGCCGTCGGAATTCGGGGTGTGGAACCCGTGGGTCAATACGCGATCCGGCTCATCTTCGACGACGGACACGATAGCGGCCTCTACAGCTGGAAATATCTGAGAGAGCTTGGGCACGAACAAACGACGCTCTGGCAACGGTATCTCGAGCGGGTCCGAGTCGCGACCGCAGGCCCGTCGGGCTGATTCCGCAAAAAAAAGGCCGGGCAATGCCCGGCCGTGCAATCCCTTCTTTTACTTTTTTTTAACCCCCGTCCGGCCGACCCACTTAGGGATCGGTACGCGTGGAAACGGTTTTACGCCCATCCCCTCAGAAAATCCATAGCCCCGCATCGCGCAGCCGTCGAGGCTACAATGGCCGACCCTGCTGGAGCCGTCTTTACATGTCCGCCGAAAAAGAATCCAAGACCACCCATTTCGGATTCGAGGAAGTCGCGTGGAGCGACAAGGCTAGGCGCGTTCGAGGCGTTTTCGACTCTGTTGCGCCCCGTTATGACCTCATGAACGATTTGATGTCAGGCGGTCTGCACCGACTTTGGAAGGAGTTCACCCTCTCGCAGACACACTTGCGTCCTGGCCAGCGTGCACTGGATGTCGCAGGGGGTACGGGAGACCTCGCTCGGGGCATGCAGAAGCAGGTCGGTGATCGTGGGCTCGTCGTGCTTTCGGATATCAACGGGGCGATGCTCGCCCATGGCCGCGATCGCACGATCGATACAGGCGTAATCCGGGGAGTCGAGTACGTTCAGGCGAATGCCGAAAGTCTGCCTTTTGCTGACCACAGTTTTGACTGCATCACCATCGGATTCGGATTGCGCAACGTCACGGATAAGCCTGCAGCACTCCGCTCGATGCAACGCGTGCTGAAACCGGGAGGCCAGTTGTTGGTTCTCGAGTTTTCGCAGCCGACTCTTCCCGCGCTGCGCCCGATTTACGATGCCTACTCATTCAAGGTTTTGCCGTTTCTCGGAAAGCTCGTCGCCAACGACGCCGACAGCTATCGATATCTCGCTGAGTCGATCCGCAAGCACCCAGACCAAGACACTCTCCTCGGCATGATGCAAGACGCCGGGCTGGTCGAATGCCGATACCACAACTTATCGGGTGGCATCGTGGCCGTACACCGCGGGTACAAGCCCTGAGGG
>JBEAXT010000149.1:0-4796 GCA_041159695.1 Pseudomonadota bacterium
TCCAATCGCGCTGCTCGATGAGTGCATTACGACGAGCCCTTGCCTGTTCGGCATATGGGCTTTTCGGATTGCTCTCGAGGAAAGCCGCATACGCATCGGGCGTATCGGTGTTTACGGCGGCTTCCCATGGGTCCTTCGTCTGACTACAAGCGACCGCTGTGATGAAACACGCCGAGAGCATCCCGATCCGAAATAATCCCGAAATGTGGACGTTCAAAAGGCGGACTCCATGCTCATAACCTAAAGTCTATCTCCGACACCTTGCCGCCATCTGGGCGGATGCAAACCCACGCAAACTAGTTGCATTTCTTAAAACCAACGCTATATTACGCCCAATTCGGTTTTAGGGTGTCATAAGTTATTGATTCCTCTAAAAAACAAAGCCGTTCTCACGGTCCAGGAGATTGAGGCGCTTCTCGCTCCTCAAACTGCTAGGTCGGTAACGATCGACTGGTTTTTTCCCTACCGATCGTTGTTTTTGACAATTCTGGCCTTCGCTAGTGGGCTGTCTCTCATCGTCGCCCCAGATTCTCTGGCAAAGGAGTTTTTCTCCACCCCGGACGTTATCCAACGCTATACGGAAGTGTTTTATTTCCGAGGCTGGATGATCCTCGGCCTCGCAACGTTCTGCATTTACGCGTACACGCGAGGAAAGGGAGACGTGTTCGCACTAGTCATCGTCGCAGCGATCAGCGTCAACAACTTTCTGATCGACTTCATCAGCTTCTATCAACTGAAGTTTCAGGCGCCGACACCGGAATTCTCTCTGATTTTCGCGTTTAGATTGATCGCCGAGATATTTGTGGTCACGAATGCCGCACGGTGCCTGCGATTGCCGCCGGTGGGCCAGCGTTGGAATTTCTCAGCTGCGTTCAAAACCGAGCAGCCTCCGTCGTCAACCTTGAGTTGACCAAGCGGAGGTTGCCCCGGGAATGCCCCCGGCAGACCGGCATCTCTTAGATGATGGGTAGGCTCATGCTATGAGCTCATCTTCACGGCGCAGCGATTTCAAAGCGCAGTGTTCCGCCCTGCACCAGGCTGCGATGCTCGAGCGCGGTGGTCGGTAACGCTACACCCGCCGAGGACACCCGGAGCAACTGATCGCCGCGCCCGCTGCGCTCGATGATCAGCGTCCTGCGTCCGGGGACGCGCAGAACGGTCCGTTCCACGAGCGGTATTCCCGCGACATAGCGTCCGCTCGCCGGCTCGACCGGATAGAAGCCGAGCGTCGCAAACACGTACCATGCGCTCATCTGCCCGGCATCTTCGTTGCCGATGATCCCGCCGGGGCTGTCCTTATAGAACTCGTCCGCGATGCGCGACACCAAGCGATGCCCAGTCTCCGACCGATCCGTGTAGGCGTAGAGCCAAGCGATGTGGTGGCTCGGCTCGTTGCCGTGCGCGTACTGCCCGATCATGGCTTCCTGACCGAGATACTCCGCGCCCTGGGTGGTGGGCAATCCGAAGAAGAAACGGTCGAGCATCGTCTGCAACTCCGCCTTCCCGCCCCAAACCTCTACGAGCTCATGCGGCCCGTGGAGCGCGGGCGTCCAGGTGTACTGCCAAGCGTTGGCTTCGGTGTAGTCGCCCGGATTGTTGAGCGGCGATGTCGGCGTGAGCGGATCGAACGGTGTGCGCCATCGGCCTGCGCTGTCCCGGCCCCGCGCGAGCCGAGTCTCGGGGTCGATGAGCGACCGCCAATTTCTTGAGCGCTGCGCGAAACGTTCGGCGAGCGGTAAATCATCCAACATGCGCGCCATGTGGGCCGTCGCGGCATCACCGATCCCAGCCTCGAGGGTGCGTGACACCGCTTCGCCCTGGACGAGATCGAACGGATAGAACCCGTACCGGTCGTAGACCGACCAAAGTGACAGCGCGTGATCGCCCGGGAACACCGGCGTGGCGTCCCGGGTCGAGGTCGCAACCATGGCGGCGAGCGCCCGCCGGCCATCGAAACCGCGGAAACCCTTCGCCCACGCATCGGCGATCACCGGCAGCGCCGGTTCGCCGATCATCGTCCCCGTCTCCGCGCCCCAAATCGTCCATTTCGGCAAGCGACCCACCGCATCGTGATGATCGAGGAGCGAGTTAACGAAATCGTTTACGCGCTCCGGCACCAACAGCGTGTACAGAGGGTGCGCCGCTCGGAAGCTGTCCCAGAGCGAGAAGGTCGAGTAACGCAGGCCCTCCGCCGCGCGTCGTATGCGCAGGTCAGGTCCGCGCCAGCGACCATCGACGTCACTGATCACGGAGGGATGCAGGAACGCATGGTAGAGCGCAGTGTAGAAGATCCGCCGCTGCCGCTCGGGAGCGACGATCTGCACTCGACCGAGTAATGCGTTCCACTCGCGGAGGCTGTCGCTCACCACAGCATCGAACGCCCAGCCGCCACGTTCGTCACGATTACGGCGTGCGCCGTCACGGTCGGTGGTGGACAGCCCGATCCGCACCTGCAGTGCGCGATCCTTACCGAGTTCGAAGCGAAGCAGGTAACGCGGTGCAGCATCACCGGGGCGCGGCGGTAAGGTCTCGACTCTGGCGATTGGCTTGTTGAAACGGACCGACCACGCGACATGACGGGTGGTCCAGTTGCGGCGCTTGGCTTCGCCCTCGAAGCCGTCGCTGCTAAACGAGTTAGACACCGACAGGATGGGCTGTGCATCGGTGCTGAAGGTCAGTCCGTGCTGAAGATCGACGAGCACGCAGACCTGGCCGCCTTTAGCGAAGCGATACCGGTGGAAAGCACTGCGCAAGGTCGACGTCAATTCAACGCGGACGCCGTTGTCAGTGAGCGTCACCGCATAGTAGCCGGGCCGCGCGACCTCCGAAGACTTCGCATAGGTGCTAGCCATATCCGCGCGGCACTCGGCGCCTGGCTGCAGCAAAACGTCGCCCAACTCCGGGATGCCCGTGCCGCTCGCGCGGTTCTGCGAGAAGCCAATAATGTGCGGCGCACGGTACTGATAGCCCGAAGTGAACTCCCAGCCTGTATCTGCGTTATCGGGCCCCGGCTGAATCATCCCGAAAGGCCGACTGGGGCCCGGGAACGTATGGCCCGTGCCGTCAGTCCCGATGAAGGGATCAACGGCATCGGCAGGTGACTGCGCCGCAAATGCCGACGGCACCAGGATGACCGAGAGCATCAGCACGGGCAGCGGAATCAAGCCGAGCTTCACGGGGCCGACCAAAGGACAGGGTTGAGATACGAGGCCGCAAGGTCGCCGGGCTCGAGACCCGGCAGCCAATGCGCGAGGTCGTTCTTCTGCATAGCGTTGACCGGCTCGCCGATCCGCATGTCGGCATCCATGTAGATGATCGTCATCACCGAACGCGGACATGCGCTGCGGTTAGCGCCCGCGCGATGGAAGGTCCAGCCGCCATGAAAACTCACGTCACCGAGCGCATACGCCGTTTCGTCAATCGGGAACCCCTGCCCCTCCATGGCGGCACTGATTCGCGCCTCGCTCTCCGCCGAGATCGGCAGATCCCTCCCCAACGCCGTCCTGTGGCTACCTGTGTAGAACGCTAGCGGTCCCATCTCGAGCGGTACGTGCTGCAGTGGGATCCATGCCGTAATGGTCTTGTCGGAAGCGAAGGGCCAGTAGTATTGGTCCGCATGCGCGGGCGTGATGCCGCCGGAAGGCTCTTTATAAAGAGACTGGTCGTGATAAAGACGAACGCCGCGCACCCCCATCAACTGCGCCGCGATGCGCGCAAGGCGACGACCGAAGACGAAACGCTGGACTCTCTCCGACTGGCGCCAAAGATTCATGACCTGCAGAAACGCCCGATCGTAGGTGTCGCGCTCGGCTAGCGGCTTATCCTGGGTGTTAAGAGCCAGCGTCAGGCGCGTGATCTCCGCGCCGTATCGCGCGAGGCTATCCGGATTGAGTACCGACCGCAGACGGATATAACCGTCGCGACCATAAGCTTCGATGACATGACCGGGCAGGTCCAACCCTGCATCGAGCTCCGTATCATCGATTGTCATGTGGACGCCTCCATCGAGACACCCGGGTTTGACAAATCCGCGAGGTGCCTCGTCAAAATTGAGATCTGACGTGCAGGGTCTTTGCAAAGATTTCTCCTGACCCATTCGGAAAATCGTTCCTCTTCGTTGCTCTCGTCAGAGAGCGACATGACAGCACCCATTGCGTCGATCGGGTTTGCCGTCAGACGTTGCCCGTTGATTGCCAGAAAGACACCCACAGCGAGAAAGGCAACTCGTTTGTTACCGTCGACAAAAGGACGATTACGAACGAGTTCGAACCCATAAGCTGCCGCTAGGACGGCGAGATCGTTGCATCCGTCGGAGGTGTACTTATTGATCGGGCGGGCGAGAGCTGAATCCAGCAAGCCCTCGTCGCGCAAACCGACCGCACCTCCGAACTGCGCCAGACTTTCTTGGTGCGTCAGAAGCAGCGCGCGCTTGTCGATCCAAGCTGGTGCTTCGCTCACTTAGCGAGAACCTTGAAGGTGTCCCGGTACTTCTTCATGAACTCGCGTCCGGCCTCGAGTTGCGCCTCGATAGCCGGGTCGAACGGCGTCAGCAGATAGCCGTCCGGAGTTTCCACCACATGCAGACTGTCACCGCGCTGCACACGCATGCGCGTCAGCATTTCCTTCGGAATTACGAGCCCCGTAGATGTTCCGACCGCGGTCAGCTTGAGCGTAGCCATATCGAGCACCTTTATAGTTATCGATATAGTTATTTCAAAGCGCGGCTGAGTTCAAATGAATCTTGACCTGTGAATTGGTGTTTTATATAAGTAATACACTAATTATGAGGGCTGAAA
>JBEAXT010000150.1:0-7230 GCA_041159695.1 Pseudomonadota bacterium
CTCATGTGCCGCTCCGACCTTTTACTGCTCGACGAGCCGACCAACCATCTCGATCTCGACGCCGTACTCTGGTTACAAGATTGGTTGCGGTCGTATCCAGGTACTCTGCTGCTCGTCTCTCACGATCGGGACTTTCTCGATGCCATCATCGGTCGGGTATTGCATATCTCTGCACGCCGCATCGACAGCTACGCCGGTAACTTCAGCGAGTTCGAAACACAGCGGATGTCGCGTCTCGCACAGCAACAGGCTGAAAATGAGCGTGTGAGACGAGAGACCGCGCGCGTCCAAAGTTTCATCGATCGGTTTCGAGCCCAGGCGACGAAAGCGCGGCAAGCACAAAGTCGCATCAAATGGCTGGAGCGTCTTCCGGCCCTGGTCACGCAACATGTCGAGGCGGCCTACGATTGGGAATTCAAGGTACCGCGAAAACTCCCCGCGCCGCTCGTCGATCTTGATCAAATCAGCGCGGGGTACGGCGATCGTACGGTGATTTCAGGGGTCAAGCTTTCGATCGCCCCCGGCGCAAGACTGGGTATTCTCGGACGTAACGGTGCCGGAAAGTCGACGCTGATGAAAACCATAGCGGGTGAGCTCTCGCCGTCGACAGGCACACGTACCGGCGCACCAGATTTGGAGACCGGGTTTTTCGCTCAGCTCGAGGTCGATCAGCTCGATGCGTCGAGCACCGCGATTCTCGAGCTCGGCCGTCGCGGCGGCATAGAGGCAGCTGCGTGGGGGGAACAACAAAAACGCGATCATCTCGGTCGCTTTAATTTTTCCGGCGACCGGGTATTCGAGCCGGTCTCTTCATTTTCAGGCGGAGAGCGCGCTCGGTTATCGCTTGCCATTTTGGTCGCTCGACGACCCAATCTGTTGCTACTCGATGAGCCCACCAACCATCTCGATCTCGAGATGCGTGATTCTTTGCTGTTGGCGCTGCAGGAATTCGAGGGTGCAGTGGTCGTCGTCTCGCACGATCGTGGTTTGCTGAGCAGTGTGTGTGATGAATTCGTCCTCGTCGGCCACGGCGAGGTCATGCCCTTTGACGGCGATCTCGCCGACTATGCGCAGTGGCTCTCGCGTCGTTCGCGTAGCGTGTCGGCTGCGGATGGGGCCGGGGGAGACGGGAGCGTCGGCTCTCGCAAGGAGCGCAAGCGACAAGAGGCAAAAAATCGTGATTCGTTAGCACCGCTTCGCGTGGAGTTACGCCAAATCGAGAGGGATCTCGAGCAGCTCGGGAAGGAGCGTCTCCAACTCGAACAACGGTTGGCGGAACCCGAGGTGTATGTGTCCACTGATCCCTCGGTCGCCGCGCTCCCGAAAACCCATGCGGCGCTACTCAGCCGGATCGCGATGCTCGAAGAGCGCTGGCTAGTCTTGAGCGAACAACTGTCTTAGGAGCCCCGAAAAGAAAAAGGGCGGATCTTTCGATCCGCCCGAACGGGGGTCACTCGTCAGAAGGGACGGTTGACGAGCGCAATTCTACTGAGAGAGCTCGGCCTGTCAAGCATTTGTCCAGAACAAAAGCTGGACGTTCCAAAACGAGCAAACCGGAAGAATTCCTATATATATTAAGGACTTATTGTTACAGTTTTGTGTGGGAACCGTCGCACAGCGGAGCCTTGGCGGTGTGTTTGCAGCCGCAAAACCAGACCATCCCGGTCTTGTCCGCATCGTACTTCTGAGGGGTGAAGGTCGACCCCTTATGGGAGCCATCACAGAAGGGCTGCTTGGCCGACTTGCCACAGGTGCACCACCAATAGGCTTTCCCGGCTTCGACATCGACGGCGTAAGGGGTTTTGCTCGCAATCACGGGATCGGTCATGACGAAAAGTCCTGCAGTTAAACTGGCCTTCAGTGTAACGCGAGGTCTTTGATGACGACTATCGGCACTCCCCGCAAACCGTCAGCGACTCGACTGATGTTGCTCGGCGCAGGCGAACTTGGGAAAGAAGTCGCGATCGAAGCTCAGCGTCTCGGCCTCGAGGTGATCGCCGTCGACCGATACGCCGATGCGCCCGCGATGCAGGTGGCGCACCGCACTCACGTCATCCGCATGCTCGATCGTGCCGCGCTGCGGGAGCTCATCTCTCGAGAGCAACCTCATTTCATCGTCCCTGAAATCGAGGCGATCGCGACCGACGAGTTACTCGCTCTCGAAGCCGAAGGCTTCAATGTGATTCCGACCGCCCGCGCCGCACGATTGACCATGGATCGCGAGGGCATTCGACGTCTCGCGGCCGAAGAGCTTGGGCTGCCCACCTCCCCGTACCGTTTTGCCTCGACCCCGGACGACTATCGCAAAGCGATCTCCGAGATCGGCCTGCCTTGTGTCGTGAAACCCGTGATGTCGAGCTCCGGAAAAGGCCAGAGTGTCGTCAGAAATGCGGGCGATATCGATAGGGCTTGGGATTACGCCCAGGCGGGCGGACGTGCGGGTGCGGGGCGCGTCATCGTCGAAGGCTTCATCGAGTTCGATTACGAAATCACCCTGCTGACGGTCAGACATACCGGCGGCACCTCGTTTTGCGATCCCATCGGACATTTACAGATCGCGGGCGACTATCGCGAGTCATGGCAGCCTCATCCGATGTCGACGGCTGCACTCAAAGAAAGTCAGCATATCGCCGCACGAGTCACCGAGGCGCTCGGCGGCCGTGGCTTGTTCGGTGTCGAGCTTTTCGTAAAAGGAGATTCCGTATGGTTCAGCGAGGTATCACCTCGCCCCCACGACACCGGAATGGTGACGATGATTTCACAGGATCTCTCGGAATTCGCGCTCCACTTGCGCGCGATACTCGGGCTACCGATACCGATCATTCGCCAACTCGGCCCGTCTGCATCGAGCGCGATCCTCATCGAGGGTGAGTCGGCCAACGTGAGCTTCAGTAGCCTCGACGCAGCGCTCGTCGAGCCCGACACAACACTACGGCTCTTTGGCAAGCCGGAGGTGAGCGGTCAGCGCCGCATGGGTGTCTCTCTGGCGCGAGCGGAGTCGACCGAGGCGGCGCGTCAAAAAGCGCGCCGAATGACCGAGCTCGTGACAGCGGGCGCCCGACTCTGAACGCAGGGTCAGGCGTCGTCGCGCCATCGGCGCAAGCGGATCGCCGCAACAACGAACGCTACAGCGACTGCGAGCCCCGAATAGAGATGTAGCTCGCCGAGTAGCGAGATCGCACTCATCCGATCGTACGTATTCTGAATCGTGTCGACGATGGCTTGGGTCTCCGCGCCATTCTCGACTTCAAAACCGATCGTCGCCACTTCGAAGAAATGCGTCAGCCGATATCCGACGAGCTGCGCCACATACTCCGTGTTGAAAATGATTTCTTCGAACAACATCACGAGCGCCGGCGGCAGCACGGCCCAGAGAAACGGAGCGCGCTTCGCCCAAACCGATATGAGTAGCAACCACGCTGCGATGGGCGCGTACCAGAGCGAGGCCAGGAGTAGGTTCTGCAAGAAGTTCAGTTGTAAAGCGACCCACGCTCCCAGATGAAACTGTCCGAGTGGCGCAATCGGCGTTCCGGAAACCTTCACTGCAATGATCGCGAATGTGCATAGCCCCATCACGAGGGAAACCGCCCAAATCCATATCGGCATGGCGACGAGCGCCGTCACGAGCTTGGACACGACGGTCGCCGCGTCCGATACGGGCATGGACTTCCAGAAGAGGATGCTGCGATCTTTTCGCTCGACATACAGGGCGTCGAGCAAATAGAAGAACAGTACGATCACCGAAAAAAATAGGACGGGGATACCGAGAGAGCCCATCCAAATAGTGAACAGCTGTGCCTGAGTCATCTCGTCCGCGGCGAGGCGGGCAAAGAATGCAGCACTTTCACCGTCCAGATCGACGTCGAGCTGGATGCTGCCGGAAACATTCGTACTGACGAGCGCTGCGACCACGATGAGCGCCGCCGTGACGACGGGGACCCACACGAGACTTCGGTGCTCCCAGGTCTCTCGCTTGATCAGGGTCAGAAAAGATAGGGCGTTCATGCGGCGCTCCCAGTCATCTTGGCGACAAAGAGATCCGCGACCGAGGGCGTGCGTATCTCGCCGAGACCCGCAAAATCTGCTCTGTCGCGCCCTTCGAACACAAAGACAGGTCGACCAAATACATCGCGCTCGTGCAAAGGCCTAAGGCCACGCGCTGCCTCGCGCGAGTCGTTATTCGCAATGAGTTGCACGAAACGATTCGGCAGATCGTCGATGGAAGAGTCGAGGACGATACGTCCATGATTGATGAACAAGACGTCAGTCAGCAGATTTTCGACTTCTTCGACCTGATGCGTTGTCACCAGAATCGTACGTTCGTGATCAAAATAATCGTTGAGCAACGCCTCATAGAAGGCCCTGCGGTACAGCAAATCGAGACCGAGTGTAGGCTCATCGAGGACCAATAATTTCGCATCGATCGCCATGATGAGCGCGAGATGCAATTGAGTGATCATTCCTTTGGAGAGCTCACTGACCTTGCTACGGCGACGTATTTCAGTGCGCGCGAGCACCGCGTCGGCCTTGGTTCGATCGAATCGGGGATGAACGCCGGCGACATAGTCGAGCGCGCTATCGACGCGTAACCATTTGGGAAGAACAGCGACATCGGCAATGAAACAGACGTCCTGCATGAGACTGTCTCGCTGACGTCGCGGGTCACGGCCGAGGACATCGAGTTGCCCCTCGAAAGATGTCAAACCGAGTATCGCTTTAAGCGCCGTGGTTTTACCCGCGCCATTCGGCCCCATGAGACCGACGATTCGACCGCGGCCGACGCTAAAGCTGGTGCCGTCGAGCGCGAGGGTTTGCTTTCCGTAGCGCTTACGCAGATCGCGCGCGATGATTACCGAGTCAGTCATTTTTCTTTCCTGCCGACATCAATTCGCCGACCGTAAAACCGAGGCGCTCGATCGTTGCGCGAGTCCGCGGCCACTCATCTCTCAGAAATCGGCCTCGCTCATCTTTGAGGAGCGCTTCACGGGCGCCGGCATTGACGAACATGCCGCGCCCCCGACGCTTCTCGACGAGCTGCTCGTCGGCGAGTTGTTGGTAGGCCTTGAGCACGGTGAGCGGGTTGATCCGGAATTCCGCCGCGACGTTGCGCACGGACGGTAACGGATCCCCCTCTTTCAGTACGCCTTCGAGAATCATGGCGACGACACGATCACGTAGCTGACGGTAGATCGGCGCGTTTTCAGTCCATTGCGGGTCCATTGCAAAACGCTCCGGGATCTACTCGGTCAGAGAGAGCCGGAAGCCTCGATCAGACCCCAGAAAAAACTGAAGGTCAGCGCCACAGCGATCGAGACGGCCGCCAGAGTCGGGGCCAAATCCGGGGATACTTGATTGATCGGACATGTACTCACGTTACTGCCTCCTGAGTAAACCTTCTAGTGTTATATATAACTACAACACCATAACGGAGTCAAGGGGTCATCGGAATCGGCCGCCCGATCAGCGATACCGTAGAATTCGCGCGCCAAAAATCCTATTCCCCGGAGATTCTCGAGATGAAGCAGCCTTTGAATGTCGCCATCACCGGCGCCGCTGGCCAGATCGGTTACGCCCTCGCCTTCCGAGTCGCCTCAGGCGCCATGCTCGGCGCCGACCAACCGGTCAATCTGCATCTACTCGAGATCACCCCCGCCCTGCCGACGCTTCAAGGCGTGGTGATGGAACTCAATGACTGCGCGTTCCCGACACTCAACAAGGTCGTTGCGACGGATGACGCTCGGGTGGCTTTTAAGGACTGTCATGCCGCGTTGCTGGTCGGCGCCCGCCCGCGCGGCCCCGGAATGGAGCGCAAAGACCTGCTACTCGCCAATGCTCAGATCTTCTCCGCGCAAGGTAAGGCGCTGAACGATGTCGCTTCGCGCGATGTCCGCGTGCTCGTCGTCGGTAACCCGGCCAATACGAACGCCCTGATTGCCATGAAGAACGCGCCGTCGCTCAAGCCACAGAGCTTCACCGCCATGACCCGGCTCGATCACAACCGGGCCCTGTCGCAGCTGGCCGAGAAGACCGGTACGCACGTCAACGATATTCAGAAAATGATTATCTGGGGCAACCACTCGGCTACCCAGTACCCCGATATCAACCACAGCTTCGTCAAAGGCCAGCCTGCTCGTAGCCTCGTCGATGCAGACTGGATCGAGAAAACCTTCATTCCGACCGTGCAGCAGCGCGGCGCCGCCATCATCAAGGCGCGCGGCGCGTCATCAGCCGCTTCAGCGGGATCGGCCGCGATCGATCACGTCCGCGACTGGTTCCGGGGATCCGCGCAAGGGGATTGGGTATCGATGGGTATCCCCTCGGACGGCAGCTACGGCATCCCCGAAGGTGTGATCTATTCGTACCCGGTGGTGTGCCGCGGTGGCCAATACGAAATCGTTCAGGGCTTAGCCATCGACGAGTTCAGCCGCAAGCGCATGGATGCCACCCACCAGGAACTCCTGGAGGAGCGCGACGGGGTCAAAGACCTGCTCGGTTGATCTCGGGCGGCGTGACGCCGCTCTTTAAAGAGGGAATGGGCATGCAGTAGTCTCTCTGCATGACCCATATCCTCATCGCCCTCGGTATTCTCGTCCTCGCAGGTCTCGCTCTGACGCTCAAGGGCGGCGTCATCGCCCTCCTGTTTGTTTCTGCCTTGCTCTATCTCGCCTACAAGAGATTAAGTCTGCTTGCCTACACCGCCACCTTCGGCGTGTTGCTCGTTGCCTACTCGGCAATCGGAGAACCCGCGGGACTTTGGAAGGGATTTCTTTGGCTGATGTTTGCGAGCCTCGCGCTTCTCAATATTGTCCCGCTGCGCCAATCGCTGGTAACGCGTCCGTTCATGAAAATCTACCGTCGGATGTTGCCGGCGATGTCGGCCACCGAACGTGAGGCTCTCGAAGCAGGCACGGTCTGGTGGGATGGGGAACTCTTCACGGGCAAGCCTGATTGGTCGAAGCTACTCAGCGCCAAGGCGCCGAAACTCACCGCCGAAGAACAAGCGTTCTTAGACGGGCCTTGCGAAGAACTCTGCCGGATGATCGACGACTTCGATATCACGCACCGTCGGGGCGACATGCCTCCAGAGGTGTGGGATTTCCTTAAGCGTAACGGATTCTTTGCGATGATCATCGGAAAGAAATACGGCGGTCTCGAATTCTCCGCTTATGCGCACTCTTGCGTACTCGCCAAACTGTCGACTCGCAGCGCGGTCGTCTCCTCCACGGTTGC
>JBEAXT010000167.1:0-6198 GCA_041159695.1 Pseudomonadota bacterium
GCCCGAAACAAACTGCAGGGTGAAGAGGCCCGGGTGGATGTCTCGCAGAGCCAGCAGATCGTTCGTCAGATGCGGCTCGAGCTCGAGGACATCCTCCGCATCTTGCGGCGTTGAATCCGCAACTCCGGGCTAGCAGGGTATGATGTTCGGCACCAGAGATTCGGTGTCGAATCCAAGTTCAACGGTCGGTCGGGACGTGGCGCAGCCTGGTAGCGCACTTGCATGGGGTGCAAGGGGTCCCGAGTTCAAATCTCGGCGTCCCGACCATTTTTGGATCACGGCATGAACCTGATCGCCAGCGCTGACGCCAATCTGCTGTTCTCTTTGAACATGGCCGTTACCGCTTTCGCGACCCTCGCCATTCTTTGGAATGCTCGTGGCTCCGCGGTTTATCTCTACGTCGTCAGTATTTTTTTGGGAGCCGCGTACTTCGCGGTGTTCTCCGGGAAGCTGGGTTTCGACAGCACCAACGACTTCTTGCCACGGATGGTTCTGTGTTTGAGCGCCGTGGGTAGCGCGTGGCTCAAAAACCTTTCTCTAGGGCTGTTGGAGACGCCGGGCTATCGCCTTGCCGCCTACGGAAAAGGCACGGTCATCATTGCTATCGGCGTGGTGACCTTACCTTTCTTGTTTCCCGATCCGGTCGCGTTCTCCGCGATGCTCAGCATCTCGGTCGTCGGAATCATGGCGCGCGTGTCTTGGGTCGGCTACCGGATCGGTAATCGGGTGGGCTCGCCCGCCGCCCGAATCTTCGCAGTGCTCATCGCTGTTCAGCTTGTCACGCTCTCGCTCGGTGTAGCGTCAATGATCATGAGCGACGCACATTTCCTGTCCGATTCACTACCTGCGCTATCGGTTCCTTCGATGTCGTTCACCCTTGGGCTTGGGCTGCTCAATGCCTGTCTTTTCATCGTACTCGTCCTCGATCTCAATATTCGCCAACGGGAAGAAGCCCAAAAGGCCGTCACAACGCTCGAAGTGGCACGCTCCCGTGCTCACGAACGCGAGATGTTGCTCGCCGATATGCACGATGGTCTCGGCTCGCAGATTTCGACGGCACGCTTGCGGGTCGAACGGGGCGAGATGACGCAGGCCGATATCATCCACCTGCTGCGCGAGTGTTCCGCAGACCTGCACTTGATGGTCGACACGCTGCGCGAACAGAACGATAGCCTCGAGGCCGCGTTGGTCGATTACAAAATGCGGGTCGAGCGTCGAATCGCAGAGCAGGGTATCGGCCTCGCGTGGAGTATCCAGCTCGATGGCGCACCCGCGATGACCGCACGTCGCATGCTTCAAGTGCTGCGAATCATTCAAGAGTCCATCACTAATGCCATGCGTCATGCCGGAGCACGCGAGATTATCGTCACGGCGCGTTACCTCGGTGACTCCAGATACGTGATCAAAGTAGCGGACGACGGCGAGGGAATCGCCGACGACGTGTCTCCCGGACGCGGACTCTCGAATATGCGTCGACGGGCTCGGGACCTGGGGGGGTTGCTCGAGGTTCGGCGTCGAACGGTTGGCCGAGGAACTGAGGTGAGCTTGTCTTTCGAGGATCGTCCAGTCTGAGGACCCTGAGGGCCAGCATACCGGGGCATAATCGACGCCCTCGGAGTCGCGCCTCAATGACCGCTCGAACGCTATTCGACAAACTGTGGCAGTCGCACCTCGTCCGTGAATTAGAGGGCGGCGCGGCATTGATCGCGATCGACCGCGTATTCCTGCATGAGCGCACCGGCTCCGTCGCCCTTAAAAGCCTCGCCGAGTCCGGGCGTTCGCTCCTCGATCCCTCGCGGGTCTTTTGCACCATGGATCACATCGTTGATACCCGCGCGGGCCGAGGGGACGACACCCTCCTGCCGGGCGGTACGGCGTTCATCACCGAAACCCGAGAGGCGGCTCGCGCGGCGGGCATTCGGCTCTTCGATGTTCGTGATCCGCTGCAGGGCATCGTTCACGTCATTTCACCCGAGCTCGGCATCGTACTCCCTGGGTTGACCGTGGTCTGTCCGGACAGTCACACCTGCACGCAAGGAGCCATGGGCGCATTTGCGTGGGGTATTGGCTCGACCGAGGCGGAGCATGCGCTGGCCACGGGTACTTTGAGGATCCAACGTCCAAAGACGATGCGGGTGCGTTTCGAGGGCGAGAGGCCCAGAGCGGTAACGGCCAAAGATTTCGCCCTTGCTCTGATTGCGCGTCACGGCTCCGCAGGTGGAAACGGCTATGCGGTGGAGTTCGCCGGATCGGCGGTCGAGAGCCTCGACATGGAGAGCCGATTCACGCTGTGCAACATGGCGACCGAGTTTTCCGCGGTCACGGGTTTCGTCGCGCCTGACGAACAAACCTTTGAGTACCTGAAGGACCGGCCGTACGCGCCACGCGGTGCTCTTTGGTCGCAGGCGGTGACGTCGTGGCGGAACTTGAGAAGCGACCCCGAAGCTGTTTTCGACCGTGAAATCGTCATCGATGTCTCCAAGCTCGCGCCGATGGTGACGTGGGGAACGAGTCCGCAACACGCCATTCCGGTGACCGGTGCCGTGCCCTCGCAACCTGAGAGCGGGGCCGCACCCGAAGCCTATCAACGTGCGCTCGCGTACATGGGGCTGTCATCGGGAATTCCGCTACGCGAGTTGGAAATCGGCGCCGCGTTCATCGGTTCGTGCACGAACAGTCGGTTATCGGATCTGCGACGGGCCGCAGAGGTCCTCCGCGGGCGGTCCGTCGCGAAAGGTGTACGCGCGATCTGTGTTCCAGGCTCGATGTCGGTCAAGCGCGCCGCCGAGGCTGAAGGACTCGATCAAATATTCCGTGATGCGGGATTCGAATGGCGCGATTCGGGATGCTCGATGTGTTTTTTTGCCGGAGGCGAGAGCTTTGGGGTACGGCAACGGGTGATTTCCTCGACCAATCGAAATTTCGAAAGTCGGCAAGGTCCGGAGACGCGCACGCACGTCGCGAGTCCCGAAACCGTTGCGGCCAGTGCCGTGCTCGGTCGAATCGCCGGTGTCGAGGCGCTCCCGCCGCTGGGAGGACGCTCATGATGGAGCCCATTCGGGAGGTTCTCGCCGTTGCCGCGCCGCTCATTCGATCGAATGTGGACACCGATGCCATCATCCCGTCGCGAGAAATGAAGTCCGTCTCGAAACGGGGCTTGGCGGAGGGTCTCTTTGCGGGTTGGCGATACACCACCGTCGGCGGACGCGATCCCAACCCGTCGTTCGTTCTCAATCAGTCGCGTTACGCGGGGGCGCGGATTCTGTTGGGTGGAGAAAACTTTGGGTGCGGATCCAGTCGCGAGCACGCCGTTTGGGCGTTGCACGAATACGGCATTCGGGCCGTGATCGCGCCGTCGTTTGCTCCGATATTCTTTGGTAACTGTGTGCGCAACGGGATCGTGCCGATCCGACTCTCTGCGAAAGACATCGCGATCATTGCCGAGTGGATCGACGTCGATCCTCAAGCCCGCTTACTTAAGGTTAACGTCGCGCAGTTGAGTGTCGAAGCTGACGAGTCGGCGCGTTGGTCCTTTGAGCTCGACATCGAGTCCCGCGACATGCTGCTCGAGGGTTTGGATGCCATCGATCTCACACTTAAAAACAAATCAGAGATCGACACTTTTCTCGCCCGTGATGCCGTCTCTCGCCCCTGGATTTATCAGCTTCCGGAGCAACCATGAACATTTTGGTGAGTGAGGTGGGTCCTCGCGACGGACTGCAGAGCATCCAGCCCATCATGCCGCTCGAGGCCAAGAAGGCCTGGATTGCAGCCGAGGCGGCGGCAGGCGTGACGGAGATCGAGGTCGGTAGTTTCGTCCCTGCCAAATTACTGCCGCAGCTTGCCGATACCGCGGAGCTCGTTCGTTTTGCGCGGACGCTCCCCGGGCTCACCGTGGCCGTGCTCGTACCGAACCTCAAAGGGGCGGAAGCGGCGGTGGAAGCGGGCGCCCATAAGATCACGATTCCGTTGTCGGCATCCGAGACGCATAGCCTCAAGAACGTTCGTCGAACCCAGGCGCAAATGCTCGAGGAGGTGAAGGGGATCGTCGCCTTGTTGAGTCGTCTGCCTGCGGAGCAGAGACCTAAATTCGAGGGCGGCCTCTCGACGGCCTTTGGATGTACGCTCGAAGGCGTCGTGCCGCCGGAGCGCGTCGTCGCTCTCGCGGAGGCGCTGATGTCGGCAGGCTGTGACGAGGTCGGGCTCTCGGATACCACAGGCTACGCCCATCCGACGCAGGTTCGCGACCTCGTGCGTCGGGTGCGGGCCGCGATCGGCGAACATGCGCTCTCGGGATTACATCTACACAACACGCGCGGTTTGGGGCTTGCAAACGTTCTGGCAGGGCTCGAGGTCGGCATCACGACGTTCGACAGTTCGCTCGGCGGGCTCGGCGGTTGTCCGTTTGCACCGGGCGCCTCCGGAAATATCGTCACGGAAGATCTGGTGTTCATGCTCGAAGCGATGGGGCTGCGTACCGGCATCAACCTCGAAAAACTGATCGAGGTTCGCCAGATTCTCCGTACGGCGCTGCCGGGCGAGTCACTGTACGGGTTCACGCCCGATGCGGGGCTTCCCCGCGGGTTTACACAGGAGCATGCATGATGACGGCGGACACCAGTGCGGCGTGGCAGCCCCTGCGCGGAATCAAGATCGTCGAATTTACCCATATGGTGATGGGCCCTGCGGTCGGTACCATCCTGGTCGAGCTCGGTGCGGAGGTGGTGCGTATCGAACCGATCGGGGGCGACGCCACCCGAAAACTGTCGGGCTCCGGGGCGGGTTATTTCCCGATGTACAACCGGAACAAAAAAAGCATATGTCTCGATCTCAAAGATAAAACGGGTCTCGAGGTTGCGAAGCGACTCTGTCATGCCGCCGATGTGGTCATCGAAAACTTTCGTAATGGCGCGATGGAGAAACTCGGTCTCGGCTACGAGGATTTAGTCAAAACCCACGAGCGTTTGATCTACTGCTCGGAGAAGGGCTTTCTGTCGGGGCCGTACGAGAATCGAACGGCGCTCGATGAGGTGACGCAGATGATGGGCGGGCTCGCGTACATGACCGGACCTCCCGGCCGACCGTTACGTGCCGGCACCTCGGTCATCGACGTGACGGGAGGAATGTTTGGTGCGATCGCGATCCTTGCGGCCATCGAGCATCGCCACCATACCGGTCGCGGTCAAAAGGTCAGCAGCGCACTCTTCGAGACCACCGTTTTTCTCGTCGGTCAGCACATGGCCCAGATGGCGGTGACCGGGCAGCCGGCGAAGCCCATGCCGGTGCGTATTTCGGCTTGGGCGATCTACGACGTGTTCGAGACGCGCGACGCGGAGCAGGTTTTCATCGGGATCGTCTCGGATGGTTTATGGCAAAAGTTCTGTGAGGCGTTTTCATTGAGCGCGCTGGCTCAGGATGACTCACTCAAAACGAATGCGCAGCGGGTCGCCCAACGTGACGCGCTACTGCCGAAAGTCCGCGAGCTGATCAAGCAATACTCAAAAGACGAACTCGTGCCGATCTTGGAACGCACAGGTTTGCCCTTTGCGCCCATCGGCAAACCCGAGGAGCTTTTCGACGACCCCCATCTGGCGGCGAGCGGTGGACTCGGCGCGACGGTGCTACCCGATGGACGCGCCACGCGTTTACCCATTCTGCCGATCGAGATGGACGGGCGCCGTCCGACGCAGGGCGGTACACTGGCGCGGCCCGGCGAACACACCGATGAGGTCTTGGCGGGCGTGGGGTATTCGGTCGATCAAATCCGCGATTTGCGCGCGCGAAAGATCGTCGACTAGGTTTAAGGGCACACTACGGAGAGTTCCGCATGAGTCACGACGGTCTCGATATCGTCGGTATTAACGATGAGCTTCAGGACGATGAGCGCCTCGTTCGAGACTCGGTCGCGCGTTTTGTGGATAGCGAAGTGCTGCCAATTATTGGTCGGCATTTCGCCGACCATACGTTCCCGAGAGATCTCATTGCGCCGATGGCCCGACTCGGTTTGCTCGGCTCCTCGATCGACGGGTACGGCTGCGCGGGCCTCAATGCCGTGAGCTACGGACTGATTTGCCAAGAGCTCGAGCGCGGCGACTCTGCGATTCGCAGCTTCGTATCCGTCCAATCCTCGCTCTGCATGTACCCCATCTACACCTACGGCTCGGAGGCCCAGAAGTCACGTTGGTTGCCGGGCATGGC
>JBEAXT010000187.1:0-2992 GCA_041159695.1 Pseudomonadota bacterium
TCGTTACACCGACACTCAAAAATAAAATCGAATAAAGGCTAAGGACGGCATGTTGAAGTTCCTGAAGTCCGACGTCGGTGCGGGCACTCTGCTCGTGGTGGCTGCCATCGCCGCCATGGCGCTCGCCAACTCGCCGATGGCCGAGATCTACTCGGGTACGCTCGGCACGAAAATTCGTATCGGGCTCGATGGGTTCGGCCTCGAAAAATCGGTCTTACTTTGGATCAACGACGGGCTGATGGCCGTGTTCTTCCTGCTCGTGGGTCTCGAAATCAAGCGCGAGCTCCTCGAAGGCGAATTATCGGATCGGCGTCGCGCAGCATTACCGGTGATGGGCGCCATCGGCGGCATGATCGTCCCAGCGGGGATTTATGCGGCGATCAACTTTAATAGTCCGCACACGCTTTCCGGTTGGCCGATTCCATCGGCGACAGATATCGCATTCGCGCTCGGCGTGTTGTCGCTCGTCCGTCGACACGTGGTGCCGGGCTTGCGCGTGTTTTTGCTGGGACTCGCGATTATCGACGATCTCGGCGCGATCATCTTAATCGCCATTCTCTTCACAACCGATCTCTCCGGTCAGGTCCTGATGCTGGCGGGAGTGTGCGCCGTGATTCTCGCCCTTTTGAACCGCTTCGGTGTCGAGCGCCTCCTACCTTATCTCGCCGTGGGTTTCTTCTTGTGGTTGGCAGTTCTCAAATCCGGTGTTCACCCGACGATTGCGGGTGTCGTGCTCGGCGCGATGATTCCGCGAAAGGCCATGCCGAAAATTGAGCACACGCTTCAGCCGTGGGTGGTCTTCGGCATCATGCCAATCTTTGCGCTCGCCAACGCCGGCGCCTCGCTGGAGGGAGTCGGCCTGAACACCTTCGGCGAGCCGGTTGCCCTCGGGATCATCCTGGGTCTTTTCTTGGGCAAGCAACTCGGCGTGTTCACCGCTTGCTGGCTTGCGGTAAAAAGCGGAATCGCTCAACTGCCGGCAGGAAGCAACTGGGCCTCACTGCATGGCGTTGCCATCATCACGGGGATCGGCTTCACCATGTCTCTGTTCGTAGGATCGCTCGCCTTCGACACGAACGCTTACGACACTGCGGTACGACTCGGCGTGCTGGCCGGATCGACGCTCTCCGCCGTGGTGGGATGCCTCTGGTTAGTGATGCTCAGCCGTCGCTGAGCGTTAGAGTCGCGGATCTGCGGACGCCATCACCATGGAGAGCGGATCCAAGCGACGAGCGCCCTCAAACAGCCGCTCGTAACCCGGATCATCGAGACGATCGATACGCACCAGCGTGCGAGCACGCGGCGCGTGGATAAAGCGTCCCTCGCCGAGATAAATACCGACATGAGAGTTCGGTGCACCGCGAGTATTGAAGAAGACGAGATCGCCAGGACGAAGATCTGCTTCAGCCACAGCGACTCCGACTGAAGCCAGCTGGCGGGACGTCCTCGGCAGCGCGATACCGAGCGCCTCGCGATAGACGTGATTGACGAGGCCGCTGCAATCGAAACCGCTCTTCGGATTGTTGCCTCCGAAACGGTACGGCACTCCGATGTTCTGCAAGGCCCGGTTCACCACCCCCTGCATCAGAATCGACTGCAGACTGAAAACCGTCGAAGCCTGTTCGGGCGCCGTCTCAGGCTGCGTATTCGCCACCGCCGCCTGCGCGTGCACCAGAACCGCCGCGGCTAAGGCGGCAGTCAGCAGGCGTCGGGCATGGCGAAGATCTAGGACCGGCATGGCAACAGAGTTCGGATCCAGCGGAATTCGGGGTGGGGAGTGTATCGGCCTCAACCGAGTGATGCCACATTGACAGGGCGTCCGACGCGGAGTTCCCCATACAACTAGAATGCGCCGATGGGAGAGCACGCCGCACGAACCGCCTTTTGGCAGCTGCAGTTTTGCGTGTTTTTATGGGGGTTCACGGCCATCCTCGGGCGGCTCATCACCCTTCCGGCCACGGCCCTCGTCATCTGGCGGATGCTGCTCGCCACCGCCATCGTCCTCGCCCTCCCCCGAGTTTGGCGGGGCCTTCGTGCCCTCGATCGGCGAACCCTCAAACATCACGCTCTCGCGGGCTGTGTCATCGGTCTGCATTGGCTCGCGTTCTACGGATCGATCAAGTTATCGAACGCCTCGGTGGCCGTCGCGTGTCTTGCGCTCGGATCGGTGTTCGCAGCGATCCTCGAACCCATGCTGACCGGGCGAGCGCACCAGCGCAGCGAGTTCGTTCTCGGGCTTCTCGCGATTCCCGGTGTGCTGCTGCTCATTGGCGGCGTTCCCGTGACAATGCGCAGCGGAATCGTCGCCGGAGTCGCTGCAGCCGCCTTGTCGGCTCTATTCGGCAGTCTCAACAAACGCAATCTCGATCCAAGATCGGATCCTGCAGCGGTGACTGCAATACAAATTGGTCTCGGTACGATATTCATCACCATACTCGGCGTCGTCGTTTTTGGAGTCGACGTCGCGTTTGCTACGCCAAACGGTAGCGACCTCGCCTGGCTTCTTGTACTCGTCATCGGCTGTACTCTGCTGCCCTTCATGCTTTGGCTCCGCGCGCTACACCACGTGAGCGTATTCACGACGCAGCTCTCTCTGAACCTCGAGCCTGTTTATGCCATCGTGCTGGCGGCACTGCTCTTTCGCGAGTACGCCGATCTCACGCCCACTTTCTATATCGGCGTGTTGATCATCATCTCCACCGTTTTCATTCAACCAAAGATTTCGAAGTGATGAAACGTTACTTACCTTCGCCCGCGATTGCCCCGACCGCCGATGCGCTCGACCGATTTTGCGAAGATGCCAGCCGAGCGTTGTCGGGCGTTGCGCTACACCGCGACGCGCTCGATGTGCGATGGATCGGACTCGATGCGCCGAGCACCCAACGCGTGTTCGAACTGATTCGCGAGGGTGACAAACGCGGAACGTTTTCGTTGCCGTGGATCGTCGAGAGAACCGGTGGCCGAGCCCCTCAGGTCGGAAACTGGATCGTAC
>JBEAXT010000011.1:0-10405 GCA_041159695.1 Pseudomonadota bacterium
ACTCACAGGGCGTGGCACAGTCCATCGCGCTGCGCGAGTTGCAGCGAGTCGTAACAACACTGGAACAACACTGTGACCTCGATCCCGCAGCGCGCGCACGTGTGACTGACGTTCGTGAGATGTACGATCGAATCGCAGAGGTTTCGAGTTTGAGAGCAACCATTCGCGTTCCGACCCTCTCGTCGTCAGCGCGACGGTCACATTGAAATGACACTGACTTTTTAAGCAGGTGACCTATCGCGGCCTTAGCGGACTGTGCGTCCATTACCATTGCGGTTGTCGCGCGGGATCAGCAGTTTCGCTATGAAAAGCTCTCGACGAAGCTGCGCTCGTTGATCGATATCCGCAGGTTTTTCTTTGATCTTCATCTGCAGCCAAAGTTCGAGCAACTAAACTTCGATCTCACGCTCGACACCCGAGCCTCTACGGCGGCGTCCTCAACGGGGATTGTTTCGGCTCGCCAAGATCCCGATGCTGGTGACATGGTATCGGGCCGGAAGTGCCCGCCCACTGTTTGAGGAACGCTTTTCTCTTCGAGCAGGGAAGACGCCCGAAGATCGGCTCATCGCGCAGGCAAAAGGGACGTCAAACTAGTCGGCCCCGCTCTTGCTGCATCACTGTCAGGCGACCCACTCGCGTCGAGTATGGACCCCGGGTAACGGCGCTTTTTGATGCTGGCAGTCCGCGCATTCCAGCATGGGCGGGAGCCACGTCGCGGACGACGACCACTGCTTGCCGCAGCGAGCACATCGATGTTTTCGCCGCTCTGGATACTCACCCACCCGAAACCGTGGCTGAATCCAATTTGCTGACTCCAGCTTCATATCTAAGAAGTCGGCAGAGGCTGACAATAATTGAGTCATCCGGAATGGTCGGGATACGGGTCGCACGTCGAAGAGCCGACCCTAAGGCGCTCGGGCGGGCTCCGTACCACGAGCCCCGTGGCCAAAAGCTGTCTCTAAATTCTCAGTGAATGACGTAGCATTACGCGATGGCCGCCACGGACACATCGCGAAAATACGGGTGTCGACCCCGCCCACCGGCGGGTCATCTTTGCCTCCTCCTTGGGCACCGTCTTCGAGTGGTACGACTTCTACCTCTACGGGGCGCTGTCGGCGATCATCTCGCGTCAATTTTTTTCGGGTGTCAACGAGACCACCGGGTTCATCTTTGCGCTGCTCGCGTTCGCTGCCGGCTTCTTCGTGAGACCGTTCGGCGCGCTGGTGTTCGGGCGTCTGGGTGATCTCGTCGGGCGCAAGCACACCTTCCTCGTCACCATCGTGCTCATGGGCGTCGCGACTGCCGGCGTCGGACTGCTACCCTCTTACGAAGCCATTGGTGTCACGGCACCGATCCTGCTGATCATTCTGCGCCTACTGCAGGGCCTCGCTCTCGGCGGCGAGTACGGCGGTGCCGCCACCTACGTTGCCGAACACGCACCGGAGGGACGACGTGGCCTCTACACGAGTTGGATCCAGACCACAGCAACGCTCGGCCTGTTTCTCTCGTTGCTCGTGATCCTCGGTTGCCGGTTAGCATTCGGCCCGCAGTTCGAGGAATGGGGATGGCGGGTGCCGTTCTTGCTGTCGATCGTGCTGCTCGGAATCTCGGTGTACATCCGTTTGCAACTTGAGGAGTCGCCGGCCTTCGTACAGATCCGCGCCGAGGGCAAGCTCGCCAAGCAGCCCCTCAAAGAAGCCTTTGCTGACCGGGCCAATTTGCGACTCGTTGTCCTTGCACTGCTCGGCGCGACCGCGGGCCAGGCCGTCGTCTGGTACGGCGGGCAGTTCTACGCGCTGTTCTTTCTAGAGAAAACCTTACAGGTGGAATCTGCTTCAGCCAACCTCATCATCGCCGCAGCGCTGTTGATCGGCACGCCGTTCTTCATCGTTTTCGGTGCGTGGTCCGATCGCATCGGCCGCAAGACGCTGGTGCTGGGAGGCTGCGTACTCGCCGCATTGACCTACTTTCCGACCTTTAAAGCCATCACGCATTTCGCCAACCCTGCGCTCGAGCGCGCGGTTGCCGAAGCGCCGGTGCGTGTCGTCGCGGATCCTGACGACTGCAGTCTGCAATTCGACCCCGTCGGAAAGAGCGCCTTCCGCACCTCCTGCGATATCGCCAAGACGGCACTCGCGCGGGCTGGCGTCCCGTACAGCAATGAAGCGGCGCCCGCCGGCAGCATCGCTCAGGTGCAGATCGGCACGGGAGGGGAGTCACGGACGATCACGAGCTTCGCAGGCAGCGAACTACCCGAGGCCGTGTTCAAAGAATCCGCCGGTACGTTCAACACGACACTCCGCAGTGCACTCGACACCGCAGGCTATCCCGCACGTGCCGACATGTCGCAGATCAATTACCCGATGGTCGTACTGCTCTGTGCATGGCTCGTGCTGCTCGTGACCATGGTCTACGGACCCATCGCCGCATGGCTCGTCGAATTGTTTCCGACGCGGATCCGCTACACCTCGATGTCGCTGCCCTATCACCTCGGTAACGGCTGGTTTGGCGGTTTTCTACCGGTGACCTCGTTTGCGATCGTCGCCGCCACCGGCGATATCTATGCGGGACTGTGGTACCCGATCGTAGTGGCTCTCGCCACTGCGCTGATCGGGGCGCTGTTCCTACGGGAAACTCATCGCAGCCCCTTGCCCGATTGACCCGGGAGATCGCTATGAGCGCAGCGGATTAGGCCGCGCTCACACCTTGATGAACCACCCGCGTGCTTGCATCGCATGCGCGATGGCCCAGTAAACCCCTACGGTCGCGATGGCGAAAAGTAGCGAGGCCATGCGCGGGTCGCTCGCGAGCGGGACAAAGAATTCCCGGTAGATCCACGGTAAGAGCAGAATGGTCTGCGCGGATCCTTCGGCATCCACGCCGTCTTCGAACCGAATGAGACCGAGGGTGCGCGGGATGAGGCCGCTCAAGGCAAAAATGAACAAAGCGTTACGTCCGAATGCTTCGAAGGCGCGCCACGGATGTTCCGCCCAGCCCCATCGAGGGACGAGCCGCAGCGTCATTTGCTGAAGGGCCACCGCGCCGAAGGTGGCAAGTCCGGTGGTGAGCAGTACGTAGCTCGCACTCCACAGCTTTTTGTTGATCGGCACGAGGCTATGCAAGGCGAGCCCGACGGCCATCGCGACCACGGCCGCGATCAGCAGCTGTCGGATTCGTTCACGATGTTCGCGGCTGCGTAGCAGGGCGTCGCCAACCAGATAGCCGAGCAGCACCTGGGCGAGTGCCGGTATCGTGCTCGCGAGCCCCTCAGGGTCGAACGGCACGCCTTCGCCTCGGTAGAGGTGGCTCTCACCGAGTAGCAGTCGATCAAGACCGGTGCCAAAGAAGCCTTCCAGCGACCACGGATCGGGGCCGCGCGCGAACGCGAAGCAGGCAACCGTATACCCGATGAGTAACGCTGCGCTTGCCCAGGCGGCCGCACGCAGACCTCCTGCACGAATGATCAACGCGGCAAATGCCCAGCACAGGGCGATTCGCTGCAACACGCCCATGATCCGCAACGTCTCCAATTCTTTGAGATGCAGTGATCCATCGGCATGCCACTGAACGAAGGGCCAGGCGTTGAGTAGCAAGCCGATACCGAAGATGAGCAGGGTCCGTCGTGCCCATTTCGGCCAGAAGGTCGCTGCTGGAATAGGTTGACCCTGCGGCAGGGTCAAAGCGAGGGCATTCCCGACCGCGAACAGGAAAAACGGGAACACGAGATCGGTAGGAGTCCAGCCGTGCCAGCTCGCGTGAGCGAGCGGCGCGTAAAGGTGGCTCCAGCTGCCTGGGTTATTCACGAGAATCATGGCGGCGACGGTCATGCCGCGGAACACATCGAGACTCCGATCGCGCTCACTCATCGAGGCGCTCCGACTTGCAATACGAGCGGCGGGCCGTCGACGTGGGCCTGCAGCCAGCGACGCAGATCTTTCTCCACTTGCGGTAAAGCTGCGGCATCCATCACTGCCACGACGCAGCCACCGAACCCGCCGCCCGTCATACGTGCGCCGCCTCGTCCCTCCGCATGGCGACGTATCGATCCCTCAAGACACTCGACGAGCGCGTTGACGGCGGGAACCGTCACTTCGAAGTCATCGCGCAACGACTCGTGCGAGGCGTGCAGCAGGCGTCCGAGAATCTGTAGGTCACCGTGCTCGAGTGCCCGAACAGCCGAAAGAACTCGGTCATTCTCGCTGACGACGTGACGTGCTCGGCGGAACTCGGTCGGCGATATCTTCGATCGAAGGGCCTCGAGTCCCGCTGAGTCGAGATCGCGCAGCGCTGCGACGCCGCTCGCGGCGACCACGGCCTCGCATTGCTCGCGACGGCGGTTGTATTCACCGTCGATGAGTTGGCGACGGACACCCGAGTGCACGATGAGAACGGCCATCGTCTTCGGCAGGGTGATCGCGCGGCGTTCGAGGCTGCGGCAGTCGAGCAGCATTGCAGCGCCAGGCTCTGTGGCGGCAGCTGCCATCGGGTCCATGATGCCGCAGCGACAACCCGCGAAATGGTGCTCGCTCCATTGAGCCCATGACGCCAGTGTCGCCGCATCGGCAGTGTTCGGATCGCTGATCGACAGCAACGCACGCGCGATCGCGACACTCAAAGATGCCGACGACGAGAGTCCAGCCCCTTGCGGTACGTTGCCGACGATCGCGAGCGACGCGCCCGGGAGACGATACCCCGCTCGGATCATCGCGGCGGCAACCCCGCGCAGATAGTTGCTCCAGGTGCCCGCAGGCGCGGGCGTCAGGCTTCCATTCAAATCAAAATTGTCATGATGAAGCGTGTCACGATTTACGCTTACCGCAATGACCCGGCCATCGTCACGCGGATGTATGGCGACCGCGGTACCGACCTCGAGCGCGCAAGGCAGCACGAAGCCATGATTGAAATCGGTGTACTCGCCGATCAGGTTGACCCGTCCTGGGGCGAACGCGACGTGATGAGCGTCGTAGCCCGAGTGCGCCGCGAGTAGCGCGCGGGCGGTCGCACGCAACGCTTCAGAGTTGGAGTTTTCGTGAATTAGCACGGGGACGGAACGTGGAGCTCGCGCAGCCGCGCGGCGGCCTGCTCCGGCGTGAGATCGCGTTGCGGCTCCGCGAGCATTTCGTAACCCACCATGAATTTTTTGATCGTTGCGGAGCGTAGGAGCGGCGGATAGAAATGAGCATGGAGCTGCCAGTGCGCGAGGGTCTCGTCACCGAAGGGAGCACCATGCCAGCCCATCGAGTAAGGAAAATCGCAGTCGAAGAGTGCGTCATACCGGCGTGTGAGATCGGAGAGTATCTCTGCCAGTGAATCGCGCTGTGCGCCGTCGAGTTGGGTGATCCGCTGAATCGCGAAGCGCGGTAGAAGAAGTGTTTCGAAGGGCCATGCAGCCCACCACGGTACGATCACGAGCCAATGTGCGTTCGCCGTGACCCGGCGTGCACCGTCTATCTCTCGTTGAGCGACATCGAGTAGCATCGGCGTTCCGTGAGAGGTGTGCCAAGCGTGCTGATGGGCATCTTCGAGCACGAGCTCGTCCGGTAGGTGCCCCGTCGCCCAGATCTGTCCGTGCGGATGAGGGTTGGAGCAGCCCATCATCTCGCCTTTGTTCTCGAAGATCTGCACGGAGCGGTGCGTGGTGTCGAGCGCCCGGGCTTCATCGACCCAACAATCGACGACCCGCCGGATTTCATTGGCGGCGAGACGACTCATCGGCCGATCGTGGTCGGGCGAGTAACAGATCACGCGACAGCGGCCGGTGACCGGCTCAGCGCTGAAGTATTCATCGATGTCGGCGGGCGTATTCGTAGCGAGTTCGGCGCTGCCGTCGGAGAGCGCGGGAAAATCGTTATCGAATACAAAGACCGACTTGTAATCGGGGTTGGTCTTGCCGTTTGCGCGGGAGGCTCCGGGACAAAGATGGCAGCCGGGATCGCGTCGGGGCAGCGCCTCGCGCGTGTGGGTCGAGGTCTCACCGCGCCAGGGTCTCGTATTTCGCTGTGGCGAGATCAAGACCCAGCGTCCGGTGAGCAGATTTTTCCGGCGGTGCGGCGCGAGGCTCACAGCGTATTTTCTCGAAGGAAACGCCAACCGATGTACTCGGCGCGTCGTGCGAGTACGAGCCGGTTGAAGGCGAGTGCGGCAACGATGGAGCTCGCCAGCACCAGCACCATGAAATGAATGTAGTGCAGGGTGATGAGGCCCGAGGGGTTCCACACAAAGGTATAGAGCGCGTAGGTGGCAAAGCCCCAGAGCACACCGAAGACGGCAGCCGCGGCGCTGACATTGCGAAACATGAGGCCGACCACGAATGCTGAAAGAATCGGCATCGAGAAGAGGCCGTTCAGTTGCTGTAAGAGATTGATGATGCTTTCGGCATTTTGGAAGAGCGGTACCAGCGCAATTGCAATCACGGTGATGAGCGCTGAGACGACAGCACCGAGACGCCAATGATTATTGACTTTGCCGATGAAGCGCTCATGAAAGTCGACCGAATACAGCGCGACCGAGCTATTGAGAACGGCACTGAAGGTTGTGATCACGGCCGCAGCAACCATCGCCGCAAAAGTTCCGGCGAGCCAGCCTGGCAGAATTTCGCCGACCAAACGCCCGTAGGCGGCATCGCCGATATCACCGAATAATTTGTAGGCGACGACGCCGGGGATGACCACGATCGGCGGCACGATGAGGATGCGGATCGCGGCAGCCGCGAGTACGCCCTTGCGGGCCTCCTGCACCGTCGGTGCGGCCATGGCTTTTTGCGTGATGTTCTGGTTGGTCGACCAATAAAAGATTTGAATGAAGAGCATGCCCGTGAGCAGGGTGTGCCAGGGGATGGGCGAGTCGTCATCGCCGATCATCGTCAAGCGCTCGATCGGCACGCCCGTGACGATGTCGAAATCGACCGCGGCGAGTGCGAGCACAACGATGAGTAGGGCGATCCCGAGAACACCGATTCCGGAAAACGTGTCCATGATGGCGACGGCCCGCAGGCCACCGAGCATGGTGTAGGCCGCGCTGACGACGGCCAAAAATATCGAGAAGGTGATGAGCGGATAGTCACCCCCGAACATCGATTGCATGAAGAGTCCGCCGCTATAAATTGCGGCAGGCAGGTAGATGACGATGTTGCCGAACAAGAAGAGCCCGGCGATCAGCGTGCGGATGCTGGTGCCGCCGTAGCGACGCTCGAGCAGCTCCGTGACGGTGGTGCAGCGGTAGCGGTAGTAGAGCGGTACGAACACGTAGGCGAGGATCAGCAGACCAAAAAATCCGGCGATTTCCCACCACGCCAAGAGCAGCATCTGATTGCCGTTCATGCCGACGAGTTGATCAGTCGACAGGTTGGTCAGCGTGATCGAGCCCGCGACGAAGAGCCAGGTCAGGCCGCCTCCCGCGAGGTATACGTCCTTTCCGGAGCCGTCGTGGCCCGTTTTCGACTGTTTCAGCTTCCACCAGGTTGCTGCCGCAATCAGCAGGAGCAGGGCGGCGAACACGGCGATTTGCGTGAAGCCCTCGGTCAGCGTCAAAGCCGGCATATCCTGTCCCCGGGGTGGGTCGGTCGGTGATAATCAATATGATACGGACAAGAGGAGCCTCCGTGGCAGGGATCCCGAATATTTGCCGCTTGGATACGGACTCGATCACGTTGGTCTTCGACCTCCGTCACGGGTTCGCCGAGCTCATTTATCTGGGTGGGCGACTGCCCGCTGACGAGGCGCTCGATTCCCTTTGCGACGCGGCCCGCCGCGCTGCCCACGAAAATATGCCCGACCTGCCAGTGCCGGCTTCGATCTTGCCGCTCGGCCACACCGGCTACCTCGGCATGCCCGCCATCGAACTGCTGCGGCAGAACAGACCGGTCACGCTGCGGCCGCAACCGGTGCATCGACAGATGGGGTCCAACGAGCGCTCGGGTCGCGAACTCGTCTTCACCATGACGGACTCCGCCGCCGGCGTATCGATCGAGAGTCGATGGCGGGCCCACGATTCCGGCGTGATTACCATCGATCAGCGCCTCACGCTCGAGACGGGCGAGCCCGCGGCGCTGTTACGCGCGGCCTCGGTGGTATTACCTCTACCGCGCTGGGTATCCCACCTGACCCAATATCGTGGGCGCTGGTCTGCCGAAATGCAGTCGATTCGCTCAACGCTCGCCGAGACCCCACGTCTCGGCGGAAGTTCGCGGGGCGGTCGATCGGGTTTCTCGGCGGGACAGTGGCTGGTCTTCGAATCCGCTGCAGTCGATGACAGTCGCGGTGGCGCGATGGGCGTGCATCTTGCCTGGAGCGGCGATCACGCGTGGCAACTCGAGACCAACGCCGACGGGCAGGCGATTCTTTGGTTGGGGGCACATCTCGAAGCGGGCGAGGTGACCCTCGCGCCGGGTGAGATGTTCGAGATGCCGCAGGTACTGTTGGCACCGACCTTCGGCGGTCGGGGATCTTTGCGACGTCTGCTGCATCGGTATGTGCGTGACGAGGTGTTGCCTGCGTCCTCGCGTAAGACGCCGCGCAAGGTACATCTCAATACCTGGGAGGCCTGTGGTTTCGACTTATCGATGCCGAAGCTCGAGTCGCTGGCCGAGCAGGCGGCCCAACTTGGCGTGGAGCGTTTCGTACTCGATGACGGATGGTTCGGCGGAAGACGTGATGACCGTTCGAGCCTCGGCGATTGGGAGCCCTCGTCAAAGATTTTTCCGCAGGGTCTCACGCCTCTCATCGAGCGTGTGCATGCGCTCGGTATGGACTTCGGTCTATGGGTCGAGCCCGAGATGGTGAGTCCGGATTCGCGCTTGTATGCGACGCATCCGGATTGGTGTATCCATTTAGAGGGCGTACCGCGATCGACTCAGCGACATCAACTCGTGCTCGATCTGACGAAGCCGGAGGTGGTCGATCACGTCTTCGACGCGCTCGATCAGCTGCTGCGTCGACATCGCATCGCCTATCTCAAGTGGGACCATAACCGAGAGCTATTCCCGACCGCGTTACGGGGCGTGGCGCAAACACGCGCGCTCTATGATTTGCTCGACCGTCTGCGCGGCGCGCATCCGATGGTCGAGATCGAGTCCTGCGCGAGCGGCGGCGGTCGTGTCGATTACGCGATCATGACGCGATGCGCGCGATTCTGGCCGAGTGACAACAACGACGCGTTGGAGCGTTCGCGTATCAACGCGGCTTGGAGTTCGTTCATGCCGCTCTGCAGTCTCGGCAACCATGTTGGGCCTGCGCCGAATCCCGTGACGGGACGCCATCTGTCGATGGACTTTCGTGCGAAGGTCGCGATGTTCGGTCATATGGGCGTGGAGGCGGATCCCGCCTCGATGAGCGAGGACGATCGGCGATTGCTCGGTCGACATATTGCGCTGTACAAGACGTGGCGCGACGTCATTCACGAGGGTGAGTACTACGGCATCGCTTCTGACGATCAAGGTGTGGGGGGTGCGCTCGTCGTTCACGGCGCACGCGCGCTCGCGCTCGTGACACGCCACGATTTCGCGAGAGATTTCGAAAGTGCGCCAGTGCGTCTCGAGGGTCTCGAGCCGACGCGCCAGTATCGGGTCTCGTTGCCCGAGCCTTGGCCAGAGTGGGCCGCGCGTTATCTCGCAACGCCCGAACGCTGGCGTTCGGGTTTTGTACTCTCGGGTCGGGCGCTTGCCGACGGTGGCTTGGCGTTGCCGTTACGCCATCCGGCCACCGCGTGGCTTATGGCATTGGAGGCGATATGACGGCGACACCCGACGTGCCACGGCTCGGCGTTTGTTATTACCCAGAGCATTGGCCGCGGGAGTGGTGGCACGACGATGCGCGCCGTATGAAGGCGCTCGGCCTCTCGCAGGTGCGTCTCGGTGAGTTCGCCTGGAGTCGTATCGAACCCGAGCGCGGACGCTTCGACTTCGCCTGGCTAGACGAGGCGATCGAGGTGTTACACGCGGCAGGATTGTCGATCGTGATGTGTACTCCGACGGCGACGCCACCCAAATGGCTGGTCGATGCCATGCCCGACATGATTGCCATCGATGCTTCGAGCAAGCCGCGAAGGTTCGGATCGCGGCGGCATTACTGTTTCTCGCACGGCGGTTATCGCGCGGAGTCCCGGCGTATCACGCGTGCCGTCGCGGAGCGCTACGGCCGTCATCCCGCTGTCATCGCATGGCAGACCGACAACGAATACGGATGCCACGACACGACACTCAGTTGGTCGCAAGCTGCTCTAGAGGGGTTCCGACGCTGGCTGAAAAATCGTTACGGCGAGATCAGCGTACTCAACACGGCGTGGGGTAACGTGTTTTGGAGCATGGAGTACCGTGACTTCAATGAAATCGATTTGCCGAACCTGACCGTCACGGAAGCCAACCCTGCTCATGTACTCGACTTCCGGCGCTACTCGTCCGATCAAGTGG
>JBEAXT010000009.1:0-4231 GCA_041159695.1 Pseudomonadota bacterium
GTCTACACGACGAATCGTCGTGTTTGGGAACACGATGAAGAGTTCAAAGAATACTTACGAAAAACTCGCTGCATGGCCATCGACATGGAAACTGCGACAATTTTTGCGGCGGGGTTTGTGAACTCCATTCCGTCCGGCGCATTGCTCCTAGTGAGCGATCAGCCAATGGTCCCGGAGGGTGTCAAGACCGAAGCCTCTGATCGGCAAGTGACCGAGTCTTTCGTCACACGACACATTCAGATTGGTATCGAGGCGTTACGACTGATCCGTCGACATGGCAAGAGCGTCAAGCATTTGCGGTTTGACGAGTAAACGGAACATCAGCGAAACGCTTTCGCCCAGAACGTTTTCATATCTTCCCAAGACTGCCGATCGGTGCGTTCGTCATACGCCAGCGGCAGGTTGTACTTCTTGCCTTTGTCGGTCGCCTCGGGGTTCGTAAAACCGTGCTTGGCGCCAGGATAGGCGTTGAATTGATAGTCGACACCGAGGTCATCCATCTCCTTGCGAAAGGCGACTTGATCTTCGGTAGGAACCAGCGCATCGGCTTCACCGTGGCAAATGAGCACCGCCGGCTTGAATTCGCCCTTCTTGGCTTCGTGAGCACGCGTCAGCGCGCCATGAAAACTGACGACGCCGCGCAACGGTATGCCGATACGCCCCATGTGCAGCGACAAGGCTCCGCCCAAACAGTAACCCATCGCGCCGATACGCTCCGGATCGACAAGAGGATGAGCGCGCAGCGCGTTATAAGCGGCTCGTAATTTTTCGCCAAGAGACGGTACGTCGGCAAATAATCCATTCATCAGTGTGCCCGCCTCGGTGGAGTCGGCTGCTTCGCGCCCTTCGCCATAAACGTCGGTCGCCATGGCAACGAATCCGAGCCCGGCAAGCTCCCGAGCACGTCGGCGAAGATAATCGTTTAGACCCCACCACTCCGGCAAGACGATCAACCCAGGTCGTTTTCCGGAACGGGCAGGATCCTGCGCCAAATAACTCTGAAAATGGTGGCCGGCAGCACTGTAGTTCACGACTTCAGTTTGGATTTGGGCAGGCATGATGCGGAAACCTCGACATGGGACAGTTCGTAGACGGACGGGTCACACTTTCTCAATTGAGACGGTCGCTTAGCAAGTACGCTGCGCACCGGATGCCATAATGCAGTCAATGTCTGACCCCTCCGACTCCCATTCTCCTGCTGCCCGTAAAATCCGCAGCTTCGTTTTGCGTGCAGGCCGGATTACTCCGGCCCAACAGCGGGCTCTCACGGAACTGTGGCCAAAATATGGCTTGGATATTCCGTACTCGAGCGTTCCGTTAGACCTCGATCGGGTTTTCGGTCGTTCTAGTCAACGCAGTCTCGAGATCGGATTCGGTAATGGCGAGAATTTGCTTGGGCTCGCCCGAGCATATCCAGAACGCGATTTCATCGGCGTTGAAGTACATCGCTCGGGTGTCGGACATTTGCTACTTGAGCTCGAATCGGCGCAACTCACAAACGTCAGAGTGATTTGTCACGACGCTGTCGAAGTACTCGAGCAATGGATCGCGCCCGAATCTTTGGATGAGATTCTGATTCTCTTCCCAGATCCTTGGCATAAAAAACGTCATCACAAACGCCGTCTCATCCAGCCGGAGTTCGTATCTCTGGCTGCGTCGCGTCTTTCGATCGGCGGTCGACTGCAATTGGCGACCGACTGGGAGCCTTATGCTCTGCAAATGCTGGAAGTGATGTCGGCAAGCCCACTCTTCGCCAATCTTTCAAAGGGCCAAGATTTCGTATCACGTCCTGAGTGGCGCGCCCTGACACGCTTCGAGCGCCGCGGGCATCGACTCGGACACGGCGTCTGGGATCTGTCGTTCGAACGACGAGTCCCCCGAGACTGATCAACCGATATCAAAGCTCGCGCGAATTCCGTCGACGATAAATTGAACCGCCAGCGCGCCAAGTATCACGCCGAGTAACCGATTGGCGACGTTGGTTCCTGTTGCGCCCAACATTCGCATCAGCGGTCCGGAGCCCAGCATCACAATCAGACAAATAAGCAAGACCAGGATGGCTGCAGCGAGTAACAAGCCAAAAAGCGCTGGCTGATCCATCACCGACACCGGCCCGAACCACAGGAGAATCGTTGTCAGCGCTCCGGGCCCCGACATAAAGGGAAACGCGAGCGGAAAAACCGAGATGTCGGCACGGCGGCGACTTTCCGCTTGCTCATCGCTCGATGTGCGCGTTCCCGACTCACGTGCGAATACCATCTCAAGCGCGACCAAGAACAACAACAATCCGCCGAAAATACGGAATGAGTCGATACTGATCCCCATTGCATCTAAAAAGGCAGCTCCGCTCACGGCAAATCCGAGAATGATGAGACCTGCGACCAACACCGATTTGATGGCCATACGCTTGCGATAAGACGCGTTTGCACCTTCAGTGAGACTGGCAAACACCGGCACGAGCGAAATCGGCTCGACGACGAGGAAAAAAACGACAAAGAATTTCAAGAAGGATTCGATCACGATGAGCTCAATTTTTGGGTAAGTCGAGTAAGGCGATGCGATGGCGCTCCACCACACCATGGCCAGTCCCGGCAGCGCAGTGAAGAAGGTCAGTACGAAAAACGGTGCCCAGCCGAGCGCATCGGACAATATGCCCGCGGGAGCTCCGAGGAGATTGCGCGGCATGACAGCAAGGGCGGAGAGTGCCGCATATTGGAAGGCGCTGAACCGAACATCACAAATACCCATGATGAATACGACAAGCGCAGTGTTACCCATCGACCCCACAAAGTTATCAAGAAAAACAGCGGCAGCCATCAGGGTGACGTTATTGCCCTGTGTGGCGACGACGAAGTACCCGAGATTGGCAATGGCTTGTGCCGCACCAAATACCAGTAAGGCACGAACAAGGCCGAGGCTCACCAACCACAAACCGCCGACGACAGCACCGGCGATACTGGCGATTAGCATCACAGTCTTAGTCACCGCACCAATTTCCGTTTTAGTGAACCCGACATCCATCAAAAACGGTGTGAGCAGCTTCAGTGCGAACGCATCGCCCACCTTGTATAGAACGATGGTAAGCAGCAGTAGTAGCATGCCTTGACCGGCCAGCAGCTGTCGGAGCGGCCCCGTGACAGCCTCCTGAAGCGTACGAGGCGGTGGTGCATGTAGTTTGGGTTCGGGCGCGAAAAACGTCACCGCGCTAATCGCAAGCATGCCCGCTGCCATTACAAAGTACGTTTGGCGCCAGCCGATCAAATCGGCAAGGACGAGAGCGCCGGCAAAGGAAAACCATGCAGCGAGGCGGTAACCAAGATTAGCGGCTGTGGCTGCGGGGCCGCGCTCCGCCGGCAAGACGAGGTCGGTACGCCACGCGTCGATCACGATGTCTTGCGACGCCGACAGCACCGCTACGACGAGCGCGAGCATCGCAAAGGGGACGAGTCCCTGCTCGGGGCCGTGCGTCGCCATCACTGCCAATGCCACCGCAAGAGCGAGTTGGAACAGCAATATCCAACCGCGTCGGCGCCCTAAAAACGGTAGTGAGTAACGATCTAGCAAGGGTGCCCACAACGGTTTCAACGTATAGGCAAGGCCAATCAATGAAAGCCATCCAATAGTGGTATTCGAGATGGATGCATCCTTGAGCCACGCCTGCATGGTGGACTCAGTGAGGTTATATGGAAGGCCCGACGCCATTCCCATCACGAGTACTGCGCCGAGGCGCGGAGTCGATAAGATTTGACGCAATCCGGGCTTGGGTGTGTCGTTCATGCGCGTACGTCGTAGTCAATGATGAGGGGCGCGTGATCGGAGAAGCGGCTTGACTTATGGATATGTGCGGCCTGCGCTGCACCGGAAAGCCCCTTACTCACGATCTGATAATCGATTCGCCAACCGACGTTTTTTGTCCAAGCTTGGCCGCGGTTCGACCACCACGTGTATTGATCAGGCTCCGGGTTCACTTCCCTGAAGGCATCGACGTAGCCCGCTGTGCCGAAAAGCTCATCCATCCACGCTCGCTCCTCAGGTAAGAAACCGGAATTTTTTTGATTGGATTTCCAGTTTTTGAGGTCGATTTCTTTGTGGGCGATATTCCAGTCCCCACAAAGGATGTATTCACTACGTCGGCGGCGGAGCCGCTTGAGATGAGGCATGAAGGCGTCGAGAAATCGAAACTTGGACTCTTGGCGCTCCGGCCCCGAAGAGCCGGAAGGGAGATAGAGAG
>JBEAXT010000100.1:0-12842 GCA_041159695.1 Pseudomonadota bacterium
CTCGTCGAAGAGGTCCTCGATCGACTTGGCGCCGATCGCTGCGAGCATTTCGCGGACGTCCGCTTCCGTATGCGGAATGAACGGCATGTCAGCCACCCTCCGCAGCAAGCACCGCCGAGTAAGCCTCGGCATTGAGCAGACCGTCGAGCGCCGAGGCCGAAGCCGGCTTCACGCGGATCATCCAACCCTTGCCGTAACAGTCCTGATTGATGAGCTCCGGCGTGGAGGCGAGCTCCGCGTTGCTCTCGACGACGGTGCCGGCAATGGGCGCGTACACGTCAGAGGCGGCCTTGACCGACTCGACGACCGCACAGGCAGCGCCGGCCTCAAGCGCGCGCCCCGCCTCCGGGACTTCGACGAACACGAGATCGCCGAGCGCATGCTGGGCGTGATCCGTGATGCCGATCTCGACGAGGCCGTTCGGCAGCAGACGGGCCCACTCGTGGCTCTTGGCGTATTTCAGGTCGGTAATGACTTGGCTCATGGGAAGGCTCCTCAATAACGAAATCGTGAAATCTTTGAAAAACTCAGAGCGCGATCAGCACTCGTCCGTTGCGCACGAACGGCAGCTTGACCACGCGTGCCGGCAGCAACTTGCCGCGGATGTCGACCTGCACGGATTGACCCGTTCCGCTCGGCACCCGAGCAAAGGCGATGGAACGCTCGAGCGTCGGCGAGAACGTCCCGCTCGTCACTTCGCCCTCACCCACGCCGGGAACGATGACTTTCTGGTGCGAACGCAAGACGCCGCGATCTTCCAACAACAGACCGACGAGCTTGTGCGACGGACCTCCCGCTGCCTTGATATCCATCAGCGCCTGTCGACCGATGAAGTCGCGGCTCGCAGGCTCGAAGGCCACCGTCCACGCGAGGCCGGACTCGAGCGGATGACGCGTCTCATCCATATCGTTGCCGTAAAGGTTCATGCCGGCCTCGAGTCGCAGCGTGTCGCGCGCGCCGAGACCACAAGGCGCCACACCCGCCGCCGCGAGCGCGCGCCAGGTGGAGGGCGCCTCTTCGATCGGCAAGACCACTTCAAAGCCGTCCTCGCCCGTGTAGCCCGTGCGCGCGACGAACCACTCACCGCTCATGCGGCCGTTGAAGGGCTCGAGCGCCAAGGTCGGATCTTTATCTTCGGGATCGAGAAACTCGGCAACGATGCTGCGGGCTTTGGGGCCCTGCACTGCGATCATCGCGAGGTCGACACGTTCAATGATTTCGAGGTGCTGCACCACTTCGCGGGCCTGGGCGCGCATCCAATCGAGATCGGCGTCCCGAGTTCCGGCATTGACGACCACGCGGAACCACTGCTCGTTCATGAAATAGACGATGAGATCGTCGAGGACGCCGCCGGCCGGATTGAGCATGCAGCTGTAAAGCGCCTTGCCCGGAACCCGCAGCTTGTCGACGTCGTTGGCCAGCAGATATCGAAGAAATGCGCGGCTGTCTCGTCCACGAACGTCGATCACGCACATGTGCGAGACGTCGAACATGCCGGCATCGCGGCGCACCCGATGATGCTCCTCGATTTGCGATCCGTAATTGACCGGCATGTCCCAGCCACCGAAGTCGACCATGCGAGCGCCTTGCTCGACGTGCAGCCCATAGAGAGGTGTCTTGCGTCCCATGCCGTCTCCCTCAAATCCGTGAGGCCACCGCCCGGCCAAAAAAAAGAGCGGCAGGAGCCACAAAGCCCCTGCCGCCCCTCTGTCCATGGACCTGAGAGATCGGGCCCGCCTCGATCGGCGCGCCGCTCCCCTTCGGTGGATCGCCCGCAGCCCGATGGGCGGCGATCGATCGCTCTCCAGAATTCGCCTGCGACCTGCCGTTCTTTTGCCTGAGCGTTTCCGGGCGGAAACTTGCGCCTTCGGCGCCCCACGGTGAGGCGGGGTCTCTCCGGCAAGGTCGGATTTCGCGAACGAGGCGATAATAGCAGCGGCTGCGCCCCCGGGCGCGGAAAAATCGACCGTCGTAGACTGTCAACTCAAGGTTACTCGGAGACCCCTCGCATGCTCAGTCGCCTCCCCGCCCTTGCGCGGTTCGCCGTCCTGGTTTTTGCGGTTCTGATGCCGGCCACAGCTGCCGCCACCCCCGAAACCGAAACCCGTCTTCGGGCGCTGTTCGACGCCACGTGGCAAAAAGAGCTGGCCGCCGACCCCTTGATGGCGAATTACCTCGGGGACAATCGGTATAACGACCGCTGGACCGATATGTCGGCCGCGGCCATCGAGCAGCGCCATCAGCACGATCGGGCCACCCTCGCGGCGCTGCGGGCGATCCCCCGGGCGTCGCTCTCGCCGAAAGCCCAACTCGATTACGACCTGTTCGAGCGGGAGTACACCCAGCGCCTCGCGAGTCAGCCGTTCAAGCCGTATCTGTATTCGATCAATCATCAAGGCGGCATCCAGACGCTGCACGAAGTCACGGAGCTCCTGCAGTTTCGCTCCGTCAAAGATTACGAGGACTGGATCACGCGCCTGAAAGGGGTCGGTACGCTGATCGACCAGCACATCGCGCTGCTCGAACAGGCCGCACGCGAAGGTCGCACACAACCGCGGGTGATCATGCAACGCATTCCCTCGCAGCTGGCTCTACAGAACGTCGCCAAGGCGGAACAGAGTCCGTTCTTCGCGCCTTTCGCCCGCTTCCCCGAGGAGTTCGACGCCGCGACCCGCGATCGACTCACCGCAGCGGGTCGTCGCGCGATCGAAACTGTCGTGCTACCGGCCTATGCCCGTTTCACCAAAACCTTCAACGAGGTCTATCTTCCCGCCACCCGTGCCACGGTGGGGATCTCCGATACGCCCCAAGGCCGTGAGTACTACCGGGAGCGTATCGCCTACCACACCACGCTCGGCACGCTCACCGCCGACGAGATCCACGAGATCGGACTCGCGGAGGTACGACGAATTCGTGCCGAAATGATGGCCATCAAGGACAAGGTCGGCTTCAAAGGCTCGCTGCAAGAGTTCTTCACCTTCCTGCGCACCGATCCACAGTTTTATTACAAGTCGTCCCAAGAACTCTTTGAGGGCTATCTTGCGGTATCGAAGCGCATCGATCCGAACCTTGTACGCGTCTTCGGAAAACTTCCGCGCACGCCGTACGGGCTGCGGCCGATCCCGATGACCAGCGCGCCCAATACCACCACAGCGTATTACCAGGGCCCAGCCGCAGACGGCACGCGTCCCGGTTTCTATTACGTGAACCTTTATCGACCGGAGGTTCGCCCGAAGTACGAAATGGAAGTGCTCTCGATACACGAGGCGGTTCCGGGTCACCACCTGCAGATCGCGCTCGCCATGGAGCAAGCGGAGATGCCGGACTTCCGTCGTAACGCGGGGTATACCGCCTATGTCGAGGGCTGGGCGCTCTACTCCGAGAGCCTCGGCGAGGAACTCGGGCTTTACCAAGATCCCTACTCGAAATTCGGTCAGCTCACCTACGACATGTGGCGCGCCGTACGACTCGTCGTCGACACCGGTATGCACGCCAAGGGCTGGAGCCGTGAGCAGGCGATCGCCTTCTTCATCGATAACGCCGCAAAAACCGAGGCGGACATCGTCAATGAAATTGACCGCTACATCTCGTGGCCGGGGCAAGCGCTCGCGTACAAGATCGGTCAATTACGCATCCAGAACCTGCGGCGCGAGGCGGAGCAGACGCTCGGTTCGCGCTTCAAAGTGCGTGCATTCCACGACACGGTTCTCGAAACGGGTGCGGTGCCGATCGACCTCTTGGAGCGGCACGTGCGCGGCTGGATCGCCAAAGAAAAGGACGCCGTACGATGATCACGCGCAGAAAAAGCATCGCAGCCGTCGTCGGTGGCGTGAAAGTGGGCGGTGGCGCTCCGATCGTCGTGCAATCGATGACCAACACCGACACCGCCGATATCGAATCGACCGTCGCGCAGGTGCGATCGCTCGCGCGGGCCGGATCGGAGCTCGTTCGGGTCACGGTCAACACCGAAGAGGCGGCTGCCGCGGTGCCACACATCCGGGAGCGTCTCGATCGTGAGGGCACCACAGTGCCTCTCATCGGCGACTTTCACTTTAATGGCCACAAGCTTCTCAAAGCACATCCCGCTTGCGCCGAAGCGCTCGCGAAGTACCGTATCAATCCCGGAAACGTCGGACGCGGTAGCAAGCGTGATCCGCAGTTTGCCGAAATGATCGAGGTCGCCTGCCAATACAAAAAACCGATTCGTATCGGCGTCAATTGGGGCAGCCTCGACTCGGACCTGCTCACACGAATGATGGACGAGAACAACGCCCTGCCAAATCCGCGGACCGCGAACGAAGTGATGCGCTCGGCGGTGGTCGAGTCTTGCTTGCAAAGCGCTCGGCGTGCCGAGGAGCTCGGTCAGCCTCATGGGGCCATCGTGCTCTCGGCCAAGGTGAGCGGCGTACAAGATCTGATCGCCATCTATTCCGATCTCGCCGCGCGATGCGACTATCCGCTGCACGTCGGACTCACCGAAGCCGGCATGGGCAGCAAAGGTATCGTGGCCTCGACCGCAGGTATCGGCGTGCTGCTGCAGCAGGGTATCGGCGACACGATCCGCGTCTCGCTGACGCCAGAGCCCAATGGCGATCGCACGCAGGAAGTCATCGTCGCCCAGGAAATCCTGCAAACCATGGGACTGCGATCCTTCGTGCCGATGGTCATCGCCTGCCCGGGCTGCGGGCGAACGACGAGCACGTACTTCCAGGAGCTCGCGAAGTCGATCCAGTCGCATATCCGTCATCGGATGCCGGAGTGGCGTAAACATCATGAGGGGGTCGAGATGATGAACGTGGCCGTGATGGGTTGCGTCGTCAACGGCCCGGGCGAGAGCAAACACGCCAACATCGGCATCAGTCTGCCGGGAACGGGCGAGCGTCCGGTGGCGCCCGTATACGAAGACGGCGAAAAGACGGTCACCCTGAAGGGCGATCACATCGCCGAAGAATTCCAACAACTCGTGGAGGCTTACGTCGCGCGCAAATATCCGCGGCGTGATGGAGCCCCCACCTCTCAGACTTGAGGAGCGAACATGAGCAACACCCTCACCGAAAAGAAGTGTCTCCCCTGCGAAGGCGGCGTCCCGCCCCTCTCACGCGCCGACTGCGAGCGTTTGCTCGGTCAGCTCACGCCCGAATGGCGGTTGTCGCCCGACGGAAAAGAGTTGCAGCGCGAGTGGTCGTTCAAAGATTTCTATAGAACGATGAGCTTCGTCAATGCGATCGCCCACGTCGCCAATAGCGAGGACCACCACCCGGATCTCGCCATCGGCTACAACTATTGTCGATTACGCTACAGTACCCACGCGGTGAACGGCCTCACCGAAAACGACTTCATCTGCGCGGCGAAGATCGATCGCCTCGCGTGAGCTCAATCGGCTAGCGTGAGCGCGATCGGCTAATCAACCGCGTCGGGCGATGGCGGGTAAATCGCCCGCCAGTCCGAGCGCACGCTCAGCGAACGGGCGTCGCAGCACCGCGCTGCGACCGACGAACCCGAGACCGCGCTGTAACCCCTGCTCGAGCCCTTCGCCCCCGAACGCGAGGAAGCGGTTCAGAAGATCCATCGACAGACTCATGACTTCGTTATCGCTCTTGCGCCAACGCTCGTAGCGACGCAGTACGCGCATCGCCCCCGGATCCTCACGCTCGCGTGACGCCTCGGCGAGCTCTTCGGCGAGCGCCGCCGCATCGAGCAAACCCAGATTGACGCCCTGCCCCGCCAGCGGATGCACGATATGGGCGGCATCACCGACGAGCGCACAGCGCTCGCGTACGTAATGCGGCGCGCTCACCCGGCGTAACGGAAAACTTCGTCGTTCGCCGGCCAAAGAAAGTGCGCCGAGCACTCCTGCGCTTGCGGCGGTGAGCTCCGCATCGAAGGTCGCGACCTCGGCCGCCAGCAATCGTTCGGCGCGATCGCGCGGCAAGGACCAGACGATCGAACTTTGACCGCTCGCAAGCGGCAACAAGGCCAACGTACCGTCGCCCAAAAATCTTTGCCAAGCCGTCAACTCGTGGGATCGCTCGCTCGCCACGTTGGCGACGATGGCGAGCTGCCCGTAGTCCTGAGCCTCGACCCCAAAATTCGCGGCATGTCTCACGACTGAACGACCCCCATCGGCGCCGATGACGAGCTTGGTCGCGATCTCTCCGCTGGAGGTAGACAAGGTGGCGGAGCGATCGGAAAACAGAACATCGTGAACGACGGCGCTGCGCGCCTCGCCACCGACGTCGATGAAGGCCTTGAGTCCCGCGCGCTGCAAGGCATCGTTACCGACGATCGCCCCGAGATCCGGCTCGCCGAGCTCGGCGGCATCGAAAGTCAATGATCCCTCCCCTCGCGGTTCGACATCACGCGGCCATACGTGCATGCGCTCGTACGCACAAAGTGTCGAAGAGGAGGCTTGCAAAGAATTCCACGCACCGACGGCACGCAAGATGCGCTCGCTCGCACGAGAAAGCGCGAAGACGCGAAGATCGGCGGCATTCGGAGGGTCCGCTAAATTGGGCAGATCCCGTTCGAGTATCAAAACCCGATAAGGAGCCGGCCCCTGACGCAGCAGTGCGCCGAGTACGGCGCCGACCGGACCGCCCCCGACGATCACGACGTCGAACGACGCGCTCGAATTCACGACATGACTCCGAGACCACGGCCGAGCCTCGGTGTACGCCCGGCGAATCCCCAACTCAGTCGCGACATCGCCTGTTTGGCGGTCGGCGACAGATCGAACAACAACAAGCCGAGATCACGAAGCAGCGGGACGCCGGGCCGGGTGTCGCCAAACAATTTCACGAGGCCGTCGGTGAATCGCGTGACGCCGTCGCGATCAGCCGTACGACGCGCGACGAATTCGCGAAGTACCTCTGGCGAACCGATATCGGCGTGCGCTCCTTCGCGACGCACGACTTCGGCGAGTAGCTCCGCGAGTGTCGCGGCATCGCGTAAACCGAGGTTGAACCCCTGTCCGGCGACGGGGTGCAGACCTTGTGCCGCGTTCCCGATGAGCACGACGCGCTGGCCCGTGAGCGTCTCGGCACGAGAGAGACGTAGCGGATACGCACTTCGCTTGCCAACGGAGAGCAAACGTCCGATTCGCCATCCGAACTGACCCTGCAGCGCCGCGAGGTACTCGCTGTCGGACAAGCCGAGCACACGCTCAGCCGCCTCGGGCGCCATCGTCCACACCACGCCGTACGCCCCATCGAAAAGCGGTAATACGGCAAAGGGTCCCTCGGGTGTGAAACGCTCGAAGGCCGTGCCGTCCGCCGGGCGCGAACTGCGTACGTGACTGACGATCGCGACCTGCCGGTAATCTTCGACCGAGGCGCCAAGTCCTGCCGCCTCACGCACCCGCGAGTCAGCGCCGTCGGCCGCCACGACGAGTCGGGCTCGCAAGGGCGATGTCGCCGGCTCGAGCGACAACTCGACCTCGCGCTCGCGCAAGTCGATCGCCCTGCACTTCGCAGGCATCCGTAAATCGAGATCGGAAAGATTCGAAAGCGCTGCGCGCAGCGCGGCACCGAGCACGCGATTGGTCGCCACATAACCGAAGGCCTCGATCCCGTGCTCGCTCGCCTCCAGTCGGGCGAACCCGAAACGTCCGGCATCCGAAACGTGAATGCGGCGGATGGGTGCCGCATGAGGAGCGACCTGCGACCAGATCCCGAGCGCTTCGAAACTCCGACGCGTACCGTTGCCGAGCGCCGTCGTTCGATCATCGAAACTCGGCTGCGACCCGGCGTCGGGCGCAACGCCCTCGATGAGCGCGGTCTTGAGACCCGTGGGCGCGAGCGCCAGCGCGAGACTCGCCCCCACCAATCCGCCACCGACAATGGCAACGTCGACCTCGGGATGACTCGAGTCCGCCGCGCTCAATTTTTTTGAGTGACTCATGCGGAGGCCATGAGGACTTCGATGGCCGAGGGATCTTTCGGAACCCCGTGAGTGAGCACCTCGTGGCCTTCACGAGTCACGAGCACATCGTCTTCGATGCGGATACCGATATTCCGGAACTCCGGCGGAATGCCGCGAGTCCCCGGCGGGATGTACAGCCCGGGCTCGATGGTGAGCACCATGCCGGGCTCGAGCTGACGCCAGACATCGCCGATTTTGTAATCGCCGACGTCGTGTACGTCCATGCCGAGCCAGTGACCGGTTTTGTGCATGTAGAACTTTCGGTATGCCAGCGACTTGATGAGCGAGGGGACCCGACCTTTGAGCAGACCGAGACGAACCATGCCGGCCGTCAACACTTGCACCGCCACGTCATGGGGCGTGTTCCAGTCATGGCCGGGACGTACGGCCTCGATGGCTGCGAGATTGGCCTCGAGCACGACTTCATAGGCCGCGCGCTGCGCGGGCGTGAAACGACCGCTGACCGGAAAGGTACGCGTGATATCCGAGGCATAACACTCGTACTCGCAGCCGGCATCGATCAGTAACAGCTCTCCCTCCCGCAGCACCGAGTTGTTTTCGCGGTAATGCAAGATGCAACCGTTCGCGCCTCCGCCGACGATGGGGAGGTAAGAAATATCAGCGCGCGCGAGATGAAACTCGTGCTGGATTTCGGCAGCGACTTCGTACTCGTAACGACCCGGCTTGCAAAACCGCATCGCGCGGACGTGCGCTCTCGCGGCGATCCGGGCCGCCTCGCGCATCTGCTCGATCTCGCCGCGACTTTTGAAGAGCCGCATCTCGTGCAGCACGTGTTCCAGCGCGACCATCTCGTGCGGCGCATGTCGACCCAGCTTGGCTTGAGCGCGTAGCCCGTTCACCCAGCCGACGACCCGTTGATCGAACTCACGATTGGCGCCGACGGTGTAAAAGATTTTCTCTCGTCCCTCCATGAGACCCGGCAGGATCTCGTCGATGTCGCCGATCGGGAACGCATCATCCGCACCGAAGTCCCGGCGCGCTCCACTCGGACCAGCGCGACGCCCATCCCAGGTCTCTCGTTGAGGATCCCGGTCGCGCACGAAGAGCAAATATTCCCCTTGAGGCCTGCCGGGAATCAGCACCGCCACCGACTCAGGCTCCGGAAAGCCGGTGAGGTAATGGAGGTTGCTATCTTGCCGGTAGGCGTACTCGACATCGTTGTTACGGAAGTGCACCGGTGCCGCAGGGACGATGGCGATCGAGTCTCGCCCCATCGACTTCATGAGTTGTCGCCGCCGCCGCGCGAACTCATCGCGACCGATCGGAGGTGGCTTGGCGATCGGCGGGGCCGTCGGCGCGGCGACGGTGACCTTGGGCGCCGAACTGCTCCGGGACGACTTAGTGGATCGAGGGCGGCTTATCATCCGCGTCACCCCCGGCGGTCGCCGACTCGCGAACACCCGCGAGCTCATCGTGCAACAACTGAACACCGATGCGTACGAATTCGACAAGCTCGGAATACGCCTGCTCGTTGTCCTCGATCGACTCGCTCTCGTCCACGTCGATACGGGTCATCGCCGTGAGGTCTCGAACGATCTCTCCGACCTGCTCCGGCAATTGATCAATATCGGGGATCGGATTGGACCCGAGCCCGTACAGAAACCCTTGGCACCACTGACCCAGGGCGGCCGCGCGGATCGCCACCGGTTCATCGTCATCGGGTAGCAGGAGCTGAAACTCGAGCTGGCCGGACTCGAGGACGTGTCGGGTCCACTCGAAGACCGTGAGCATGGGCGTCTCGGCCGCTCCGGCTAGACCCTCGGGAAAGACCTCTCGGAGCCAGTCCTGGAGGGTCACCTCCGAACTCGAACACAACGCCCCAGTCAGCGTGCCGTGCGCCTCGGGTAGATCGGTGAGCGCCCGTGTTCCGGCAAGTTGACGCTCGATTTCCCGGAAGTCAGGTGCTGACATGAACGAAATTATGCCAAAGACCCGGCTATAATTTTGTCCATGAGCGACAAGATCACCCTCGACTCCGAAATCCGCCGTCTTGAGAAGCAAGTGGACGAGCTGCTCGATGCACTCGGTGCCCTGCGCGAGGAGAATCGCGCGCTACGCCAGCGGCAGGACAGCCTCTCCAGTGAGCGAGCCTCGCTGATGCAACGCAACGAACAGGTTCGCACCCGGGTCGAGGCCATGATCGGTCGTCTCAAAACACTGGAGCACGGGGCTTGAGCCCGGCTGAGAAAGACGCCTCTCGCGTCAGTATTCGAATCCTCGAACGCGAATTCCTCATCGCCTGCCCGCACGACGAACGGGCGGCCCTGCTCGATGCGGCAGAACTCCTCAACGGCAAGATGCGCGAGATTCGCGACGCCGGAAAAATCGTCGGACTCGATCGCATCGCCGTGATGGCTGCGCTCAATCTCGCCCACGAGCTGCTCAAGTCGCAAACCAAAGACCGCCGCGGCGAAGCCGATGCGGGTACGCGGGTTCGAGCGTTGCGCGAACGCATCGACGGCGCGCTCAAGCGCAGCCGTCAGCTCGACCTCTAACCTCCGTCTTCTGCCGCATACTCATGCGAGGGGAGCTGGTGTAGAGTGTCATGGCGTCACCTGCGGTGTTCGACAGTGAATCGGGTTACCTCTCGACCCTAAGTTGGAACGCCCAGGGGCATCAGGGCTTGCTGTCAGCACTGTGCAAGTCCGCCATCGAGCGGAAAGCCTTACCTGACGTAGTCCGCCCCACTTGTTGCTCTGTGTCGAGAGCAACGGTTCGCACCGGCACAGGCGGGTGACGCCTCGAATTCCTGTCGGAGAGTCCTCGTGACCGACCGTCGTTCATTGCGCAAAACACTGCGCGCGGCGCGGGCGGGGCTCTCCCCGTCCGAGCGCCGTCAAGCGTCGACACGCATCGCAGCGCTCGTCTCCAAGATGCTTTGGTTCAAACCCGGCACTCGGGTGGGGCTCTACGCCGCACTATCCGAAGAGATCGACACCGCGCCGCTGATCGCGCTCGCCATGCGTCGCGGGGTAACGATCTTCCTGCCGCGCATCGAAAGTCGTCGCGACCATCGCATGACCTTCGCGCCACCCGGTCCGCGTCTACGCTACAACCACTACGGTATTCCGGAACCCGATACGACCTTGCATGTGCCAGCCCATACGCTGCAGTTCGTGTTCTTGCCGCTCGTGGGCTTTGATTCGCGCGGTAATCGCCTCGGGATGGGAGCGGGCTACTATGACCGGGCGCTATCCTTTCGCCGCCTCCGTCATCATTGGTGGGGACCCCGCCTGATCGGCATCGCTCACTCTTGTCAGCACGTCGATGCGATCGAGCCCATCCCCTCGGACATCCCACTCGACACCGTGGTCACGGAGCGTGGAATACAGGTTTTTCGCGGAGAAAACCGATGAATTATTGGCTGATGAAAACCGAACCCTCAACCTTCAGCATTGACGATCTCGCCAAAGCGCCAAAGCGCACCACCTGCTGGGACGGCGTGCGCAACTACCAAGTCCGCAACATGCTGCGTGACCAATTCGCGGTCGGGGACCTCGCTTTTATGTACCACTCGAGTTGCGACATACCGGGTGTCGTCGGCGTGATGAAAGTCGTGAGCAAGGGGTATCCCGATGCCACGGCATTCGATCGCAAGCATGCGCATTACGATCCGGAATCCGACCCGAAAGCGCCGCGTTGGTACATGGTCGACGTGCGTCTCGAGCAGCGTTTTTCCCGCGTGATTTCGCTCGATGAACTTAGAAGACATGCAGACGGCAAGCTTCGCGAGTTGCTGATACTCAAACGTGGTAATCGACTTTCGATCACGCCGGTGAGCGCGGCGGAGTGGCGATTCATTGGTTCGCTTGCTACGTCTTAGGGTCGTAGCGCAAGACCCCCTTGCTTGTTTTTTACAATCGCGTGTATATACTCAATCGCGGACTAACCCGTAACTGGAGATAAATCATGGCTAAGGCCAAGAAGAAAGCGAAAGCTAAGGCTAAGAAGAAAGCCGCCAAGAAGAAGTAAGATCTTTATGATCTTTGGCGGGTGTGGATGCAAATCCCGCCCGCCTCTTCTGATAAAACGAGGATGCCCGCGAAAGCGGGCATCTTCGTTTCAGGTTACGGAAAATGCCTGTTTTTCTGCGGAGAAGTCCCGATGAACGACACAGTGAACGGAAAACTCGCCGCAGCGCGTGCCGCGCTGAAGTACCTCGACGACGACATGATCATCGGAGTCGGCACGGGATCGACGGTCAACCTCTTCATCGACGAACTGGCCGCTCATCGCGATCGGATCCGCGGGGCGGTGTCGAGCTCGGAAGCCTCCACCGCGAGACTGAAATCGGTCGGTATCGAGGTCCTCGAACTCAACCGGACCGGGGACCTACCACTCTATGTGGATGGGGCCGACGAGACCGATGGTCATCGTCGACTCATCAAGGGCGGGGGTGCCGCGCTGACCCGCGAGAAGATCGTCGCGGCGGCTTCGCGGAAGTTCGTCTGCATCGTTGACGAATCGAAGGTGGTCGACGTCCTCGGTCGCTTCCCCTTGCCCGTCGAGGTGATTCCGATGGCGCGATCCTACGTGGCGCGCCAACTCGTGAAGCTCGGCGGTCAACCGGTTTGGCGCGAGAACGTCACGACGGATAACGGCAACCAGATTCTCGACGTGCACGGTCTGCGCATCCTCGACCCGCCCGCACTCGAGACAGCCCTCAACGGTATCGTCGGCATCGTGACCTGCGGACTCTTTGCGCATCGACCCGCCGACGTCGTGCTGATCGGAAGTTCCTCCGGCGTGCGCGCGCTCGGGTGATCGCGGACCGGCCCCGAAAACAAGAAGGCCCGCATCGCTGCGGGCCTTTTTGTTTTGGCTGGGGGACTAGGATTCGAACCTAGGTAAACGGAGTCAGAGTCCGTTGTCCTACCGCTAGACGATCCCCCAAAAACCGG
>JBEAXT010000112.1:0-2518 GCA_041159695.1 Pseudomonadota bacterium
TTACGAGCTCGTGCAGGTGGTCATCCACCTGCACGAGCTCGTAAATGCCGGTACGGCCGCGGTACCCCTGGCCGCCTGGTGCGGGGCGGTACAGCGTGGGTGCCGGCGCCTCCATCGTTAGGCCGAGCTGCCGACGTTCGAGTTCTCCGGCGGCATAGCCCTCGCGCGAGACTGGATCGAGCGTTCGAACGAGGCGTTGCGCCACGATACCGATCAGGCTCGAGGCCAGTAGGAAAGGCTCGATGCCCATATCGCGCAGCCGTGTGACGGCACCGACCGCCGTATTGGTGTGCAGCGTCGAGAGCACGAGATGTCCCGTCAGTGAGGCTTGCACGGCGATCTGCGCGGTTTCGAGGTCGCGAATTTCACCCACCATCACGATATCGGGATCTTGACGCAAGATTGCCCGCAGACCGCGCGCGAAGCTCATGTCGACCTTGGTGTTCACCTGCGTCTGGCCGATGCCATCGAGGTCGTACTCGATCGGATCTTCGACCGTCATGATGTTACGCGTCGCGTCGTTGAGGCGCGAAAGCGCTGCGTAGAGCGTCGTCGTCTTACCCGAGCCCGTCGGTCCGGTCACGAGCAAGATACCGTTCGGTTTATGAATGATGCGATCGAGCAGGACTTCGATCGGCGGCTCCATACCGAGTTCGCCGAGATCGAGTCGACCGGCCTGTTTATCGAGCAGGCGCAGCACCACGCGCTCGCCGTGACCCGATGGGATCGTCGACACGCGAACGTCGATTGCGCGTCCGCCGACCCGCAGACTGATTCGACCGTCTTGAGGCAAGCGCTTCTCGGCGATGTCGAGCTTCGACATGACCTTGATGCGCGACACGACAGCGCCGGCGACTGCGCGACGCGTTTGCAAAGCCTCGCGTAAGACGCCATCGACGCGCAGTCGAACCACCAGTCGATTCTCGTAAGGCTCGATATGGATATCCGAGGCGTTATCTTTGATCGCCTGGGTGAGTAATGCGTTGATGAGTCTAATGATGGGTGCGTTATCCTCGCTATCGAGAAGGTCCCCTTGCTCGGGAAGATCTTGCGCGAGGAAAGTGAGGTCAGCGGTTTCTTCGAGACCGCCTGCTGCGGCTTGAGCGTCACTACCGGCTTCATAAGCCTCACGCAAGAGTTCCTCGAATCGGTCAGCGCTCACCCGTTCAAGCGAGAACGGTCGACCCACATGGCGTCGGGCTTCCGCAATGGCGAGGGGCGTGGCGTCGGGATTGAGCGACAACTGCAAGTCTCCGCCCTCGAGTACGCGCAGTAATACGCCGTGTCGGCGACAAAAAGAAAGCGGCAGCGGGGGAGTCGGGGCGGCAATCGCGCCCGACTGGGCGTTCATTTCGGCGGCTCCGCAGCCGGCGTCTCGGGGGCCGGCGGCTTGGTCGGCGTTACCGGAATCTCGGGAAGGATAGCGCGACGTTCGCCGGGCAGGAGCGGTACCGCCTCAAATCTCGGGCCTAGCGACCGTTGTTGGTCGCGCATGTAATTATATTTTTGATTCGTTTCAATGGCCGCGTCGGTGCCATCCCGCAGGATGCGTGGCTGGATGAATACCATGAGGTTGGTTTTGGTCTTCTTGGCGCTGCGCGTTCGGAAGGCCTCGCCGATCACCGGGATGCGTCCGAGAAAGGGCACCCGTTGCTCGCCGCCGGTCTGCGAGTCTTGGATGAGACCACCGAGCACGACCGTGCCCCCGTCCTCGATAAGGACGTTAGTGCTGATCGTGCGTTTGTTGGTGATTAGATCGACGGCGCCGCTGCTGCTCGCGGCGATGCTCGAACTCTCCTGTTCGATCTTGAGCATCACGGCATCGCCTTCGTTGATTTGCGGCGTTATCTTCAGGATCGTACCCACTTCTTGACGCTGAATCGTCTGAAACGGGTTCAATGAATTTCCGACATTACCCGACGTGTTCGTGAACTGCCCGGTCACGAAGGGGACTTCCTGCGCCACCTTAATCTCAGCGGCCTGGTTGTCCATGGTCACGATAGAGGGTGTGGCAATGATGTTGGTCGTCGAGTCACCGCGCAGCGCGCGTAGTACGGCGCCGAAGTTGACGCCCGTGTTTCCCAATCGACCTACGCCAACGGTCGTCCCGCGGGGCGCTCCCGAGATCGCCGCCGGGTCCTGCGCCGCGCGAACGAGATCGAAGATACTCGTTCCGCCGACGGGTTCGATGAAGCCTCCGACGGCTTGATCGGAGTTCGAACCGTCGATTAGCCAGTTGACTCCAAGTTCCGCTGATTTGTCCGCCGATACTTCGACGATGATCGCTTCGACGATCACTTGCGCGCGACGAATATCGAGCTTGTCTATGACCGTCATCAGCGAGGTCATAGTCTTCGCGGGTGCCGTGATCACGAGCGCATTGGTCTCCGGCTCGGCCCAAATCGTGGCGCCGCCCCCTATTGCCGCGGCCGAGCCTGAGGCCGAGCCGGCTGCGCCCGAGGGGGCTGCGATCTGCTCCTTGAGTTTGACAGCGATCTTTTCGGCATCCGCGTAACGC
>JBEAXT010000013.1:0-6436 GCA_041159695.1 Pseudomonadota bacterium
CGATCTCGGGCGCATCGGACTCGAGTGTTTTGTTTTCGCCTGCCGCAGCAGGGTCTGGCTTGATGGCGAGCGTCTCACTCTCAACGCCGTCTGCATCCCAGATCATCATCAGATCGTTCAGATCGGCAAGCGGCAACCGGTCCGCCTCGGACCGACTACGTTTTGCGAGTAGCAAAACTCGGAAGGCGCTGCCGCGCAGCCCTTGAACGATTCTCCGCAACGCCGTAGTTTCGACCGCAGATATCGTCTCAGCATCGTCGATTATCAGCAAATGCGGTGGGAATAGCTCTGTGCTCGAGAGAATTCCCTCCAAAGGAATTCCCTCCAGCAACCTGTTGGTCGAGTGCAGTATGCCGTCAGCGTTTCCCGGTGTGTGGAACTCCACCCGGACTTCTTCGCTGCGCAGTGTTCTTACGAAGTCCCTCGCACAGTTCGAGAGAACGTCGACAGACGCCGAGCAAATCAGAACGATCGGCGGGTCACCGCGCATCACACTATGACGCGCTGCGGCAGCTTTATCGGGACCTCTCATGAACGTTCCTCTTTGATCGGCTTGCCGAATTCATCAAACATGAATTCAGGCGCGAGTACCGGCTTCGGTACGTCGGGTGTTTCGAGACCCGGCGTCAGCGCACTCAATCTAAAGACGTACGCGAGGATTGCCGCTACGGCTCGATAGAGCCCCTCGGGGATCGGCTCCTCAATCTCCGTCGTGAAGTAGATCGCACGGGCAAGCGGTGGAGCGGATACGATCGGCACCCCCGCAAGCGTCGCGCGTTCCTTGATCGACTTCGCGATCTCACCACGCCCTTTTGCAAGCACCATCGGTACGGCATTACGCATCTCGTCGTAAACCAACGCCACCGCAAACTCCGAGGGGTTGACGATGACCACGTCGGCGTCTTTGACTTTCTCGAGCATGCGGCCGCGACTGAATTCGCGTTGCTTGCGTCGGATCTGTCTTTTGACCTCAGGTCGACCTTCGATGTCCTTCATCTCGTCACGAACTTCCTGAAGAGTCATCCGCAAACGACGCAGATAACTCCATCGCTGGTATGGCACATCCAGCAATGCGATTGCAGCGACCACGACACTAACTAAGGTGAAGGTCACGAGTGCGAGTGAAGCGCCCGACGCGACCATCATCTCCAACGAGTCTCGGGACATCGCGATCATCTCGGCGCGACGCGTCCAGAGCACGAAACCGAGAACCGCCGCGATCGCAAAAAACTTAAGAAGATTACGGAGCAATCCTATCCAGGCCTGCGCACCGAACATCCGCTTTAGGCCACTAAGGGGATTGAGCTTACTCAATTTCGGCGCCGCAGCCTGTCCGGAAAAGTTGAATCCACCGTTCAGAGTCGATGCGAGGAGAGCCACGATGATAGACGCCAGCAGAATCCATTTAACCGCCCATAAGCCCTCAAATAGAAGAGCACCCGCGACGAGCGGAAGATTCTGGACGTCATCGAGGTCACTTCGATCGAACGTAAGGCCGTTTTTCAGCATCTCGGAGAAGCCATCGACGATCTCGGCTCCGATGAAGAACATCAGCAGACAGATGACGAGCACTTCCATCGCGCCACCGAAATCCGGTGATCTCGGAAGTTCACCGCGCTCACGGGCTTGCGTAAGCTTTCGCGCGGTGGGTTCTTCTGTTTTTTCTTGACCTTGCTCTTCGGCCACGGCTCAACTCTCCCCGAGTAGCTTCGGTCGAATGAAGGTTGCGGCCTGCTGCCAAAGTTCGACGATCCGCTCACCGATCGCGGGCATCAATACGAAAAGTAGTCCGAAGCCGACCAGCAGGCTCACCGCAAAGCCCACGGCGAAGACGTTCAGCGAAGGCGTTGCGCGTGACAATGCGCCCACGCCGAGGTTGACGGCTAACAATGTCAATAATAAGGGCGCCGCTAATAAGGCTGCTCCCTTAAAGATGATGCCCGAGAACTCGAGCAACGACGGAATGTCCATCAAGCGAAATTCGCCGGGCGGCATGGCGCGGATGCTCTCGGTGATCATCGCGATCATGATCGTATGCCCACCGGCGGTCAGAAAGATAAGTAACGCCAACAAATTAAGAAACTGAGATAACACTGGCGTCGACCCGAGAGACGGATCAAAAGATTGCGCAAAACCGATTCCGACCGACATCGAAATCTGCTCGCCAGCCGTGACCACCGCTGCGGTCACAAACTGAAGCGCTAAGCCCATCGAGACGCCGATCAGCGCTTCGCTCAAGAGCAGTAGCAGGGTCGGCTCCCCATAAGGCATCGACGGCTCCGACAAGGAAGTCGGAAACGACGGCATCATGAGTAGACAGAGGACTGCGGCGTAGACTACGCGTATCCGACCGATGCCTGCCGATTGCGTGAAAAGGGGTGCCGCAAGAAAAAACGCACCGACCCGCGTCAAGGGCAGCAGCAACGATTGCAGCCAATTCAAGGTGAGTACGCCGAGGTCGAGCACAGGCTTACATCCCGACGTCGGCAATCCGTTCGAAGAGCCGTCGTGTGAAGTCCACCAGCAACTGCAGTTGCCACCCGCCGATGAGCAGTGTGACGAGCATGACCGCCACCAGCTTCGGCAAGAAACTCAGCGTCATTTCATTGATTGATGTGGCAGCCTGAAAGATGCCGACGATAACGCCGACGAGAAGCACCGTCACGAGAATCGGACCAGCGACCAACCCGCCGATCCACATCGACTCTCGCACCAAATCAATGACACCTGTCTCGTTCATGGGAGTGGTGCTGCAAAACTGGCCGCGAGTGAACCGAGGATCAGCGCCCATCCATCGACGAGCACGAATAACAAAAACTTGAATGGCAAGGCGATCATGATCGGCGACACCATCATCATGCCCATGGACATGAGCACACTCGCCACCACGAGATCGATCACCAGGAAGGGGATGTAAATCAAAAAGCCGATGGTGAATGCCGTGCGCAACTCGCTCGTCAGGAATGACGGTAACAACACGCTAAGGGGCGTCTCCATCGGAGAGCTGACCGGCGGTGTTTTCGCGAGATCCATGAATAACTTGAGATCAGACTCCCGGGTCTGTGCCAACATGAATTTCTTCATCGGGTCGACGGCACGTTCGAGCGCCGTCTCAAACGGAATGGTCTCGGCGACGTAAGGCTGCAGCGCGACACGTTGCACTTCGTCGAGCGTCGGCGCCATCACGAAAAACGTCAGGAACAACGCAAGACCCACGATCACCTGGTTCGGAGGTGTCGACGCCGTGCCTATTGCCTGCCTCAGAAGACCGAGCACAATGACGATGCGTGTGAAGGCCGTCATCGATAACACGATCGCTGGCAGCAACGTTAGTAGCGTCATCAAACCGAGGGCTTGCAGCGTCAAGCTGTAGGCCTGGCCACCCCCTGCGGTTGGCGTCGTGCGGAGTAACTCGATTGCTCCGGCGTCTTGGCCGAGAGCCATCGGCGCCGCAACGAAGAGAAGCGTCGTCAAAGCCGGTCCGACGCAGCTGCGGAAGCGGCTCACGGATGATGCTCCTCGCGAAGTGAACCGTCGGTCTCAGCGGTTGCGATCCGGGAAATCGACCCGGTTGTCACACCGAGCAGGTGATCTCGACCGCCGAAACGGACGACAACCAACTTCTCGCGCGCACCGAGCGACGCATGAGTGGTGATGCTGAGTGTACTGCGCGAGAGATCGGGATTGCCAAAGCGAAAACGCCGTAGCATCCAGATCGCCAAAGCCAGCAATCCGCCGACAAGAAGTAACGCGGTGATGTAACGAATGGGATCCATGATCGACGTAATGTCCGCTTACAGATGTTTGACACGATCTTCCGGATCGACGACCTGAGTCAGGCGAATGCCGTAACGTTCGTTGACCAGTACCACCTCGCCGCGGGCAATGACGGTATTGTTCACACAGACGTCGAGCGGCTCACCGGCTACGCGATCGAGTTCGACGACGCTACCTTGTCCGAGCTTGAGGAGATCCCGGATTCTGAGCAACGAACGGCCCACTTCAACCGACACGCTGACTGCGACGTTCTGGATCAACTCGAGTTGCGGAGAAGAATCCGCTCCTGCTTCACCCTTCGAAATATTGCCCATTGCTGACTCGTTCATGCTGACGTTGCTCCTGCGACGTATTCTGTTTGCGTCATGCGCGTTTACGTTGCGCGGGGGTGCCGTGCTCAGCACCCGCCGCCTCTTCCACGTGATCGGCTGCGTTCGCTTCCGATGCCTTTTTGGGATCTTCCGGCGGCTCGATCACACGCTCGATACGAATGGCTGCATTACCGTCTGCAGTGCCGTACTCGGCATCGAAAACGTGCGAGGACTGCACCAGAACTTTGACGCTCGGCGGCGGCTTGAACCACAAGGTATCGCCAGGCCGGATGGAGGCCAAATCGAGTGCAGAGACCCGCAAGGTGACAAGCTGAGCGACCATCTCGAGCTCGGCATCCGAGACTGCATCATGAAGCTGATCCGACCATTTAGCGGCGAGTTTTTCGTCGCGCTCACCGGCTTGGAGCCGACCACGAAGCAGCAGCCGAATAGGTTTGAGAGCGGAAAACGGATACATCACCGTCAGTTGTCCGCGGATATCGGACCCCAGCTCGAGATCGAATCGACTGACGATGACCGTTTCGCGATCCTCACCGATCTGCGCAAAGGCAGGATTGATTTCCCGACTCACGAACTCCGGGGTGAGCGAATAGACCGGAGCCCAAGCGTCGCGGAGATTGTCGAACACGGAGTCGAGTAATAACTGAATGATGCGCTCTTCGGTCTGGGTGAAACCCCGTAACGGCGACAACTCAACTGAGCCGCCACCGCGCCCACCAAAGAAACTGTCTACTGCGCCATAGACGATGGACGGCTCGAGGGTCACGAGTCCGTAGCCCCGCAGCGGCGGAAAGCGAACGATATTGACGTTGCAAGGCGACGGCAGCGTTTTTAGATAAGCATTGAAGGTCATCACGTCGAACGGCGCCACAGTCACCTTGACCGCTTGACGAAGGAGCGTTAGCAAACTACCCCTGAACTGCCTCGAAAAACGATCATTGATCATCTCGAGCGCAGCAAGCTGTCCGCGTGAGGTGGTGTCGTTCGCGATGAGACTGTACGGCTGGACTGCCGAAGAAGAGATCTCAGTCGAGGACGTATCGACGCCCCCACTCTGCATGGCTTCCACCAATGCAGAGACTTCTTCTCGACTCAGAATTTGACCGGTTGTCGACATGATCTTCTCAGTTCTTCCCGATCGATTCCTACTGGAACACGAAGTGCGTGAACATGACTTCGTCGATACCGCCGAAATCCTCGTTCCGGATCAGTACATCGTTCATCGAGTCACGGAGTGCTGCAGCGAGTCGCGTACGGCCTTCGACAGAGACCATCTCTTCTTCACCGAACTGCGCCGCAGTCGAAATAATGGCTGCGCCGATCGCAATTTGATGTTTGGTCACGCGCTCGACGATCTTCTGGCCATAAAAAGTTTTATACGCCACCCTGAATTGCACATACCGACGGGTATTTGGCACGTTCAGCGTGAAGTCCCGCTCTTCGCCGTTGCTCCCCGTAATGGGTTTATACGTCGCTGCGAATTTTTCTCCTTCAGGAATTTCTGCGTCGGGCTTCGGCTCTCCGCCCTCAGCAGCACCGCTCGCTTCTGCACCCTCCTCGGTGGCCGCACTCGCCTCGCCCTCCTCGGCGGCGCCCTCCTCACCCGCCTTTGCTGTAGCTGCAGGTGGATTGAAGAACCCCGACAGATAAAGCGTCGCGCCTACGGAGATGCCGATCAACGCCAGAGCGCCCGCGGCAATCATCACGAAGAACATCAACTTGGACTTCTTGGTCGGAGCACCCTCTTCGCCCGCCGGAGCGGCTGCGTCAGGGGCCTTTTTCTTGTCGTCTTTCTTGTCTGCCATCGCTATGTACCGTCAGTGAATTTTTAAAAGAGAGTCAAACGAAAAGATCGATTTTGCCAGATACCGTTTTTCTGATCGGCATCATGCTCGACCCGTCGAGTTCGGCGACGGACTCAGTCTGGCCGATTCGCCCTCGGAAGGTCGTTTGTGAGAATTTTCTTGCAGAGTCGTTGAAGGCTCGCGATCCCGACTGACCGAAATTCCATCCGGAAAGCTGCAGGCCGGCCGACTCGAGAGACTCGCGAAGCCGCGGTAGTCCGGATTCGAGTAAGGCGCGTACATCGTTGTTCGCAACGCCCACCGTTGCCGCTACGACATTACCGGTCAGACTTAAGTCGATATCCATCGCGCCGAGGTTCGCCGGCTCGAGTTGTAGGCGAACACTCCAATTCTCATCACGGATTTGACCGATCACCCGTTGCGCGACGGCATCAGCGAATGCCTGGACCCGCTCACCGAAGCTCAACTTCGGATCGGGCGTTTGGAGTGTGGGCAGGTTCCCTGTCGCTTCCGCAACCTGTG
>JBEAXT010000198.1:0-4393 GCA_041159695.1 Pseudomonadota bacterium
GGCCATCCGCAGCCGACACCACGAGAATCGCTCCGTCCATCTGCGCCGCGCCCGTGATCATGTTCTTCACGTAGTCCGCGTGCCCCGGGCAGTCGACGTGCGCGTAGTGGCGCTCCTTCGACTGGTACTCGACGTGCGCCGTCGAAATCGTGATGCCACGCGCCTTCTCTTCAGGGGCCTTGTCAATCTGGTCGTACGCCTTGAACTCACCACCGTGCGTCTCGGCCATCACCTTCGTCAGCGCCGCAGTCAGTGTCGTCTTACCGTGGTCAACGTGACCAATCGTCCCAACGTTTACGTGCGGCTTGCTGCGTTCGAATTTTTCCTTGGACACGTCTGTATCTCCTCAGAAGCTAAAAAACATTTAACGGTTGATGATGGACTCGGCGATGTTCGGCGGCACTTCCATGTACTTCTCGAATTCCATGGTGAAGGTCGCACGACCCTGACTCATAGAACGCACCGACGTGGCGTACCCGAACATCTCGGAGAGCGGAACTTCGGCAAGGATCGACTTACCCGAGGGCGAGTCTTCCATGCCGGTGATCTGACCGCGTCGACGATTGAGATCGCCGATCACGTCGCCCGAATAATCTTCGGGCGTGACAACTTCGACTTTCATGATGGGCTCGAGGATGACGGGTTTCGCATTGCGAAAGCCTTCCTTGAATCCGAGGGAGCCAGCGATCTTGAACGCCATTTCATTGGAGTCGACGTCGTGGTACGACCCGTCGAAGGCCGTGACTTTGACGTCGACCACCGGGTAACCCGCGAGCACGCCGGTATCGACGGCTTCTTTGACGCCTTTGTCGATGGCGGGAATAAACTCGCGCGGCACTGCACCGCCGACGATGCCGTTGATGAATTCGTAGCCCTTGCCCGGTTCGTTCGGCTCGAGTTTGAGCCAGACATGACCGTACTGACCGCGACCGCCGGACTGACGCACGAACTTGCCTTCGGACTCGACCTTGCCGCGAATTGTTTCGCGGTACGCGACCTGCGGCTTGCCCACGTTCGCATCGACCTTGAACTCGCGCTTCATTCGATCGACGATGATTTCGAGGTGCAACTCGCCCATGCCGGAGATGATGGTCTGACCGGATTCCTGGTCGGTGTGCACACGGAAAGACGGGTCTTCCTTCGCGAGGCGCTGCAGCGCGAGGCCCATCTTTTCTTGGTCAGCCTTCGTTTTCGGCTCGACCGCAACCGAGATGACGGGGTTCGGGAACACCATCTTCTCGAGCGTGATGACTTTCTTTTCGTCGCACAGCGTGTCGCCGGTGGTGACGTCTTTGAGACCCACCGCCGCAGCGATATCACCGGCGCGCACTTCCTTGATCTCACTGCGATCAGAGGCGTGCATCTGCAACAGGCGCCCGATGCGCTCGTTCCTGCTCTTGGTCGGCACGTAGACCGAGTCACCCGAGTTCAGCACGCCGGAGTAGACGCGGAAGAACGTCAGGTTACCAACGAAGGGGTCGTTCAAAATTTTGAATGCCAAGGCCGCAAACGGCGCATCGTCGGCCGCATGGCGGGTCGATGACTCGCCGGATTCATCGAGCCCTTTGACCGCCGGCATATTCACGGGCGACGGCATGTATTCGATCACGGCATCGAGCAGCGCTTGCACGCCTTTATTTTTGAAGGCCGTGCCGCACATGCAAAGTACGATCTCGTTCTTCCAAGCCCGCTCGCGCAGACCCGCCTTGATTTCGTCCTGCGAGAGCTCCGTGCCCTCGAGGTATTTGTTCATCAACGACTCGTTAGCCTCGGCAGCCGCCTCGATCACGAGCGTGCGCGCGGCTTCCGCCTCCTCGCGTAACTCGCTCGGAATGTCGCGGTACTCGAAATTCATGCCCTGCGTATCGGCGTCCCAGTAGATCGCCTTCATCTTCAGAAGGTCGATGACACCTTCAAAGCTGTCTTCGGCACCGATCGGTAACTGGATCGGCACGGGATTGCCACGCAGGCGCGTGCGGATCTGATCGATGCAGCGATTGAAGTTGGCACCGGAGCGATCCATTTTGTTGACGAACGCAATGCGCGGCACGCCATAGCGATTCATCTGACGCCAAACGGTTTCTGACTGCGGCTGTACGCCCGAGACTGCACAAAAGAGCGCAACAGCCGAGTCGAGAACGCGTAGCGAGCGCTCGACTTCGATGGTGAAGTCGACATGCCCGGGCGTGTCGATGATGTTGATGCGGTGCTCGGGGAAATCTTTGTTCATCCCCTTCCAGAAGCAGGTGGTCGCAGCGGAGGTGATCGTGATACCACGCTCCTGCTCTTGCTCCATGTAATCCATGATGGCGGCGCCATCGTGGACCTCACCGATCTTGTGAGAGACGCCCGTATAGAAAAGGATGCGCTCGGTCGTGGTGGTCTTGCCCGCATCGATATGAGCGGAGATACCGATGTTTCGGTAACGCTCGATGGGAGTGGTGCGGGCCATGACCGGGTGCGCCTGTTCTTCGGACGAGTCCGACGATTACCAGCGGTAGTGCGCGAAGGCCTTGTTGGCCTCGGCCATACGGTGCGTGTCCTCGCGCTTGCGCACGGCAGCGCCGCGGTTCTCGGCGGCGTCCATGAGCTCGTGGGCGAGGCGGAACGCCATCGACTTCTCGCTGCGACCGCGCGCGGCCTCGATGACCCAACGCATGGCGAGGGTCTGGCGACGCGGCGCGCGAACCTCGACAGGCACCTGGTACGTGGCACCACCGACGCGGCGAGACTTCACCTCGACGACGGGCTTCACGTTATCGAGCGCCTGCGAAAGCAGATCGATGGCATCGTTGCCCTGCTTGCCGGTTTTCTCGGAAATGCGGTCGATTGCACCATAGATGATGCGCTCGGCAGCCGACTTCTTGCCGCTCTTCATGACGACGTTCATGAACTTCGCGAGCATGTCGTTGTTGAACTTGGGGTCCGGCAGGATGTGACGGACCGGAGCTTGTGCGCGACGTGACATCGTTCGCTCTCCTTATTTCTTTGAGCGCTTGGCGCCGTACTTGGAACGACCCTGCTTGCGGTCGTTGACGCCCGCACAGTCGAGGGTGCCGCGTACCGTGTGATAGCGGACGCCCGGAAGGTCCTTCACACGACCGCCGCGGATGAGCACGACCGAGTGCTCCTGCAGGTTGTGGCCTTCGCCGCCGATGTACGAGGTAACCTCGAAACCGTTGACGAGGCGCACACGGCAGACCTTACGGAGGGCCGAGTTGGGCTTCTTGGGGGTGGTGGTGTACACGCGAGTGCACACGCCGCGCTTTTGAGGCGCAGCGCCGAGGGCCGGAACTTTCGTCTTTTCAGACGGCGTACGGCGCGGGGCGCGAATCAGCTGACCTGTTGTGGCCATGCAGTCTCCAGATCTTCATCGTTTGAGAACCAAAAACGACCGGACAGGAGACATCGCTCGCAAGGTCCGCAAAAACATCCCGCGCGAACGCGAGAGAACCCGGACCTACGACCGACAGCTCGACGACCGGCTGCGGCGGGCGAGCTTCCGAGACAACCCGGGCCACCCCCTCGCGGGGGCGGCCCGGTATCTTGAAAGCCGCTGTTTCACGGAACCCCGCCCGGAGGCAGGGACCGATAAAGGCCGCGGATTCTAGGAAGGCATCCGCGGCCTGTCAACGGTTAAAGGGGCGATCAGAACCGATACTTGATGCGCGCACCCCAGCTACCCGGGCGATCCAGGAACTGGAACGGACCCAAAGCCGACATCGGATAGGCCTTATCGGCACAGTTGCGGCAGTCGATCGCGGCCGTCAGACCCGGCACGTTCTCGAAGCGCAGCGACACACCGGCATTGATGTAGGTCTGCTTGCCAGACCAGGTGCCGTTGGTCGATGCGGGGCTTCCCGTCGTGCCGATGGCGTACTCGTCGCTGGTGTTGAAGCCGAAGCTCGGGATCCAGGTGATCGCGCCCGAGGTGAACTCGTAGCTCGCGTTCATGCTGATGGTGTAATCCGGAGCACGGACCGGCTCGGCGATCTGACCGAACTGATCGACGAAGTTTGCGTTACACGCCGGGGCTCCCTGGAAGGAACCGGTCGGATTCGCACGGCAGACGGCAGCCTGATCCAACACGCGCTGGCTGATGCTGACGTACTTGGCGTTCTGCATACCAAGGCCGGCCGTGATGTTCAGACCATCGATCGGCACCCAGGTGGCGTCGATTTCGATACCGTAGTTCTCGAGGTCCGCCGGGTTGGTGGTGGTCGAGATCTGCAGACCGTTCACGTCGATACGAGCCGGGATCTGGATATCGTCGGTCATCGAGTAGAACGCGGTCGCGTTCAAGCGCAGACGGTTGTCGAAGAGATCGGCACGGGTACCGAACTCGTACGACCACACGGTCTCCGGCGCGAACGGAATGAACGCATTATTTGCC
>JBEAXT010000206.1:0-6648 GCA_041159695.1 Pseudomonadota bacterium
ACTTCAAGCCTGGCCAGCACGTCAGCGCGGAGTCGCTTGGCCTGATGTCTTATAACCCCGCGGCGGTTCCTGTCTAAACGCCGTCTCTGTGGTCTAATGTCGCCGCCATGGAAACGGCTCGTGACATCAATACCTATCGGAAGCACTGGGCAGCGCGGTTCGGCGTCGCTCCGTTCTTGCCGATGTCGCGTGCTGAGATGGATGCACTCGGATGGGACAGCTGCGATGTGATTGTCGTGACCGGCGATGCCTACGTTGATCATCCCAGTTTCGGGATGGCCATTATCGGGCGGTTGTTGGAAGCACAGGGCTTTAGGGTAGGCATCATTTCGCAGCCCGACTGGCACAGTGCTGATCCTTTTCGTGAGCTCGGCAAACCTAATCTTTTCTTTGGTATCACTGCCGGAAACATGGACTCGATGGTCAATCGCTACACGAGCGATCGTCGTATTCGTAGTGATGATGCGTATACCCCGAACGGGGAGGGCGGGAAGCGACCAGACCGATCAGTGATCGTGTACGCACAGCGTGCGCGAGAGGCTTATCCAGATGCACCGATCGTCATCGGGGGTATCGAGGCCAGCCTGCGCCGAATCGCGCACTTCGACTATTGGTCCGAAAAAGTGCGGCGTTCCGTTTTGCTTGATGCTAAGGCGGACCTCTTGGTCTACGGCAATGCCGAGCGACAGATCGTCGAAATTGCCCATCGACTTGCCGCCGGCGAGAAAATCGAGGCTATCAATGATTTGCGCGGCACCGCCTTTACTAGAAAAGCGTTGCCAGAGGGCTGGGTCGAGATCGATTCAACCCATCTCGATACCCCGGGTCCGCTCAATCCACCGATCGACCCATATGCCATGGAAGACAACGGAGGAACCAAAGCGGTGTCGGCTACAAAGTCCGATACGTCCTCCGGGGAGTCTGTAGTCCGGTTTGTTCGTCGAGTAAAAAATACCGATCGAAATCGTAGTGTGATCCGATTACCGTCTTTCGAACAGGTGGTCGATGATCCGGTCATGTATGCACACGCTTCACGCATCCTGCATCTCGAGGCAAATCCCGGGAATGCCCGTGCTCTGGTTCAGCGGCACGGCAATACGGAGGTTTGGCTTAATCCGCCGCCGATTCCTCTGACAACCAAAGAAATGGACTACGTCTACGAGCTGCCTTATCAGCGGCAGCCTCATCCGTTTTACGGCAAGGCGGAGATCCCCGCCTACAAAATGATCCGATTTTCCATCTCGATACAGCGGGGCTGTTTCGGCGGATGTACGTTTTGCTCGATCACCGAGCACGAGGGCCGCATCATTCAGAGTCGATCTGAGTCCTCGGTGCTGCGCGAAATCGAAAAAGTACGGGATACCGTTCCGGGCTTCACCGGCGTCATTTCTGATCTCGGCGGCCCTACGGCCAATATGTATCGGCTTGCCTGCAAAAGCCGCGAGATCGAAAGCGCCTGTCGTAAACCGTCATGCGTCTATCCGGGCGTTTGCCCAAATCTCAATACCGACCACACGCCGCTCATTGAGCTCTATCGAAAAGCGCGTGCATTACCAGGAATTAAAAAGGTTCTTATCGCTTCAGGGGTGCGGTACGACCTTGCCATCGAGTCGCCAGAATATGTCAAAGAGCTCGCCCAACATCATGTTGGGGGCTATCTGAAAATCGCGCCCGAGGCGATCGGCGAGGGCCCACTGTCAAAAATGATGAAACCCGGTGTGGGCACGTACTATCGCTTCAAAGAACTTTTCGATCGATATTCAAAGGAAGCAGGGAAAGAGCAGTATCTCATCCCTTATTTCATTGCTGCTCATCCCGGAACGACGGACGAGGATATGCTGGAGCTTGCACTCTGGCTCAAAAAGAACGGATTCAGGGCGGATCAGGTTCAGGCGTTCTTACCCTCACCGATGGCGACAGCGACAGCGATGTACCACTCGGGAAAAAACCCCTTACGTCGTGTCTCGCGCCAGAGTGAAGAGGTCGTCATTCCGAAGGGCCTCAAGATCCGACGCTTACACAAGGCATTCCTGCGTTACCACGATGCAAACAATTGGCCGATGCTGCGTGAGGCTTTACGTCGAATGGGTCGAGCCGATTTGATCGGCCCCGGTAAAAACCATCTGATTCCATCTTGGCAGCCTGCTGGAACAGGTGAAAAAGCTGAAGGCGCGCGTCGAGCGCAGCCGTTTCGTACGCAACATACGCGGCCGCGTCGAGGTGGTCGGCCGTGAGTGCGCCACACGAGTTCCGGCGTGGACTCGAGTTCGATGTCGGGCGTCTCGAAGAGTATCTGAAGACCCATCTGCCGGACTTTGAGGGACCTCTGCGTGTCCGTCAGTTTCCCGGGGGGCAATCGAACCCGACGTACCGCCTTGATGGCCCCCGCGTATCTTATGTCTTAAGGCGCAAGCCACCGGGCGTTCTACTGCCGTCCGCACATGCCGTTGATCGCGAATATCGCGTTATGCACGCTCTGGCTACGCATACGACATTCCCGGTGGCTAAGCCCTTGCTCTTATGCGAGGACATCTCTGTTATCGGAACGATGTTTTTCGTGATGCCGTATGTCGACGGCCGAATCTTTTGGGATCCAAAACTCCCAGAGCTATCGCGTGAAGAGAGGGGGTCGGTGTTCTCGGGCATGGTTGAGACGCTGGCCGACTTGCATGCCATCGACTATCGGAAAATAGGTCTGGAGGACTACGGGCGTCCGGAGGGCTACGTTGCCAGACAGATTGCGCGGTGGTCCAAGCAATATGCCGTAGACGCGGATGCCGCAGGGCGGGTTCCGGCCATGGAACGGCTCATTGAGTGGTTACCGAAAAACGCCCCCGCCAAAGAGCCTGCGCCCTCATTAGTGCACGGCGATTACCGACTCGACAACATGATGTTCGATGTCGGCGCAACGCGCGTCATCGCCGTTCTGGATTGGGAGCTCTCTACTCTGGGCGACCCGATCGCAGATTTTGCGTATCACTTGATGATGTACCGAATGCCTTCCGGAGGTGTTCGAGGTTTGCTCGGCGTTGACTACGCCTCACTCGGCATCCCCGACGAAAGAGAGTACGTGCTGCGATACTGTTCACGCCTCGGACTCGATGGATTACCTGCGCTCGAGTATTACATGGCGTTTTGTTTATTTCGTCTCGCCGGCATTTGTCACGGCATTGCCGGGCGCGTTGAGCGCGGAACTGCAGTGAGTCCCGAGGCAAAGAAATACGCGGCTCAGGTCAATCCGTTGGCCGAGCTCGCATGGCAAACCGCGACGCGCGCCTAAGGGGTTTTAGGCACTGTGTAGATCATGGTTGAAGGCTTTCGCTCTCGTTGAAGGCGAGCAGCTACCCGCTCCGTTTGGGCCCACGCGCGAAGAGCGTTCTCGCCCGCCAGTTTTTTGAGGTCTCGATCGGACCAGCCGCGTCGCACGAGTTCTGCGAATAGCAGCGGATAGGTTGAGACGTCGTCGAGGCCCTCCGGCCACCAGTCGTTACCGTCAAAGTCACCGCCGATACCGACATGGTCCACTCCAGCGACGTTACGGATGTGATCGATATGATCCGCCACCATGGCAATCGTAGTCGTCGGGAGTTTGATTGCAGCGAAGCCCTCAGCACGAATCCGTGCAGCTTCCTCCGGCGTAGCCGCCGCTCGCGCCCGTAGTCCGATCTCAGCCATTGCCGGCTGCAATACTTTGCCTACCTCGCAGTTGATGAAGCTCGATACGAAAGTCACCATGACAACGCCGCCGTTTTTCGGTAGCTCACGCAAGATGTCGTCAGGAACATTCCGGGGGACGTTACAAATGCCCTTAGCAGAGGAGTGCGAGAAAATAACCGGCGCCTCGGTGACTCGAAGCGTGTGAGCCATCGTACTCGGCGCTGCATGCGACAGATCGATCAGCATGCCGAGGCGATTCATCTCTCTGACGATCTCCTCGCCAAAAGGAGTGAGGCCGTTATTCCGTGGCTGTAATGGGGCCGCGGCATCCGCCCAGTCGGTGTGGGAGTTATGAGTCAGAGCCATATAGCGCACGCCAAGGTCGTAATAGGTCCGCAGTGCGCCGATGGAATTTTCGAGTCCGTATCCACCCTCCATGCCGAGCATTGAGGCGATTTTCCCTTTACGCTTTGCACGACGTACATCGTCGACCGTTAGAGCAAGCGTGAAGGTTTCGGGATACAGCGCAATCACGCGACGTGCGATATCGATTTGCTCGAGTTGCTGTCGTGCAAAAGGACCTGATCCTTCACCCGGGATATACACCGACCAAAATTGTGCGCCGACGCCACCTTCGCGTAAGCGGGCAAGATCAGTATCGCCCTTTGTGGGTTTTCGAAGATCGTACGCGTGGACGTCTCGGGGCGCATCACGGGATTCGCGGATGGCATACGGAAGGTCATTATGTCCATCGACGAGAATGCCTTCTCGCAGAATTCGCTGCGCACGTTCGAGAGCGAGATCGGCAGGCGTTCGCTCGAAAGCAAAAACTTTCGTATCCAGCAAAAGAAGCGCGGTGACCACTGCGACAGCTATTGTCTTAGGCATATGCATTAACGAACTCCGGTAATTTTAGGTCTATCGAGACGCTGCTATGTTTTGGGAAGCCAGTCCTTGATGGCAGCAGCGACGCCTTCCGCAGCCTCTTCATGAACATAATGGCCCGCGTTCTGGAATCGAACGACCTCTGATCCCTTGATCATTGCCTGAAGTTCGTCCGCTTCTTCCGGGGGTTTGTTGCGATCCTGGTTTCCCCAAGGGATCAAGGTCGGCACCTTAACCTCTCGCGCAAGAATGATTTCTTCTCCTTCGCGGTACTGCTTCATCAACGAAGTCATGCCGGCCATATAACCTTCTGTTCGAGCACCCAGCATGACGTCGTCAATGACCGATTCCGTGACGATGTCGGGGTTTATATAAGACTGCTTAAGAAAGTTTCCCCGAAACTCGCGGCTACCGAACATCTTGGCCGACATGCGTGGAAGTGGAGGAAGAGTGATCTGAACGATCTTCGGGACTCCGGTTCGGATGATCCCAGGGTTGAGCAGTACTAGTCCTCGAGTATCCCGATCCTTGACGGCCGCTTGCAGCGCTACCGCACCACCGAGTGAATGCCCTACATAAACAACCCGGCGCAAACCGAGTTTCTGAGCTGCTGCGATCAGCACTTCGGCTTGAGGCCCGTTGTGGTAATCGTAGTCCACCGGTTTCTCAGAAAGGCCATAACCGACCATGTCGATGGCGACAACATGGCAGCAGTCCGCGAGCCGGGGAGCGAGTTCTCGAAAGCTCTGTAGCGAATTGCCGAACCCATGGATTAGCAGCAACGAGGGCTTATCGTCGACCGCCGATCCCCACTCTCGATAACGCAATCGATGACCATTAATTTCAACGAATTTGTCTGCGTCTGTGGCCAGTGATGCGATGGGGACCTCGGGCTCGCCAGGCCAGTACGCCCAGGCCGTCAGTCCGGCCCAAAGCACGAAAACCAGAGATATCAGTCCAATGGCAAGACGCTTGAAGATCTTCATGATGCCGATTGCATACAATTCCGGGGCGTCTGGCAACGACGCATCAATGAGTCCGACCACGACGTGATTTCGCTACCTGACCTTCCGATCCTCGACGTTCTGCCGGATGTGCGTACGGCCCTCGCAAATCGCCGTTCAGCGGTCGTCGAGGCGCCTCCGGGTGCCGGCAAAAGTACGGTGGTTCCGCTCGCCTTGCTTGAGGAGCCTTGGCTGAAAGGTCGGAAAATTCTCATGCTTGAACCTAGGCGACTGGCGACCCGCGCAGTGGCTGAGCGCATGGCGAGTACCCTTAAAGAATCCGTCGGCGAGACGGTCGGCTACCGTATGCGGCTCGATACCAAAGTGAGTCGATCGACTCGGATCGAGGTCGTGACGGAGGGGGTGTTGAATCGCATGCTGCAACACGATCCGTCTCTCGAGGATGTTGCGGTAATCATTTTCGATGAATTTCACGAACGTAGCTTACAAGCTGATTTGGGACTCGCCCTAACTCTTGATGCAAGACAGACACTCGATCTCGATTTGAGAGTACTTGTCATGTCGGCGACGCTCGATGGTAAGGCCGTTGCTGCGCTATTGGAGGATGCACCGGTAATTACCTCCGATGGTCGCATGCATCCCGTAGAGGTCCATTACCTTGGCAAGGGTCTGCCGGCTCTACCCGGCGATCTTGACTCTCCCGAAAGGCTGACTGCGCTCGCTATCCAACGCGCGATACGTGAGGCCGACGGCGACGTATTAGTTTTTTTGCCTGGTGCCGGTGAGATTCGTCGCGTCCACGACATGCTCTTGGCCTCGGGCGAGTGCTCAGATCGAGGCGTCGAAATATTTCCCCTATTCGGCGAGTTGTCTTCGGCAGAGCAGGATGCCGCGCTCAAAGATGATCCGCGATCGCCTAGGCGAGTCATTCTGGCCACGAACATCGCCGAGACCAGCCTGACGTTGCCACGAATCAAGGTGGTTATCGATAGCGGCCTCGTTCGACGTTCAATCTTTGATCCTGTCACCGGAATGAGTCGTCTTGAGACCTGTCGGATCTCCCGCGCTTCCGCCGAGCAGCGCGCCGGTCGAGCAGGTCGTGTGACCGCAGGGCATTGTTTCCGGCTTTGGAGCGAGGGGG
>JBEAXT010000208.1:0-5712 GCA_041159695.1 Pseudomonadota bacterium
AGCAACGCCGGAATCTTCGAGTTGGGATTGACGCTGACGAAACCGCTGCCGAACTGATCCCCGGCACCGATGTCGATGTACCACGCGTCGTACTCGGCGCCCGAGTGTCCAAGCGCGAGCATCTCTTCGAGCAGTATCGTCACCTTGATGCCGTTCGGCGTACCAAGCGAATACAGCTGCAGCGGATGTCGTCCACGCGGCAGCGGTTTTTCATGGGTGGCACCGGCGACCGGCCGGTTGATCTTCGCGAAACGTCCACCGTTCTCTTTGTTCCAAACCCAGACTTTCGGAGGTGTGTAACTCATCGTAAGCCCTCTCGTCGCACACTCACCTCACCGCCGATGAGCGCTATGTGTTGACCGGAAGCAGTCTCGAGTTGCAATGCGCCATGCTGATCGATGCCGCGCGCGATCCCCACGCGTTCGACGCTGCCCTCAAAAACACGGACGGGCTGGTCGCGTAACGCGTCAGCAGAGCGCCACGATGCGATGAACGGCGCAAAACCGTCGTGTGAAAAACGCGTCAGCCCCTCGATGCAGCGGCCGATGATCTCGGCCGCGAGCGTGTTACGCGCGCCGGTCTCGACGCCCTGCGCCGCCAAATCTTCGGCGAGAGTGCCGGTCTCTGCGATGGCCTGTTTTGCTTCTGCGGAGAGGCGAAGGTTGAGTCCGATGCCTATGACGATATGGCCGGGACCACCCGCTTCGGCGCGTAGTTCGACGAGGATACCGCCGAGTTTTTTCATAATGGGAGTGACGATGTCGTTCGGCCACTTGAGTCCAAGATCATGTGCGCCGCGACGCTGCAAGGCTTCGCGCACACAAGCGCCGATCACGAGCGTGAGCGCGGGCAGATCACGCGGAAGCGGCTCAAAGCTCGTCGCGATCGACAGGCAAAGACTGCTGCCCAGCGCGGACTGCCAAGCGCGACCCCGACGACCGCGTCCTCCCGTTTGATTTTCAGCGAGAAGTACGGCGAATCGTGCGGGCTGAGGCGGCGCGGCCGACAGTAATGCACCGTTGGTCGATTCGATTTCCCACTCGACATCGACCGTCGTCGAATCACGAATCGAGGGCGAGAGCCCGGCGCGAATTCTTTGAGCATCGAGCGCTTCGCACGGCGCAACGAGCTGATAGCCCCGATGCGTTTGCGCCGCGATCTCGAGACCCATTTCTCTCAATTGCTCGATGGCCTTCCACACCGCGCTGCGCGTGACTCCCGCGCGCTCGGCAAGCGCCTCGCCTGAATGTACGCCGCCGTCTGCAAGTGCTCGAAAGACCTCTTGCGCGAGGGTCATTGTTTTCCCGTGAGGCGGCCGAGCAACCAGAGCGAACGGGCGCGCGGCTCGGTCCCGGCCCGCATCCGCGCAATATTGCTGCGGTGGGTCCAGATGACGAAGACGGCGCACACCAGCCCGAATACCGTGAGGGGTAGCACTTCTTCAGGTGCGATCACGCCGCGCGCGCCAGCAAGCTGCGCAAGAAGCGGCAACGCGCTCGCGGCGACCATGGAACCGAGCCCCACAAATCCGAAAACGAACATCATCAAAAACCATACGGCGAGCATGCCGAGGAGCAGCGGGAACGAGAGCGCCACTAAGGTACCGAGCACGGTCGCGACACCCTTGCCCCCGCGGAATCCGTGAAACACCGGGTACACATGCCCGAGTACCGCCGCGAAACCGCAAGCCGCCGCAATCCACTCCGGTGACAGCGCCGGCGAAGTGAACGCTGTGGGGAGCCACTGAACGGCGATGACCGCCTTGCCCACATCGATAAGAATGACACCGGCAGCAAAGACCCAGCCTTGGGTACGTAACGCGTTCGTGCCGCCGGCATTGCCACTCCCCTGCGTGCGGATGTCGACGCCGCGAAAGCGGCCGATGAGCAGGGCGCCGTTGACCGAGCCCAACAGGTAAGCCAAGAGGACGCGCACGAGGAGGTCAAGCATCGCGAAATCTTAACGTACGCCCCGTGAGGGTGCAGAATGCGCAGATGCCAGATCAGATCCCGACCCTCAGCCTGCGGGACGTCGAAGACGAGCGATTCGTGCGGGACCTCGGTGCCGCCTACGAAAACTACGGTTTCGTCATCATCACCGACCATGGCATCCCGGAGCCGCTGATCGACCGGTTTCTCTCCTTATATAAGACCTTCTTCGCATGGTCGGAGACCGATAAGCGCCGGTATCACATTCAGGGCGGGGGCGGAGCCCGCGGCTACACCCCGTTCGGTATCGAAACGGCCAAGGGCAGCTCGCACTTCGATCTCAAGGAGTTCTGGCATGTCGGCCGTGAGCTGCCGGTCGGCCACCCCTATCGTCATTACATGGCCGACAACGTTTGGATCACGGAGATCCCGGGGTTCAAAGAGACCTGCATCGAGATGTTCGAAACTTTCGACCGAACCGGACGTCGTTTGCTTTCCGCAATTGCAAGGGTGCTCGGATTGGCGCCCGATTTCTTTGAAGACAAGGTTCAGCTCGGCAACAGCGTGTTACGAGTCATTCACTACCCGCCGATGCCACCGAACCCCGCCGAGAGCATTCGTGCAGGCGCGCACGAGGACATCAACGTCATTACCCTATTGCTCGGCGCCGAAGAGCCCGGGCTTCAGGTGCTCACGCGTCAGGGACAGTGGCTATCGGTCAACCCGTCGCCCGGCTCGATGGTGGTGAACGTCGGTGACATGCTTCAGCGCTTGACCAACGGCATGCTGCGCTCGACGAGTCATCGCGTGATCAACCCGATTCGCGACCGCGCACAGAACGCGCGGTTCTCGATGCCGTTCTTCCTGCACTTCAATCCGGACTTCCCCATCGCGGCGCTACCGTCCTGCGTGGGCCCCGGCAAACCCGAACCGCTGCCGCCGATTCTTGCAGAGGAGTATCTGCAAGAGCGACTACGCGAAATCAAACTCAAATAACGGGGCACTCCGTATGACGCTCTATCTTCAAGCACTGCTCGGCATCGCCGTATTCATCGCACTCGTGCTGCCGATGTCGAGCAATCGCAAGGCCATCAATTGGAAGCTCGTGGGCATCGCACTCGTATTGCAGTTCGTGATTTGCGCGCTGCTACTCAAAGCGCCGGTGATCAAAGAAGGTCTGCTCTACCTGAATCAAGCGGTCGGCGCACTCGGTGCCGCAACACTCAAGGGCTCCGCTTTCGTGTTCGGCTACGTGGGCGGCGGCGACACGCCGTTTACTGTCACGAATCCGAATGCCGTCGTCACCTTCGCGTTTCAAGTGTTGCCGCTCGTCATCGTGATGTCGGCGCTTTCGGCACTGCTCTGGTACTGGCGCATCCTGCCGATCGTGATCCGTGCAATTTCCTGGGTTTTCGAGCGCGCGCTCGGTACACGCGGCCCTTCGGGCCTTGTTGCAACGGCCAATATTTTCTTAGGGCAAACCGAAGCCCCTCTGCTCGTACGCCCCTATCTCGCACGGATGTCGCGCTACGAGTTGCTGCTCGTCATGACCGCCGGCATGGCAACCATTGCAGGCTCGGTGATGGTCATTTACTCGGCCATGCTCGGCGAACAGTTCGATGGCGTACTCGGCCATCTCATCACGAAGTCGATCATGTCGGTGCCGGCCTCGGTGCTGTTCGCTCACATGATGCTGCCCGACGATTCGGGGAGCTCGCAGGATCTTCAGGAATCCCCGCGTATTTATCAGAGTGCGATGGACTCGATTACACGCGGGACGAGCGATGGCCTCGCACTCTTCCTCAACATCATCGCGATCCTCATCGTGCTGACCGCGTTCGTGGCGCTCGCCAACAGCATCGTCAGCTTCCTACCGGCGATCGGTGGGGAAGCGGTCACGCTCGAGCGCATTGCCGGATGGATCTTTGCACCCATCGCTTGGTTGATGGGTATTCCGTGGTCGGAGGCGACGACGGCAGGGTCTTTGCTCGGTGTGAAAAGCGTGCTCAATGAATTCATCGCGTTCATTCAGCTGACGACCGTGCCGCCCGAGGCGCTCTCCGATCGATCGCGCCTCATCACCATTTATGGTCTTTGCGGCTTCGCGAACCTCGCGAGCATCGGCATCCAGATCAGCGGCATCGGTACGATGGCGCCCGAGCGTCGAGGCGATCTCGCCTCGCTCGCCTGGCCGGCTTTCGTCGCTGCGACCTTGGGCTCGTGCATGACGGGTTGCATCGTCGGCATCGTGGCGGGCTGAGAGCGAAGCCGTCGTGGCAAAACTCTATTTCTATTACTCGACCATGAACGCGGGGAAATCCACGGCCCTGCTACAGGCCTCTCATAACTATGGCGAGCGCGGCATGCGTACGCTCGTCTACACCGCAAAACTCGACGACCGCGCGGGCGGCAAAGTCGCCTCGAGGATCGGCATCAGCTCCGAAGCCCGACACTTCACCGCGGGACAAGATCTATATCAGGAAATCAAAAAGGACCGCGACGAGGGACCGATCGCCTGCGTACTCGTCGATGAGGCTCAATTCCTGACGGTCGTCCACGTGAAGCAACTCTCGCGGGTGGTGGACGAGCTCAACATTCCGGTCCTCTGCTACGGGCTGCGAACCGACTTCCTCGGGCGCCTGTTCGAGGGGAGCGCCCAGCTTCTGGCGTGGGCCGATAACCTGGTCGAACTAAAGACCGTCTGCCATTGCGGCCGCAAGGCCACGATGGTGGTGCGGGTCCGGGCCGATGGCCGGGTCGAAACCGCTGGGGCGCAAGTCGAAATCGGTGGAAACGATCGCTATATCTCCCTCTGCCGTAAGCATTTTGTGGTTGCCCTCGAGACCGGACAGCCCTAGGCCCGAGTCGACCGTCCAATCGACCGCCCTGTGGCGCAGGCCCAACACCTCCGGTGGGCCTATTTTTGTCTTCTCTTCGTCACACTATTACTACGCTTTCGGGCGATAATTGCGCCCCGCGCGGACCCTCCCCCCGGACTTGTCGCGCAAAGTATCCAAAAAAGCCTTGTTCAGGAGTTGACCTTCATGCTTCTCAGAAAACTTGCGACCACATTGTTGGTGAGCTTGTTGACCTTCGTCGTCGTTCCGACGGCATTGGCTCAAGAGACCACCTCGGCACTGCGCGGAACGGTGACCGATGTGAGCGGCAAGCCGCTGTCGGGCGCGACCATCACGATCGTCCACGCCCCGACCGGTACGCGCTCCACGCAGACCACCAACGAGAACGGCGTGTTCGATGCGCGCGGTCTTCGCGTCGGCGGCCCGTACACGGTGGAGATTGCGTCGGGCGGTTATCGCTCAGAGAAGTATGAGAATCTGTTCCTCACCGTCGGTGAGACCGGTCGTCTCAACGCAAACCTCGAAGAGGCGATCCAGGAAATCCTGGTATCGGCCACTGCGGTTCGCGATGCGATCGAAGTGGGCTCTGCCACGACGCTCGATCGCGATCAGATCGAAGCCGTCGTTTCGATCAGCCGCGATATTCGCGACCTCGCGCGCCGCGATCCGCTCGTCTCCGCGAACCTGCGTGGTGACGGCGGTATCTCGATCGCCGGCTCCAACCCGCGCACGAACCGCATCTCCATCGATGGCGTGCAGGCCCAGGACGACTTCGGTTTGAACACGGGCGGTCTGCCGACCCGTCGCGGTCCGGTCTCGCTCGACTCGGTTGAGCAGTTCTCGGTTCAGGCGGTTCCGTTCGACGTCGAGAACGGCGACTTCCTCGGCGGCGCCATCAACGTGGTGCTCCGTCAGGGTACGAACGA
>JBEAXT010000052.1:0-2940 GCA_041159695.1 Pseudomonadota bacterium
GACCCACGGCCGACCTCTCGCATGTATTACGACTCGACGAACCCTTGCAACGTGTCGCGGCAGAGCGCGTTGCGCAACGATTACGACTCGATCCGGCGGTGGCAAGCGTTGAAATCGACGAGTACGTCTTTCCGTTTTTGACGCCCACCGATCCTTTCTGGACAGACTCGCGCGAAGTTCTCTGGCATCTCAAGGCGCCCACGGCTCAACGGCTCGGCGGTGCGAATCTTCCCGAGGCGTGGGATACCGCAGTCGGACGTAATGTCGTGGTCGCAGTGATTGATTCCGGAATCACGACACATCCCGATCTCGAGACCAACATCATTCGAGGACATGATTTCATCTCAGCCGACGCTGACGGTGGGTTTTTAGTCGCCAATGACGGGGATGGAAGAGACACCAATCCTGCCGATCCGGGAGATTGGATCGACGACACCGATCTCACCAAGACACTGTTCTCCTGGGGCAGCTCGCCTTGCAAAAAATCGAATAGCTCATGGCATGGCACGCATATCGCCGGCCTGATCGGCGCAGTCATGAGTAATGGCGCCGGGATCGTCGGCATCGCGCACGAGGCCAAGGTTCTATCGATCCGCGCCCTGGGAAAGTGTTTCGGCTATGGATCCGACATCACGGACGCGATTCGATGGGCTGCGGGCGCACAGCCCGTGAGCGGTACCTGGGCGGATCTCGGCATTCCGATCAACAACAATCCTGCAAGAGTAATCAATCTCAGTCTCGGCTCCACCAGCTCAAGCTGCTCCAGCAGTCGTCAGAATGCCATCACCGCTGCGCGAGCCTTAGGCGCTGTCGTTGTGGCAGCCACCGGTAACGAGAGTCGCGCGACGATCAGCTCTCCGGCAAATTGCTCTGGTGTGATCGCCGTGACGGCGCACACCATCGAGGGAGATAAGGCGATTTACGCCAACCATGGCGCAGGAACCACATTGAGTGCGCCAGGCGGCGGGTCGTGTACGACGTCTACGCTCAATTGTTTACCGCAGGGCGATAGCGGAGTCGCCGGTACGCTCTGGAGACTGATCACCTCGACCACCAACAGCGGGACGACTAGCCCCGGCGCAGCCGCCTACTCTGGAAAATCCGGCACGAGTGTGGCAACGCCCCACGTGTCCGGAGTCGCCGCACTCTTGATCTCCGCGATGCCGACACTCACCGTGGAGAGTGTTCGTCTGTTAATGACTTCGAGCGCCCGTGAGTTCCCGGCCGGCACGTTTTGCGCGGGTAAAATCGCCAACCCTTGTGGCACAGGAATGCTCGATGCGACGCGTGCAATGCACCGCCTCGCCGCACTGACGCCGACGGTCACGGCCAGTGCGAATGCACCCGTGGTCGACAACGGCTCGACGGTGACCCTCACGGGTAATGCGACCCCGAAGGCCGGAGGAAACGTCAACCTGAGTTATCGCTGGCAGCAAATCACGGGGGCGACGGCAACACTGAGTAGCACGAGTTCTCCGCAAGTTACATTTATCGCTCCGAACGGGTCGCGGATGAGCTTCCGATTCACCGTCACGGACAGCGACGGGTTTTCCGCGTCGGCCAATGTCGACGTGCGCTCAAATGGCACGCCCATACTCGCTGCGCTACCGCCCGTCTCGGCCTCAGCAGGAAGCACCGTCACCTTCCGCGCCTCAGCGACGGATCCTGACAACGACTCGCTCAGCTATTCGGCAACCGGTCTGCCGACGGGCGCAACCTTGAATTCGGTGACCGGGGAATTTTCGTGGCCAAACGCCGTCGCCGGAACCTATACCATCACGATCATCGCGTCCGATGGGCTCGTCTCTAGCGCTGCACAAACCACGACGCTTACGGTGACCGCGTCCCGTGGAGGCGGGGGCGCGCTCGATCTCTGGACTTTACTGCTTCTTGGCGCTGCGCTGGGGTGGCAACGGCACCTGCAACGTCGTAGAACTATTTGAGCTCGGCGATCAGGACCTGCGACAGGTCGGAGATGAGCTTTCCACCGATGTTGTCGGGGGAATAATCGATCTCGGGCATATCATCGACGGTGATCGCGATCGCGATACGGCCATGCGGTGTGTACGCGATCCCGACGTCGCTGCGCAGCGCATCGAGGCTCCCCGACTTGCTGGCAATCCGAATCTCCCCGCTGCGACGGCCAATCCCGTCTTTGTACTGTTGACGCTCTAAGATCGAAAGCAAATCCTTTGATGCCGCGGGACTGACGACCCTGCCCTGTTCGAGCAACTCCAGCAAGCGCACCATTTCGCGAGATGTCGACGCGCCGATTCCGAATTTTTTGTTCTCGGGCTTTTCGCCTTCGCGGCTCCAGCCCTGGGCGGGTTTGAGCTGTGTTCCATCGCCTCGAATCTTCCGCATCGAGCGGGTTTTGGTGAGGCCCAAGGAATTCATGAAATCATTGACGGCATCCGCGCCGATACGATCGAGAATCAGATTGGTCGCGGTATTGTCACTGACAATGATCATCAGCGTCTGCGCATCACGCAAGCTGATCGTCTCCCCCTCCGAAAAATCTGCAAGCACTCCGGACCCGGACACTTTGTCTTGAGCGCGGATGACGAGACGCTCGTCCCAACGCGCGCGCCTCGCCTCGACTTCGGCTGCGAGCGCACACGCAATCGGTAGCTTGATCGTGCTCGCGGTCCTTACGCGACGATCCGGTTCTATTCCAACCTCGCTCCCGCTGTCGAGATTTCGGGCATACAAAGATACTGTGCCCGCGAACCCGGTAATCCTCCTCCGTAGCTTTACCTCGAGCGAGCTGGGCTCTGCTGACCTCGCACCTAAAGGCGTCACAGCCAAAAACCCAACCCAGAGCATGTCACGTCTGTTCATCACGATCCGCTCCTTCAGCGCCGCTCCGATATAATGCCTCGCGGAAGCGCCCGTAGCTCAGCTGGATAGAGTACTGCCCTCCGAAGGCAGGGGTCGTGA
>JBEAXT010000061.1:0-3723 GCA_041159695.1 Pseudomonadota bacterium
GCACGACCCAGCTGCTGCATGAGCTCTCGTACCGCCGTCATCGCATCACCAGATCGTCGCGATGAATGAGTTCGTCACGACCTACGAAGCCGAGCAAGGCGGCGATCTCGCTCGTGCGTCGCCCGAGGATGCGAAGCGCTTCATCGTCGGAATAGGCGACGATACCTCGGGCGATCTCCCGTCCGTCTGTGCCGACGATGCTCACCGTATCGCCGCGATCGAAGCGTCCGCGCAAGGCCGTCACACCGGCCGGCAGCAAACTCTTGCCGGCGCGCAGCGCCCGCTCGGCTCCCGCGTCGACGACCAGCGTACCGGCAGGACGAAGACTCCCGGCGATCCATTGCTTACGAGCTGCGACCGGCGAGGACTTCGGCTTGAACCACGTGCAGCGCGCACCCTGCTCGATGCGTCGGACGGGATGTCTCGGCGATCCGGCGGCGATGCAGAAATGAGCACCCGCCTCCACGGCGATCTTGGCGGCCATGATTTTGGTCTTCATGCCACCGCGCCCGAACTCCGAGGCGGACTCCCCGCCCATCGCTTCGATGCGCGAGTCGATCTCACGAACGATCGGGATGAACTTGGCCTTGGGATCGAGGCTGGGATCGGCCGAGTAGAGTCCGTCGATATCGGAGAGCAGCACGACACAATCGGCGCTGACCATTTGTGCCACTCGCGCGGCGAGTCGGTCGTTATCCCCGTAGCGAATCTCGGCCGTCGCCACGGTGTCGTTTTCGTTGATCACCGGGACGGCACCGCGCTCCAAAAGCGCATTGAGCGTGGCGCGGGCATTGAGATAGCGCACACGTTGCTCGCTGTCCTCGAGCGTGAGCAGCACCTGAGCCACCGGGATATCCCACTGCTCGAGAAGCTCTTTATAAGCGTGAGCGAGACGGATCTGTCCGACCGCCGCTGCCGCCTGACTCTCCTCGAGCCGCAAGGGTCCGCGAGCCAACCCGAGATGACGCCGACCCAATGCGATCGCTCCGGAAGAGACCAGCACGACCTCCTTGCCCTGCCGGCGTAACCGCACCATATCCTCGATGAGTGTCTCGAGCCAGGCGCGATTGAGACGCCCCGACTCACCATCGACGAGCAGCGCCGAACCCACCTTGACCACGATGCGGCGGGCACGAACCAGAGGCGACGGAGTGGCAGATTGTGTTCGGGAGGGCATGATGAAGCGGCCTCGACGCGTGGCACTATAGAGCAGACTCGCAGTAAAATCCCTCCCGGAGTCCCGAAGGTCCCGTGTCGAGGTAGATCCCGTGAGCAGAGATAACGAACCCGTCAAAGGTCAGTGGTACGAAAACGTCGAAGACGAGGAAACGTTTCGCGTGCTCTCCGTCGACGAGGATGCCGAGGTCGTCGAAATCGAATATCTCGACGGTGAAATCGAAGAACTCGATCTCGAGGAGTGGCGCGAATTCGATCTCGATCTCATCGACGAGCCCGAAGGTTGGTCCGATGAGGACGATGAAGATGAAGACGACGACGAAGACTGGGACGACGAGGACGAAGACGAGGATGACGATTGGGACGACGAAGATGAGGATGAGAACGACGAAGACTACGACGACGGTCGTTAGCGTCGAGCATCGTCCTCTACTCCCGTGAGCGATAGCCTCGACAGTTGGTATCACGAAAAAGAGTCGGCATGGCTCTACGGTAGAGTGGCCGCAGCCGAGCCTGATCCGGCCAAGAGCCGGATGTTTCTCAAACTGGGCGAAGCGGCGGCCGAACAGGCCCTGAAGTGGCAGGCGATCGACCCCACACGGTCATACGCGTTCACCCCATCGACACGCGCGCGGATCGTCGCCTCACTCGTCAAGCGTTTTGGCCCTAAAGCCACGCGGCACGTACTCGCCGCCATGAAGCTTCGTGGCGTGTCGGTCTACACCGCCGGCCCGTCCGCGGGTCACGACATGCCGACCTCGATCTCCGAAGTGGGTCAAAGACATCGCGGCATCTCTGGCGGAAATCTTAGAGCGACCGTCTTCGGCATCAACGATGGCCTCGTATCGAATGCGGCGCTCGTCATGGGTGTGGCCGGCGCCGGCGCATCGCCCGGCACGGTACTCGTCACCGGCGTCGCCGGTTTGCTCGCGGGCGCACTTTCCATGGCGGCTGGGGAGTACGTCTCGGTGCGCTCCCAGCGCGACATGTACGAGTACCAAATCGCGCTCGAGCGCGAAGAGCTCAACGAGTATCCGGAAGAGGAAGCCGAAGAACTCGCCCTGATCTACGCCGCCCGCGGCATGGATCTCGACAAGGCGCGGGAAATCACCCGCGAACTCGTGACCCGCCCGGAGCAAGCCCTCGAGGTGCTCGCCCGTGAGGAACTCGGACTCAACCCGAGCGACCTCGGCTCACCGTGGGGTGCAGCATCGTCATCGTTCATCGCGTTTTCCGTCGGCGCGATCCTGCCTTTGCTGCCTTTCCTCCTCGGCCCCTCCTTAGGCCTCGCCTCAGGTGGCGCGATCGCCTGGACGGTCGGCATCACGCTGGTCTCGCTTGCAGGTATCGGCCTTGCCATCAGCCTCTTCACCGGGCGTCAGGCATGGCGAGGCGCGTTACGCATGGTCCTGATCGGCGGCGGTGCGGGCGTGATCGCCTGGCTCGTCGGGCGTCTCCTCGGCGTCGCGCTGGCCTGATCAACCGCGCTGTGGGCTTCCCCCGGCCGCCGCCGCGGTCGTATCGGAACCCGTGGTAGTTTTTCCCACAATTCCGATCGGAGGCTGGGAATGAATCTTTCGGTTCTGCTCTGGGGTATCCCGCAAGCCATGCGGGCCATGGCGAAGCTCTACCCGGAGTACGCGAGTCGCCTCAAAGAGCGCGACCTCGTCGCTCAGTTCAGATTGCGTGACGTCCCAGAGGGTCGCTGGATCTCGCTTCAAGGCGGAAAAGTTCGCTCGGGCGCAGGGCTCCACGCCGCACCCGATCTCACCATCCATTTCAAGAACCGCGAAATTGCGGAGAATTTTTTGACCCCGCCGTTCGACATGCTCGAGCGCATCGATGCGGCCAAAAATTTCAAGATCGGTCTCGATGGCCCGGACGATCTCGCCGTGTGGTTCATGCAGACCCTCACCCGACTCGAGACGGTCACCTGGAAAGCCGGCACCGACATGGGCGACGGCGTCACCCGCTACACCAACGGTACCAATAGCGGACCGATCTTCGTGTACGTGAAGAACGGCAAGATCCTGCGCACGACCCCCATCGATTTCGACGACGACGATGCGCCCTCGTGGTCGATCTCAGCGCGCGGTAAAACTTTCACGCCGAGCCGGCGCACTACGGTCGCAACGCATGGCCTATGTTTGAAGTCGATGGTGTACTCGAAGAATCGGATTCTGTATCCGATGAAACGCGTCGACTTCGATCCCGATGGCGAGCGCAACATCCAGAATCGCGGAAAATCTAAATTCGTACGAATCAGCTGGGACGAAGCGCTCGACATCGTCAGCAAAGAAATCAAGCGCGCCAAGGCGGTGGGTCCGGGCGCCATCTGCGTCGCCAATGGCTCTCACCACCAGTGGGGCAACCTCGGCCACTATTTGAGCGCCTTCAACCGCTTCTGGAATCTCATTGGCGTCACCAAACTCGTGCATACCCCCGACAGCTGGGAAGGCTGGTTTTGGGGCGCGATGCACCATTGGGGTAACAGTCTGCGTCTCGGATGCCCTGAGTTCTACGGCACGGTCGAGGACTGCCTCAAAG
>JBEAXT010000161.1:0-3815 GCA_041159695.1 Pseudomonadota bacterium
TCGTCGACGTACTCACGTTGGACTTGTGCAAACACCTCAGTGAGCCGGCGTAGCTCTGCAGCCGATAGTTGCTGCGTTAATACCGAAGCAGCGCCGGTAGACGGTACGGCCGCTTTCGGCGGCGTCGTGATCGGCGTCGCCACTACCGGATCGGCTGAGTCTGCAAAAAATACCCAGCGCGCCAGCGCGACCCCGGCCAACACACCGGCGACGACGCCTGACAACAGCAAAACGCGCGGGGAATTCATTGGACGCGGATTTTACAGGCTGCCCGCTCAGGGCTGCCTATCTTTAAACCAGGGCGCCGGGTCGAGCGGGCGCGCGCCTTGGCGAATCTCAAAATAAAGTCCGGGCTGGGCACGTCCGCCCGAGTCGCCGACCCCGGCAACAGTGTCGCCTGCGGCAACCTGATCGCCAACGGCACGAAACAATTGCTCGTTATGCCCGTAGAGGCTTAGAAAGCCGCCGCCGTGGTCGATGATCATGAGCAGTCCGAGCCCCGCCAGCCAATCGGCATACACCACGCGGCCGCGATAGATCGCTTTCACCGGCGTGCCCCGCGGTGCGGCGATCACGACGCCATCCCATCTGACGGTTCCCGCCCGCTGCTGACCGAAGCGAGCTTCGAGACGTCCCGTGGTTGGCCAAGTCAGCTTGCCGCGCATCCCTGCGAAGGGGCTGCGGCTATCAGAGGGAAATTGAGGCGCCACACGACGCAGGTCGCGAAGCAGCTTCTCGAGTGCAGCTTGTTCTCGCTGCAAGCGCTGCAAGCTTGCGTTTCGCGCTCGCGCCTCAGCGGTGAGGCTTGCCAGAACCTGGCCGCGTTCCGCGCGGGCCTTATCGAGCCGCGACACTTCGTTTTTCTGTTCCTGTTCGAGACGCAAGATGCGCTCACGTTCAGTTTCCAAACTGGCGTCGAGTTCGGCGATGGCGCGTAAATTTTCCTCGATCGCTGCCAGCTGTCCTGCTCTCGCGCGACCAAAATAGCCGTAGTACGAAAACATGCGTTCCGCTCGGCTCGGGTCTTCCTGATTGAGGAACATTTTCACCGGCTCATCACGACCGATGAGATACGCGGCTCGCATTTGGGCCGCGAGCTCTGCGCGTTCTCGGGCGAGCTCTGCCTCACGCTGTCGCTTTTGTTCGGCGAGGTCGGCGCGGCGCTGCTCTCGGGTTTGGCGCTCCCCGCGCAACCGATCGAGCTCTCCGCGCGCACGATTCGCGGCGGTTTCCGCTGTACGCAGCGCCCGGGTGAGGCGATCCCGCTCCGCGGCATCCTTGGCCACCTGCCCGCGAATCCGCTCGATTTCGGCTCTTAGCTGCCGAAGCTCAGCCTCAGCGCGAGCGGCGTCCTGAGCCACCGCTGACGACAGCAGCATCGCCGAGATCAAAACCGGTATCCAACGAGTTATCCGTCCGCGCATCGGACCAAATTGTATAATCCCGGCGATGGAAAAGTTGCCCGAATACGTCGCTAACCACCCTTGGCTCGTCTCACTGGCGGTTGTCGCTGCGGTGCTCGTCATCGTGTTCGAAATCCGCGCTCGCCGTGATGCCTTCGCCGGTATTTCGCCGCAGGATCTGATACGTCTGCAGAACCAAGGGGCCTTGATCATCGACCTTCGAAATCCCGAAGCCTTCGGTGCGGGGCACATCGGTGGCGCGCGGCGTATGGACTCTGCAGAAATGCTGACGGCCGGCGATACGCTGAAGAAGTTCAAGGAGAAAAACGTCGTCGTATATTGCGAGTCGGGCTCGACCGGCGCGGCAGCGGCCCGGGTGTTGATCCGTCAGGGCTTCAAGCAGGTCTTCAACCTGAAAGGCGGTGTCGCCGGCTGGCGTACAGAGAACCTTCCGTTGGCGGCCGGCAAGGAAAAGGCCTGACGAGATGGTCGCGAAGGTCGTCATGTACGCCACCGCATGGTGCCCCTACTGCGCCCGGGCCCGAGAATTGCTCGAGAGTAAGAAGGTCGATTTCCAAGTCATCGACATTGATCGCGATCCCGCGCTTCGGCAGGAGATGATGGCGCGTAGCAATCGTCACACGGTTCCCCAAATTTTCATTGGCGACGTACATGTGGGCGGCTGTGACGATTTGCATGCTCTCAATGCAAAGGGCGGCCTCGATCCGCTGCTGGCCAGTTGACCGATACCGTATTTGAAAGAAATCATCACAGAGGCTTCACGATATGGCTGATCCAGATCCGCGCGCCGACGGCGCCACCCCTCCCGGCGCCGAAACGAACGCTCCGGAATTTTCCTTGCAGTCGGTTTATTTAAAGGACTGCTCCTTCGAGGCGCCCAAAGGTCCGCGCATCGACGGACCATGGAATCCGCAGATCGGGCTCGATCTCAACACGGCGTCGGAAGCCATCTCGCCAGAGCTGCGCGAAGTGGTGTTGACCGTCAGCATCACCGCCAAACTCGGCGAGTCGACCGCTTTCCTGGTCGAGGTAAAGCAGGCAGGCCTTTTCGGTGTGCGCAACCTCGACGAAGAAGAGCATCGCCGCGCGATCGCGGCAATCGCTCCGTCGGTGCTGTTTCCTTACGCGCGCGCGACCATCGCAAACCTCGTCTCTCAGGGCGGCTTCCCGCAACTGTTACTACCGCCCGTGAATTTCGATGCGCTGTACGCGCGATCGCTTACCGAAGCAGCCGCCAAGCAGCAGGCGCAGATTCCACCCTCGAATCTGAATAGCTAGCGTAGATGAGCGACGCGGCCGCACCGCTGGCCGTACTCGGCGCCGGATCCTGGGGAACGGCGCTGGCCATACAGTTCGCGCGCGCGGGGCATCCGACTCGGCTCTGGGGTCGCGATGCAATTCAATACGCTGCGATGGTGAAAGCGCGGCGGAATCAGCGCTATTTACCCGACGCGCCATTTCCCGAGAATCTCTCGGTCGTGCGAAATCTCGACGAGGCGCTAACCGGCGTCAGTGAGATTCTGATTGCCGTACCGAGCCATGCATTACGTGGCCTCCTCAAAGAAATTGCACCCTTGCTGGGTGAAGACGCACGTCTCGCATGGGCGACCAAAGGTTTCGAGCTCGACACCGGGCTGCTGCCGCACCAAGTTGCGCGTGAAGTACTCGGGGGTAGTCGCTCTTTCGCGGTGCTTTCCGGCCCGACCTTCGCCCGCGAAGTGGGTGCCGGCCTGCCGACAGCCATGACCATTGCTTCCCCCGATGCCGAGTTTGCGACGGCGCTCGCGCATAGCCTTTCGGCGGCGAATTTCCGTGCCTATACCTCCACCGATATCGTCGGCGTGGAGGTCGGCGGAGCAACCAAAAATGTGCTCGCCGTTGGTGCGGGTCTTGCCGATGGTCTCGGCTTTGGCGCAAACACCCGCGTTGCCCTCATCACTCGCGGGCTCGTCGAAATGACACGTCTCGGTATCGCGCTCGGTGCCCAACGCGAAACCTTCATGGGGCTCGCGGGGCTCGGTGATCTCGTCCTCACCTGCACGGACGACCAGTCGCGCAACCGTCGTTTCGGTTTATTGCTGGCGGCAGGAAAAAACCCCGAAGCGGCGCTCCGCGAGATTGGTCAGGTGGTCGAAGGTTATCTGGCGGCAAGTGCACTGCATCGGGTGGCCGCTCGCGAGAAAGTGGAAATGCCGATCTGCGAGGGCATCTACCGTCTGCTCTATGAGGGTATGCCGGCGCGCGATGTGGTCAAGGCGCTGATGTCGCGACCGATCAAGGCAGAATTCAGCGAGTAACCCCGCCAAGCTCAAAGCCGTTTTGTCTCCAGGCCTCGTAGATGACGAGGCTGACGGCGTTAGATAAGTTGAGACTGCGATTGCCCTCGCGCAT
>JBEAXT010000213.1:0-10867 GCA_041159695.1 Pseudomonadota bacterium
TCGGTCGCGGCGGTCGCAATGGTTGCGGGGGCGGACAGTGATGCGGGGTTCTCGCAAAAGTCATTCTCCGAGTACCACCTCTACACACTTGGTCGACGGACTGATCTGCCGGATAACTCCACGCGACAGCTCGAGCTCTTCGAGCAGGTCAAACAAATCCCCGCCAAAAAATTATTGGTGTACCGCGGGTCCGAGGTCGGCTTCGGCGGGGTCATTCTCGATCGCGACTTCGGCACGACATCGGGGAGTCGATCCGTGGACGTGTTCCTCGAGTTCCAGAACAATCGTGCGAACGGCCTGGGGATACCGCTTCCAGCGGGTCGAATCCGGGTATCGCAACTCGATGACGCCGATGGAAGTCTCGAATTCATCGGCGAGGACCGCATCGATCACACACCTCGCGAGGAGCGAGTGCGGATCAAGCTCGGCACAGCATTCGATATCGTGGGCGAGCGACGCCAAGTCGATTATGCGATCGACATGCGTGCACGGTGGCTGGAAGAGGAGGTCGAAATCACCGTCCGTAACCGAAAGAACGAGGCGGCCGAGGTGTTGATCGTCGAGTCGCTCGTCCGGACGGGGCAATGGAAAATGCTCAAACAGAGCCAGGAATCGACCAAGCTCGATGCCCGGCAGATCCAGTTCGTCACCAAGCTGCCCAAAGACGGCGAGACCGTCGTGCGCTACCGGGTTCGATACACCTGGTGACCGGGGGTGAGCGACCGCTGTCGGGTCGCGCCCGCGGCCAAGTCAGACGCCGCCGAGAAAGTCCTGCTTGCCGACGTCCACCCCGGCCTGTCTCAGCAACGAGTAGGTGGCCGTGACATGGAAATAGAAATTCGGCAGGGCCCAGCGCTGGATGAAGGGTAGGCCGTCCATTTCTAGGGTGCGGGTGCGCAGCGGGACGACGATATGACGACGCTCGCCTCCCTCAAGTTGAGAGGGGGTGATGGTCTTCATCCAGTCGATGGTTTTTTGAACTCGCGCGATGAGCTCGTCGAGGGACTGCTCCTCGTCGGGAAACTTCGGTGGCTCGAGCCCGGCAAGGCGCGCCGTGCTGTTCTTCGCAAAGTCCGACGACAATTGCACTTGGCGCTTAAGAGGGAACATGTCGGGCGCCAATCGCAGCGACTCCAATACCCCCGGCTCAAGCTTCTTCGCATCGGCGAAGGCCTTCGCCTTCCCCAAGATCTGGACGAGGTTCTGCAACGTGGGAAGGAAGATTTCGGCAGTGCAGGCGTAGACGCTGAGTGACATGAGATTCTCCGTATTCGGTATCGCATGTTAACCGGACGCCCGTTGCCATTTTGATTCTTATAAGAAACAATAGACGCATTAAAAGCCTTGGGAGTCTCACCCATGTCGCAGTTCTGGTCTCCGGCTCATATGGCGACATTCGCCAAGATCATCGATCTGAACGGGTTTTCAGCTGCCGCAAGGGCGCTCGGGGTACCTAAAGCCGCGGTCAGCCGCGCGATCGCCGAGCTCGAAGAAGAGCTCGGGGTGAAGCTCATGACCCGCACGACTCGCCGGCTTAAATTGACCCCGGCCGGCGAGCGACTGCTGCCCACCTGCCGCGCTATTTTGACGGCTACGGACGACGCGCGACGGCTCGCGGCCGAGCTCCTCGAATCGCGAAGCGGACCCCTTCGGGTTCTCGCCGAACCCACCTTCGGCAGGGTGTTGCTCGCGCCGCTCGTGCCCCGGTTCCTCGAGCGCTACCCCAAGATTCCGCTCGATGTGGAACTGGGCGATCTGTCCGCCGAGTTGCCGACGGAGCACGATCTCGTGATTCGTGTGGGGGAAGACCCATCGGCCGATCGAGTCTCCCGAGTGCTCGGCGCACCACCCGCCATCCTTTGCGCTACCCCGACCTATTTGCAGAAGTCGGGCGAGCCTTCGGCGCCGGCTGATCTCGCGCGATTCGACATGCTCACGCCCGAAACACCCCCAGGGTCGCTCTTCGTGCTGCGGCTGACTCACGGTCGGCGCCGAGAGGAGGTCAGTGTGAGTCCCAAATTGGCCGTGAACGATCCCGCTCTGCTACACGCCTCAGTCGCGGCGGGTTTGGGCATTGGCCTGTTGCCAGAGTTTCTGTGCCGACAAGGGCTCGCTTCGCAACGCCTCAAAAAGGTACTGCCCGATTGGCTTCCGCCAGAGCAGGCTCCACTCTGTGCGGTTTACCCGGGTCGGCTGGCTGAGGATGAACGGGTCAAAGCCTTCGTAGATTTTCTGGCGGCCAACCTCGTTCCGGCTCTCGCAGGTTAGAATTCGTCATCCCTCGTTTTTCACGTGTCCTGCTGAGGCCGGACAGAAGGACCTCCTCGATGTATCGCGCGCCCCTGAAAGATCTTCAGTTCGTCATCCACGAGTTGCTCGACGAGAGCGCTCTGCAAGCGTGCCCCGCGTTTGCCGATTACTCGCCCGAAGTCGCAGATGCCATCCTCGAAGAGGCGGGCAAGTTTGCGGAGAACGTACTCGACCCGCTCTATAAGAGCTCGGATCGCGAAGGCGCGCGTTGGACCACCGAAGGTGTCGTCACACCGAAGGGCTTCAAAGCCGCCTATCAGCAGTACGCCGAAGGGGGTTGGGCCGGGCTGCGTGCCTCGCAGGAAAGCGGCGGGCAGGGTGCGCCGACCATGATCGGCACTGCAGTCGAAGAAATGTGGGCGGCTTCGAACTTATCGTTCAAGTTGTGCCCGATGTTGACGCAGGGCGCCGTCGAAGCGCTCGAGCATTACGGTACGGAGACACAGAAAACGCTCTTCCTGCCGAAGATGGTGAGCGGTGAGTGGACGGGCACGATGAATCTCACCGAACCTCAAGCCGGTTCGGACCTTGCAGCCATTCGCACGCGCGCGGCGCCTGAGGGCGATCATTATCGAGTATTCGGTCAAAAGATCTTCATCACTTACGGCGAGCACGACTTCACGCCGAACATCATCCATCTCGTGCTGGCTCGCATCGATGGGGCCCCGCCGGGTGTCAAGGGCATCTCGATGTTCATCGTACCCAAGGTGCTAGTGAACGACGATGGCTCGCTCGGCGCGCGTAACGACGTGCAGTGTATTTCGATCGAGCACAAACTCGGCATTCACGGCAGCCCGACCTGCGTGATGGCTTACGGCCAGAAAGAAGGCGCAATCGGTTATCTCGTGGGCGAACCGAATCGCGGGCTCGAATACATGTTCGTCATGATGAACGCGGCGAGACTTTCCGTCGGTCTCGAGGGCTATGCGGTTGCGGAACGCGCGTTCCAACAAGCGGCCGAGTGGGCCCGCACCCGCGTACAAGGCAAACCACCGGTTGCGCTGCCACCTGGTCCTGCGCCGATCATTCATCACCCGGACGTGAAGCGCATGCTGCTCACGATGCGTTCGCAGGTCGAGGCGCTGCGGGCAGTGGCGCTTTACGGCGCCTATCAACTCGATCTCGGCGCCAAGCATGCCGATGAGAACGTGCGTCGCGCTGCACAGGCGCGCGGCGATCTACTCATCCCCGTCATCAAAGGATGTAGCACCGAATCGGGTATCGAGTTGGCCTCGCTCGGCGTTCAAGTTCATGGTGGCATGGGCTTCATCGAGGAGACCGGTGCAGCGCAGGCCTATCGTGACGTACGCATCACGACAATCTACGAAGGCACAACGGCGATACAGGCCAACGATTTCATCGGCCGCAAGATTGCGCGTGATCGGGGAGCGGCAATCGCAGCGCTCGTATTGGACATGCGACGCGAACTTCGGGCAATCGATTCCCGTGACGTGTCCGTCGATACCGCGCGTACGGCTGCGCTCGAGTCCATCGATGCGCTAGAGGCCGCCGTCCGTCAGGTTCTCGAGGCGTTTGCGCAAGGCCCTGAACGCGCGCTCGCCGTTTCGGTTCCGATGTTGCGTTTGACGGGCCTCGTACTCGGCGGCTGGTTACATGCGAAGGCGGCTGATGTGGCTGCCCGCAAATTGGCAGGCGGCTCAGGAGATCGCGATTTCTTACGCGGAAAACTGGCTTCAGCCCGCTTTTATGCAACCCATGTCTTACCGCAGGCGCAGGCCTTATCGAAGGTTGTGACCGCCGGCGCGTCCAGCGTGCTCGAGGCCGACGCCGCCATCATCTGACGGAGCATTGATAATGATGTTCGATGTCCATGGTGTGTCGCGACGCGAGTTTCTCGTCGGCTCCATGGCAAGCCTGGGCGTCGTCAGTAGTGCTTCGTTGGCATCGTCGTCCGAGAGTCCTCTGATTCAGCGTCGGATCCCCTCATCCGGCGAATCGATCCCCGTCATCGGGCTCGGAACGTCAGGGCCCTTTGAAGTCGGGATCGACTCCAAAGAACGCGATCCGCTTGCGGCCGTGCTCGCCGGTTTTTTTTCTGCGGGGGCCAGCATGATCGATACCTCGCCGATGTACTCCTCTGCGGAGACCGTACTCGGCGATCTGCTTACGGCCGACATGCAGTCGAAAGCGTTCATCGCCACGAAGGTTTGGACGCGAGGCGAACGCGAAGGTTTGATGCAAATGACTCGCTCGATGGAGTTGCTGCGTCGCAAAAAGATCGAGCTCATGCAGGTGCACAATCTGCTCGATTTCGACGTTCACCTGAAGACGCTCCGCCGCTGGAAAGAAGAGGGCCGCATCCGTTACATCGGGATCACGCACTACACCGTCGACGCTTATCCGAAGCTCATGGATATCATCGAACGCGAGCCCATCGATTTCGTGCAGTTCAATTATTCGGCGACGACGACCTCAGCCGAGGATCGTCTCCTGCCGCTCTGCGCCGATAAAGGCGTCGCGGTGATCGTCAACCGCGCGTTCGATGATGGGAAAATCTTTGCTCGACTCAAGGATCGATCGTTGCCCCGGTGGGCAGCCGATATCGACTGTCGCAGTTGGGCGCAGCTATTGTTGAAGTTCGTGATCTCACATCCGGCCGTCACGTGCGTGATTCCGGCAACGGGAAAGCTACGCAATCTTGAGGATAACCTCGGCGCTGCGCGCGGGCGCCTGCCCGACATGCGGCAACGCCAATCGATCGTCGAGGCGGTCGCCTAAAAGAATTTAGTTCGTACGAGCGATCCGGAAGCCGCGAGTGCTCGTGCGTGCGGTCGTTTCATCGGCATCACGCGCCGTTGCACGAATGTCATCACCACCGTTGAACCAGGAGCCGCCTCGCACCACCCGACGGTCGCAGTCGCCCGATGTATTGGCGATTCCGCTAGTCGGAGCGTTGCGGTAGGTTTCACTCCAGCAGTCGAGAACCCACTCTTCGGCGTTCCCGAAAAGATCGTGAACACCGAAAGGATTGGCTTGAAAACTCGCTGCCGGCGCAGTTCCGGCGAAGCGGTCTCGGCAATCGAACACCGCTTCGAGACCGAGCGATCCGCGACCGGTCGCATCGGCAACGTTAGCGAAGCGACAGGCGTCGGCAGGATTCTCTCCCCAGAAACGCTCGCCCGTCGTCCCGGCGCGCACGACGTACTCCCACTCGGCTTCGGTGATGAGTCGATAGTTGTGACCCGTCTTGACGCCGAGCCACTCCGCATAGGCTTTGGCATCATCCCAACTGATGCAAACCACCGGATCGTTTTCGGTTTGCGGAAAGCCCGGACTGTTCCAGGCCGCCTGCTGATTGGATTTGAATCGTTTGGCGGTATACGTGTCGCAGCCCATACCGCCCGTACGGCTCGTCTCTCGGACGAAGCGCGCGTATTGCGACCAAGTTACTTCCGTCTTGCCGATCGCGAACGTCCCCGGAATCGACACCTCGCGTGCGGGGCCTTCCGTCGGACGACGCGCCTTGCGAAAGTCGGCGAGACCCATCTCGAATTTGCCTGGAGGAATGACCACCATCTCGGGACAGTCCGCGCAGTCACGGAACACTGAGCCTGCCGCAAGTTTTTGTAAGTCGCCGATCGACTGTCCGCTCGCAGGGATCAGTACCGCGGCATTCGTCGCGGTCGTGGCGACACCGGTCGCAGGCGCGGTGGATGCGCCACCTCCGCCCATCGACGCTGGTCTCATCGCGCTCGATGCGACCGAGGTCGGTGTGGAGGGTCCGCCGCCCATCAAGGCTCGGAGGCGCACCGCCGCGACTCCCGCAAACAACCCTTGGGGAAATTGATTGAGATAAGCCTGAATTTCCTCGGGATTCTTTGAGTCGCGAACGGATTCCCAAAGCGCTCGATCATCGGTCGGTATGGCGGCGAAGGCCGCTGGTGCCGCCGCCGTCTCCACGCGCGCCATCTGAGGGGTCGCCACTCCCGGCATGAAGTAAAACTCGCCGACCGTTTGATCGTAGAGCGCGGGAACTTGTTCGTGACCGATCGACTTGGCGAGCGATACGACTTCTTGGCGCGTACGTTTAAGCACTTGATCGACCGGCACGCCCGGACGCGTCATTTCTCTTAGCAATACGCGAGTGAAAACCCCGTTGGGATTCGGATCTTCCGGGCTCAGATTGTCGAGCGCGGTCTGACCGGCACCTGCAGAAAAGAGAATCATCTGACCGGTCGCTGCGGTCGTGGGTGCAAGCCCCCGCGTGCCGCCGATGCTTCGAGTGCCTGATTTCGGGAATGGATTGTCGCGACAGGCATCGACGATTGCGACTGAAAATCGGACTTTCTGTTCGCTCAGATCATCGAGGACGCGCTGAAGCATCAGTGCATCGTCTTTGACCTGCTCTTCGCTTTCCGGACTGATATTCGTCGGCAGCAAATAATTGGCTGCGCCCAACTGCACGCCGTGGCCTGCGAAATAGAACACCGCCTCACTGCCGCCATCGAGACGCGACTTGAAATCGCGCATCGCTTGACGCAAGGCCCGATCATCGAGATCGAGCCGCAACATCACGTCGAACCCCAGTGCATCGAGCGCAGCAGCCATCGCTTCCGCATCGGCGCGCGCGTTTCGCAGCGATGGGACGGTCGAGTAGGTCTGATTGCCGATCACCAGAGCGACACGCATCCTCCCGTCCGAAGCGGGTGGAGGGATGGCGGGCAACCGAGCGTTCTGAGAATCCACCGGGCTCTGGGGTTCGACCGTTTGAGGAGACGATGCCACCGGCATTGCGGTCGCAGATCCTGACCGCAATCCAGCGGTCGGTGCTGGCGAGGCGCTCGTCGGTTCGCTGCTCATCGCCGCGTTCGAGACTGCGGCGGCTACAATTGGCGCCGATACGACCGGCGGAGTAGTCACGACGGGCGGAGTGGTCGCAACGGGTGCGGTCACGACGGGTGTAGTCGAAACGGGTACGGTCGCTGCCGACGCAGTCACGACAGGCTCGGTCACCACAGGCGCTGTCACAACAGGCGCGGCCACAACCGGTGCAGGAGCTGCTTCGGTCGCCGGCGCTACGGCTGCCATCACGGCTGGCGCTGCAGTGGCGGAAGCCGGATCGAATCGATCCTCGCGCCACAGGCCAGACTGAATGGGTTTGCCCGAGGGATCGTAGAGCGTTCCGGCGCCCCAGCGTTTGCTCTCGCGGAATTCGCCAACATATTTCGTGCCGTCCGGCATGGTCTCGGAGCCTTGCCCGTCACGCTCGTCTTCCCTGAACTGGCCGATGTACACGCGACCGCTCGGCCAGGTGTACGTCCCTTGCCCGTGCTTCTCGTCGTCACGCCATTCGCCGACGTACTTCATGCCGCTTGAGCTGGTGTACGTACCGATGCCGTTGAACTTCCCCTCGCGGAATTCTCCGACGTAGACGAAACTTTTCTCCGAGGTGTACACGCCCTGACCGTGGAACTGGTCGTTCAAAAAATCGCCAACATAGCGATCACCGTTCGGCCACGTGGCAGACCCTTTGCCGTTGTACTTGCCACCGCGAAACTCGCCTACATAGACCGCGCCGTCCGTGGCGGTATACGTGCCGGCACAGTTATTCCAAGAGACGCGAGAGGTGCCCTTACACGTCGGGAGCGCTTTTTTGCTCGCATCGACCACCGGGGTTTGTGCGGACGCGAGTGGCGCCGAGCCCACGGAGATCAGCGTGGCAGCAACCAAAATCAAAAAAGAAAGTCGAGCGGCAACCATACGGAGGCCTCAAATATTTAAGGCTTAACTCACCGGTCAGTGTGCCGAAATGGCGTCTTTCTGGAAAGTGCGGGGCTTTCCGAGCCTACCATCTCGAAAACCCCCTAAAACTAGGGAGATCGGGTCCCGCTCAACGAATTAATCCAGATCGAAGTAATCGACCGACCGACGCTCAACGGCCCGCGCTTTGACTTCGGGTGCCACGGCGAGATGCAGGGGATGGCCTTGGTAAGCCTCGAGAGCCGCCCGATCGACGAACTCGCTGTACAGAACTACATCCGCAGCGTTCGCGTCGTCGATAAAGTTCACACCCACCTCGATTTTCAGAAGGCCCGGGATCTTACCCGAGAGGCCCTCCAGCAAAGATTTGATCTGATGGGCGTCGGCTGTCTTGGAGGCGCCGTCGCGGAGGCGCCACATCACGATATGTTTGACCATGTTATTTCCGTAACGTCTTGAACGCGGCGAGCGCCGACTCGCGAGATGCTTTGAGATCCACGATCGGCGTGGGATAGGATTTCGCCGACTTTCCGGAGAGCTCCGGGAGCCAGCGCTTGATGTATTCACTCTGCGGATCAAATTTTTCCGCCTGGCTCTCGGGATTGAAGACCCGGAAGTAGGGCGCCGCATCGGCGCCGCAACCGGCCGCCCACTGCCAGCCGAGCGTATTGCTCGCGAGATCTGCGTCAACCAGTGTGTCCCAAAACCATCGCGCGCCATGCAGCCAGTGCATGCGCAGATTCTTAACGAGAAACGAGGCCACGACCATGCGTACACGGTTGTGCATCCAGCCGGTTTCCCACAGTTCGCGCATGCCCGCATCGACGAGTGGAATTCCTGTGTTTCCGCGTTGCCAGGCCTGAAGTTCACGCGAGTCCTCGCGCCACGGAAAGCGTTGAAAATCCGCACGCAAAGGTTCGTTCGTGGTGCGTGGAAAGTGATACAGCAGGTGATGTGCAAACTCCCGCCAGCCGATCTCTGCCATGAATTGGCTACTCCGCCACTTCGGTGCCGCGTGCCAAATCTGGCGTGGCGAGATTTCGCCGAAATGAAGATGGGGCGAAAGTCGCGATGTTCCCGGCTGCGCCGGCAAGTTTCGGGTCTCACCGTAATCTTTGACGGGGCCATCCAGGAAGGTCTCGAGATGACGCTTTGCTCCGCGCTCCCCCGGAAGCCAGGTTCGCGCCATTCCCTCATACCAAGAGATCTGCGGCATGAGGTCGAGTGACTCGATTTTCACGCTGGATGGCCACTTCGCTGGCGGCGCGATGCGCTTTGGCACCGGGAGTGGCGCAGGCGGATCGAGAGTACCGACCACCTTGCGCCAGAACGGGGTGAAAACCTGAAAGGGCTTCCCGCTCAGATTTTGTACGTCCCAAGGCTCGATCAGCAGCGCGGCATTGAAGCTTCGGACTTCGACGTCTGCTTGACGAAGCTTTTCTTTGATTTGTCGATCGCGCTCGATGATCAAAGGTTCGTAGCGTCGGCTCCAGTAAACTGCATCGGCACCGGTTTCCCGTAATAATTTTTGGATCGCGGACAGGGAGTCGTCGACCTGGCGGATCACCAGCTTCGATCCGCTCTTCTCCAGATCTTTCGACAGCGCCGAAAGGGATTGATGTAGCCACCAGCGAGAAGCGCCACCCGGAGCCCATTCACCTTCTTCTTGTGGGCACCAAAGAAAAACGGGAACGATCGGTTTGCCCCGCGCGATCGCAGCACGAAGAGCCGGGTGATCGGCAAGGCGCAAGTCTTGTCTGAACCAAAGAATAGTGGCGCTCACGATTTCATCCTGCCTGCTCGGCGATGACGCGTGCGACCGCATCGATTGCTGCTGTTCTGGGAGAGCTCTTTCGCCAAATCGCCCCGATCATTCGGGTCGGAATAGGTTTGGAGAAGGGTTTAAACACCAGCCCTTTGGGCGCCGCGTGGGCACCGCGCGTCGCAAGCTCTGGCATCAGTGTCAGTCCTGCACCGGCAGCGACCATTTGTCGCAACGTTTCGATGCTGGTGGCGCGGAAGTCCTGTTTTTCGTGGACGTCGATTCGGTTGCAGATATCGAGAGCCTGATCGCGCAAGCAGTGGCCGTCCTCAAGTAGCAGCAGCGTTGCTCCTTTGAGATCGTCGACTTTGAGCTGTTTGCGCGACGCGAGCGGATGGTCGATCGGTGCAGCAACTACGAAGGGCTCGTCGTAAAGGAATCGCGAGGCAAATCCGTCGAGATCCACCGGAAGCGCCAAGATCCCCATGTCGATATCCCCGCCGCGTAGCCGCTCTAGCATCGTCGCGGTTTGGTATTCGTAGAGCATGAGCTCGAGCTGGGGAAGCGCCTTGCGTAGCTGCGGAGCGACGACGGGCAGGAGATACGGACCGATCGTCGGCAGGAAAGCGACCTTGAGCCGACCCGCCAAGGGTTCTCGGTGGGCCTGCGCGATGGCGACCACCTCGTCACTGGCTGCGACGATCCGCCGCGCTCGAGCAACGATCTCGACTCCCGCCGGCGTCAGGAGGGCTTTGCGCGGCTGGCGCTCCACGAGCGCCACACCAAGATAGTCTTCGAGCTTCTTGAGCTGCGCAGAGAGCGTGGGTTGACTGACGAAGCAGCGTTCCGCGGCCTGTCCGAAATGTCCGGTATCGGCTACGGCGACCAGATAGCGCAGGTCCTTGAGTTTGATGTCCGCCATTAATCGTGGATCCGAAAAGTCGATATACACCGTCTATGGAAATCATCACATCAATTGATGTCAGTGTCGAGCCATTGTGAGCCCACGTTCGCTCCACCTGGCGACTCAAAAACGTCCGTCGTCATTTGTCGCTGGGCCGCTCTTACGACATC
>JBEAXT010000047.1:0-3562 GCA_041159695.1 Pseudomonadota bacterium
TTTCGGAGTTCGAGGCCGAGTCGCAGGCGATGTGCCCTGGAAACTCGTGCACATTTTTGACGAGTACGGTCTCGCGGCGCGCCGCGGCGGTGCCGCAGACGCCACGACCCATCGCGATCCGCACGCACGCGGGCTTCCCTTGGAACGGACCGAGCACGAGCTCGTTCGAACCGGGCGCGAGCAAATAAAACCCCGCCCAGTTGAGTTGAGGCAGCGCGAGGTAGAGCAGCGCCGCGGCGTTGGCAAGGTTGGCGATCGCATCGGTCTCACCCGAGAGCAGTGCGCGCATCGACGCCTCGAGTTCTTCGTAGCCCCGCGCTTTGCTCGCGGCGTCCTGTCCGAAATCCGGGGTATCGAAAGCGTTACTCATGCCGATCTCTCATGCGTTCTCAATCGGAAAAGCGATGACCTCATCGATCTGCCGCGCACCCACCGCCACCATCACCGCCCGATCAAAACCGAGCGCGACGCCCGAACACGCGGGTAAGCCCGACTCGAGCGCGGCGAGCAGTCGTTCGTCGATCGGCATCGGCGGCAAGCCCTGCGCAAGCCGCGCGGCATTATCGGCCATAAACCGTGCCCGTTGCTCGTGCGCATCGGCGAGTTCCTGAAAGCCGTTGGCGAGTTCGATGCCGTCGGCATAGATCTCAAATCGGAGCGCTACGCGGGGGTCGCCCGGATCGAGTTGCGCCAACGCGGCTTGCGACGCGGGGTAGTGGGTGAGGGCGAGCCACTCGCCGTGGCCTAAGGTCGGCCCGATCACGGTGCCCATCAAAAAATCGAGTAGTGCGTCACGATCGAGCGTTCGCGCGGTGTCGTTCGCGAGACCGCGTTCGACAGCGAGCTGTACGAGTGATCCTGTTGGTACCTCGAGCGGGTCGATCTGCAGCGTCGACTGGAACGCCTCGCGATACGACAGCATTCGGAGCGTGCGACGCGCACCACCGACGCGGCTGGCGAGCGCATCGAGGAGCGCGGCGACTTCCTCGATGAGTCTTCCCATGTCGAACCCGACCCGATACCACTCGAGCATCGTGAACTCAGGGTTGTGTACACGACTGCGTTCATCGCCGCGCACAACGCGACATAGCTGATACACGTCACCCACGCCCGCGGCGAGCAGTCGCTTCATCGCGTACTCAGGCGAGGTCTGCAGGAACATCGGTCGACCGTTGAGAGCGACCTCGACCGGTCGCAGGTTCACATCCGTGACCGCCGCATTGACGAGCATCGGCGTCTCGACCTCGAGTACGTCACGCTCCTCAAAGAAGTCCCGTAATACGGAAAGAAGCGCTGCACGCTGGGCGAGGCGTTCGCGAGCGGCAGACGGTTGCCAGCGAGACATCGTTGGTTCAGCGCCCCGCCGTCAACTCAGCCGCCCAAGCGACGGCCGATCGTCTCGCCCATCCGCACGATGCGACCGGAGACCATCTCGGGCGCCCACTCGATCGCGTTCTTCGGGAAGAGCAGGATCACGGTCGAGCCCATGTTGAAGCGGCCCATTTCTTCGCCCCGCGCAGCGCCAAATGTTTGGCCTCCACGCTCGATCTCGAGGCGCGTGAGACGTCGCGGACGGCGCGGCGCGACCTCGCCATGCCACACGGTTTCCATGCTGCCGACATTGAGCGCACCGATGAGCAACAACGCGTGCGCGAGGCCTTCGCCCTCAAAGAAACACGCGATACGTTCATTGCGCGCAAAGAGATTGGCGACGCCATCAGCCGTGACCCGATTGACGCTGAATAGTCGCCCCGGCACGTACCACGCGTCGCGCAGCGTGCCGGCCATCGCCATGTGGATACGGTGATAGTTGTACGGCGCAAGATAAATCGTCGCAAAGTGGCCGCCCCGAAACCGCTCGACCCACTCGCCACGCGATGCGAGCAGCGCATCGAGCGTGTAATGACGCCCCTTCGCTTGCAGCAGTCGATCGTCATCGATGCGGCCGATTTCACTGATCGTGCCATCGACGGGACAGGCGAGGGCGAGCGGATCCGCAGGCAGAGGGCGCGCATCGGGCTTCAGTGCGCGCGTGAAGAACGCGTTGAAGGATTCGAACGCGAGCGGATCGCCGATGAGCGCATCGCTCAAGTCCGGTTTGAACCCCTTGATGAAGTTTGTGATCAGAAGGTTCTTGAACCAGGGCGTTTGGCTGCGCGCGGCGGCATGGATGAGCCGCGAAATACCGTGTTGCGGTATGACGTGTTGCAGCGCGATGAACGCCCGGGTGGCGGCGGATGGCACAATGTCTGTCATGCGCAAAGTATCCCACAGGCCTCGCCGTCCCCGACCCCCTACCGTCCTTGAGGCGCTACGTCGCGGTGCGCAGGCGCTCGATCGGGCCGGGGTGTTCTTTGGGCATGGCACCGATAACCCCGACGACGATGCCGCGGCGTTGCTTTTTCATGTACTGGGTCTCACCTCGGCACCGACCGCCGCGACCTACCGTCGTCGACTTACGATGCGCCAACGCGTCGCCTTCGAGGCCTTGCTGGAACTTCGTATCTCGATGCGATGGCCTGCGGTCTACCTCACCGGGCGGACCTGGTTTGCAGGGCTACCGATGCGCACCGATGCCCGAGCGCTCATTCCGCGCTCGCCGATCGCCGAACTCATCGAGCAGCAGTTTCGACCGTGGATCGACCCCGCGCGCGTGAAGCGCGTACTCGATCTCTGCACGGGCGGCGGTTGCATCGCGCTCGCCTGTGCGCACTACCTGCCGAAGGCGCGCGTCGAGGGCACGGATATTTCTGATGCGGCACTCGAGCTCGCCAAGGAAAACGCACGAGATTTGCGTCTCACGCGGCGTGTCCGCTTCTTGAAATCGGATCATTTCGCGGCCCTCAAAGGCCGTCGGTACGATATCATCGTCTCGAATCCACCCTACGTCGGGGAGCGCGAGATGCGTTCGCTGCCCCCCGAGTACGAACACGAACCGCGCCTCGCGTTGGCAGCGGGCAAGCAGGGTCTCGATTCGGTGCGCGTCATTCTCAAAGAATCGGCGCAACACCTCACGCCGGGAGGGCTCCTGGTCGTCGAGGTGGGCAACACCGAGACGCAGGTCCGACGCCAGTGGCCACGCGTGCCGTTCACCTGGCTCGAGTTCGAGCGTGGCGGTGGCGGCGTTTTTTTGTTGACCCGCGAGCAGCTGCAACGTCATGTCCGGTAACACCATCGGTCGCCTGTTTCAGGTGACGACCTTCGGCGAGAGCCACGGGCCTGCGCTCGGTTGCATCATCGACGGCTGCCCGCCGGGTCTCGAGCTCTCCGAAGCCGACTTCACCCGCGACGTCGATCGCCGCCGTACCGGCACCTCCAAGTTCGTCAGCCAAAGAAAAGAAGAAGACGCCGTGCGCATCCTCTCGGGTGTCTTCGAAGGCCGCACCACCGGCACCTCGATTGGGCTGCTCGTCGAAAACACCGATGCCCGTTCGCGCGACTACGACAAGATCAAAGATCGCTTTCGTCCGGGGCATGCGGACTACACCTATCAACAAAAATACGGATTTCGCGACTACCGCGGCGGGGGACGCTCCTCCGCGCGCGAGACGGTCATGCGCGT
>JBEAXT010000081.1:0-4901 GCA_041159695.1 Pseudomonadota bacterium
CGATAGGGCTGTCGCGAACATCGGACGCATAACGCTCGTAGCCGGTTTCAGCGCGTACAAGCCAACGTTCACCGGCGGCGTACTGCAGGTAAAACTGACCGCCGAGCGCACGATAGCCACCCTTGGGCTCGAATGTAGGATAGCCGGAGCTCACCGACTGTGACGTTGTCACACCGAAATCTTTGCGCTGGAAGTCACGGGTCGCGAACGTTGCATACAACACGAAATCCGCCTGCCAGCGTGGTCCTGGCACCGGTAACTCACGACCTAGCCCGAGCACCGCGAGCGCACCGAGATCTGAATTTCCGGCAAGCACGCGCCCGGCAAGCCACCATGGCCAGCCGTCACCGAAACCGCGTCGTACGTCGAGCGTTAGTGCCAGTTCGTCATCGGCGTCACCGAGTCCTCGTAGAAACGGGCTGTCTTCCTCTTCTCTGCCAAACTCAAGTTGTAGGCCGGCGCCGATCAACCAGTCTGCCGACGGAGTCCAGCGCAGGCCGAGCGCGTTGCCCTCCCAGTAATAGCGGACATCACCGCGCCGCAGGTGCGCCACCAGGCCGGGCTGCAGTTCGGTCTCGGACTCGCTGCCGCCGTCATAAATTTCACCGTATTCGGCCTCAGCGCCCAGCGCGATGGACCAGTCGTTGGGGCCTGCCAGATCCAAGATCTCGGCGGTCGGCAGCGCCCAGTTTCGCGTTTCGGCATTGGCGTCGGTCGCGAAGATGGCAAGCGCCACCAGAGTTGTATGGCTCAGTGAGCGTAGACCGAGAGCCATAGCCGCAGATATCGAAACCTTCATTTTGCGATTACCTCTTTTAAACCACACACGAGATCACGGTCTCGCCAGGGGAGTCGTATTAGAGGTCGGCTGTTCCGGGGAGTCCCGCGTTAATGAACGAGCGGCGAGAACCATGAACAAACGGCGATGCCGAAACGGCGAGCGTCAACCGTTCGGGTGCTAGACTGAATTTCGCCTTCACATATTGATGGTCGGTCATTAACTCCATGATCCGCTTCAGCTTTGTTGAGCCGGCATACCTGCTGACAGTGGGGCTCGTACTGCTGGTCATATCCATGGTCGTCGGGAGTGACCTCGGGGTGCGGGCGCCCATGTTGTTGGTGGGTCTCGTCTGGACCTTGCATCTGTCAGTCGGTCTCGCGGCGATTCGTTTGGCGGTTGTCAATCTCACTCGCTGGCGTATGACGGTGCATTGGCCGGATCTGGCTCTTTTATTGATGGCCGGCTTGATCGCGTCGCTGGTATTGGCGCCGCTGTCACTGGTGATTGACCAGTGGCTAATGAGTCGTGGGGTCGATACCGACGACGACTTTCTCCTCGGTCGTCCGCCCCAAGCCTGGGTGATTTTATTTGGGTTATGCGAGGAGTGGGTTCAGGTTATCGGACCGACGTTACTGGTATCGGCGCTGCTTGGCGTTCCAGCTTGGTGGGCGCGATTAGGCAAGCACTCTCATGTCCGGATAAAATGAGACGTGTACAAGGCTCGTAGGTTTGATCGTGCGCGTCACTGAGGGTGCTGTCATCCGATTTGGTTTTCTAGAGCCTTCCTATCTGTTGGCCGCGGGTTTCGTGCTGCTGTGTACCTTCGTATCCGTGGGTAGTGATCTCGGCTTGCAAGCGCCCGTAATGTTGATCGGTCTTGTTTGGGCGCTGCATCTCGCGGTGGGTCTCGCGAGTATCCGACTCGGGGTCATCAGTCTGTCGCGATGGTCAGCGACTGCGCGTTGGCCGGATCTGGCGCTACTGTCGTTGGCGGGTTTGTTTGCATCGATCGTCCTCGCGCCGGTATCGCTCGTCATCGACCAATGGTTGCTCGCCCGCGGGATCGATACGGATGATGAATTTCGCTTTGCCAAAGAATACGGGCTTAGTGGTATTCCAGAAGGCTTGATCGAGGAGTGGACCAATGTCGTAGGTCCCGCGCTTCTGGTGGCTGTGATGCTGGGTTTACCAAGCTGGTGGGCACGTAGAGAAGTCGCCCGAGAGCCGACCCTAGCTCCGCCAACTTCGGCACCTACGACATCACCGAGTGATGACTCCACCCCAGATACTTCGAACAAAGATCGATCGTGTTTGCAGCGGTTGCCAGCGGCGCTAGGAACCGATCTGATCGCGGCGCGCTCGGAGCTGCAGTACGTTCGGATCTATACAACGAAAGGTGATGCGCTGATCTTGGGGGCTCTCAAAGACGTGGCCGAGCAGCGCCAGTCCGATGGGCAAATCGTACATCGTAGTTGGTGGGTATCACACCAATATGTCCGAATGTTACGGCGTCGCGGTACCCGATACGTGCTCATTCTTGTCAATGGCCTCGAGGTCCCGGTCAGTCGCCGGCGTCAGCAAGCGATGATTCGTCAATTCGGCGCCAGCACGACGTTGAACTCGTGATGAGTTCTACTGTCGGATTCGAGCGCGTAGGTGCTTGAGCCCCGACGTATCCGACTATCGGGCGCCTTATCCTCGTCCGTTAACGCCAAGGATCGACCGTCCGTTCAAAATGAAGTGAACGATCTGGTGCGGTGATCAATGCTGTGTGCACTAAGGTTTGTGTGAGGAGATTTGAGCAGATGAGCATTCGGGCCATTTTGATCCTTGGCTTCGGTCTTTTCTTGACCAGCCTAGCCGTCGCACAACAGCCTGACAGTGGCCTACGAATCGAGATCATCAGCGCGGAGACGCGTCGCCCGATCGAGGGAGTGAGCGTGACGGTGACGCCGCGAGAAGGTCCGTCACTCACAGGCTTGACCGCTGCTGATGGCGTGATCGAGTTTGGTTCGCTTGATGCCGGACTCTATTCGGTGACCGCTGCTCGTGCCGCCCTGCGAATGGCCACCGAACCAAGCGTGCGTGTCATTCGCCGCAAGGTCACGCCACTACGGCTTGAGTTACGTGTTGAGGAGGATCTCGTGCTCGAAGAAGTCGTGGTCCGTGCGCGAATTCGGGGCCGTGTTGCGGATCCTTACGGTTCTGTCAGTAGTTCGTTCTTTAACCGTGAGGAGTTACGCAGTGCCGTCGGCGCTGGAAGCGACGCCATGCGCGCCCTCGATGGTATGCCGGGACTCGTATCGACCGGAGACTTCGCAAATTTCTCGGTGCGGGGCCGTGGTCCGCGTGACAATCAAATCTTTATCGACGGAATCCCCTTCGATCGCGTGGTGCATTTCGATCAATCGCTCGGCGAGGAGGAGGACATCGGGGGCGGCGGTCGATTCTCGATTTTCGCGCCGAACTCAATCGCCGGAGCGGAGTTCTCCCCCGGTGGTTGGAGTGCGGCGTATGGGGGTCGATCTGGATCGCTACTGAAGCTCGATGTGGCCGGCGGTACGCCGACGCCAAGCGCAAGCCTGAGAGTGGACATCGCGGGCTTCGAGTTTGGTTACGAGGGGCCGAGCGGTCTCCGTGATGACACTACGATGTTTCTCACCGCGCGCAGTTTCGACTTCGGGCGTGTGTTCGATCAGATCGACGAGAAAGATATCGGTCAGCCTGAGCTGACGGATATCGTCCTCAAAACGGTGACTAAGCTCGATGACATTAACTCGATCGAGTTTCTCGGTATCTTTGCACCAGAGAAGTACACCCGTGATATCGATAACGTACTGGCCTCGCCCGACTTCGAAGATGTTTCTTTGATCGATTCCGAGCAGGATCTTCACCTTGCTGGTCTCACGTGGCGTCGCCTCGTCGGCGAGACGGGGGAGTGGGTCAACAGGCTCTACGTCCGCGCAAACGACAAGACGACCTCCGAGGGTGAGGCCTACCCTGACCTTGTACCGCGAGGTACGCCTGCCGCGGGAGTGCCGGTGCGTCCGCGCCTGCTCACCGTGACGGAGAAGGAGACGGAGATCGGGTGGCGTAGCGACTACGGGGTGCGCAATCGGTTCGGTCAGGGCTCGGTTGGGTTGCACCTTTGGCAGACGGATGCGGATTACTCGGTTCGATTGCGTGAAAACTTCGATCGTTTCGTCTTTCGCAGCACCGATCCGCGTCCGCCTGGACGCCGTTACATCACGCTGACACCGGCGAACATCAACTCGACCTACTCCGTCGGTAATACGAGTGTTGCCGTCTATGGTGAGCAAGTGGTGGATTTCGGCGCGTCCGACTTCAGAGCCGGACTGCGTTTCGACCGTGACGGGTTCTCGAGCGAATCGCTGCTCTCTCCGCGCCTCGCCATGAACTGGCGTCTACGAACGGATCTTCGATTCTCAGCGACTGCCGGAATTTTTCATCAATCACCACGGCTTTTGATCCGTTCCGCCAGTGCCGATAACTTCGACATCGAGAACGAGCAGATCGCGCATCTCAGCGTCGGTTTGGAGAGGGACTTCGGTGAGTCCTGGTCGTTGCTGGTCGAGCCGTACTACCAGCGGCTGGATAATCTGATCGTCGATGCGGGCCGTACCGATGGTCGCGTCACCAACAACGGGGACGGTACCAACCTCGGTGTAGATGTCGTCCTGTCGCGGCGTTTCGCAGACGGTTGGTTTGGTAATGCGGTTTATTCTTTTAATCGCGCAAGGCTCAACGACAACGACGGCACCGGCGAGTACGACGCGGATTTCAGTCGGGAGCATTTCTTCTCGTTGGGTGGCAGCTGGGAGATCGATGAGCGGTGGAAGGTCGGCGCGCGCTGGAAGTGGGCGACCGCCAGACCGACCGATGATTTTTTGATTAATCGCGACGTCTTGGGTCCCGGCCAGCCCCTGAGGTACTCGAAAGAGCTCACACGGAGGAACACGCTACAGGGTGAGGATTACCACTCGCTCAATGTGCGCGTGGACTACCGTCGACCGATCGGTCTTGTGGATCTTGTGCTCTTCGTCGATGTCATCAATGTTTACGGTGGCCCCGGGGGTGGCGGGGCGAACGAGTTCGATCC
>JBEAXT010000090.1:0-2938 GCA_041159695.1 Pseudomonadota bacterium
GCCTGGTTGCAGCGAGACGGTGAGCATTTTGCGATCGGTATCGCCCATGCGCGTAACGGCCGACCGGCGCGCCGTTTGTCGGAATCGCTCGGTGAGCCCTTGACGGGTTCGGAGACGGTCATCGAGATGACCTGGCGTATTCCGCTCGCGGAGCGACTCGTCATCCAGCCTGACGTTCAATACATCCGCAATCCGGGGAGCATCGCCGGCGCTCGTACGGCATTCGCGGCAGGACTTCGTATCGAACTCGATCTCACGCCTCCGTGAGCCGACCGTGAGCGGTTTGGAGCATTTCTGGGCTTCACCGGCAGCGGGATTTGTCGTGGCGTTCGCGGTGGGTCTGCTCATCGGGGTCGAGCGTGAGCGTCGCAAACGTGATCCGTCCGTGGGTGCTGCGGGCGGCATCCGAACTCATGTCATCGTCGCGCTGGCCGGCGCGCTAGCGGTTCAATTTCCGGGCGTTTGGCTGGTGATCGCAGGCGCAGTGTTCGTCGGCGCCCTCGTGGTCATTGCGTATTGGCGGGAGCCTGGCGCAGACCCGGGCCTGACGAGTGAGGTCACGCTGTTTACAACCTATTTGCTCGGCGCGCTGGCGCCGCGTTTTCCTGAACTCGCCGGCGCTATCGGCGCTGTCATCGCGCTGGTGCTCGCTTTGCGGACGGCGTTGCATCATTTAACAAAACGAATCATGTCGGATCGGGAGGTGCTCGATCTCCTGCTACTCGCCGCGTCGGCGCTCGTGATCCTCCCGCTGATGCCCGATCGATCGGTCGACGCCGCAGGCGTAATCAATCCTCAACGAATTTGGATGCTGACCTTACTCGTCCTCTTCATGAATGCCATAGGCTATCTCGCGTTGCGTAGCCTCGGCCCAACCCGAGGACTGCCGCTCGCCGCGTTTTTCGGTGGGTTCGTATCGAGTACGGCGACGATCGGAGTGTTAGGCGGTCGAACTCAGCAAGAACCTGAAACCGCTCGCTTGACGGCAGGCGCCGCGATGCTCTCTTCGGTTGCGACGCCAGTGCAACTGTTGGTGCTTCTCGCTGCGATCGATCACGCACTGTTCGTACGATGGTGGTTTCCCGCAATGATCATGATGGGGATTGCAGGGGCCGCTGCGGTCCTGCTTTTGCGTCGTGATGGCGATCGAGTCGATCACGCCATGACGACGTTCAAAGGCCGAGCCTTCCAGCCTCTTCAGGCCATCGTATTCAGTGTGACCGTGACCGCGATTTTGTGGTGCGCGGCCTGGCTCGAGCGGATCCTGGGGACCGGCGGGGCAGTGATCGGCCTGATTCTCGGAGGACTGGCAGACGCGCACTCAGCCATCGTTGGCGCAGCGAGTTTGGTCCGTGCTCAGGAACTTGAGCACGGTGCCGGAATGCTCGCGATTCTCGGCGCACTCGGGACGAACACGCTCGCGAAGCTTCTGGTGGCCGGAACCACCGGAGGGCGGCGTTACGTCCTTCGATTGGCGCCGGGCCTGCTGCTCATGTGGCTCGCCGGAGCCGTCGTCGTCATGATCAGCCTGTCATCGTCGTCGGAAATGCCATGAGTTGAGCGCCGCGACTTCGTCGCGGAACTTTGGTCTGGAATCGACTGGGTTTGATCACGAGAATGTCGCATGGCAGCGCATCGAGTACCGCTTCCGCGGTATTACCGATGACCAAACGTTTAAATCCCGATCGAGAAATCGCTCCCATCACGACAATGCTCGCTTTCTCAGATTTGGCGGCGTCCGGAATGGCCTCTCGCGGCGATCCTTGAATCACTGAGAGCCGATGGGAGGGCAGCGAATGACGCGCGACCTCGACAACCAACGCTTTTCGGGCACGCGCCAGCGCAGCCGAGGTTTGAGCCGAGTCGATGATGATCGGAGCAGCCGCCCAATTTGCGGTCATAAGCGTGGCAGGGGCGACACAGTAGATAACTCGCAGACTACCGCGGAGGACCGATGTGAGCTGGCCACTCGTTCGCAACAGCGTGTCGTCGAGTCGGGTCGGTTTAGCGTTCTCGTGAAACGGATCGACTGCCGTGAGCACGACGGGTCGATGGTAGGGTCTCGGTAACTTCACGAGGAGAACGGGACACGGTGCCTGTCGAAGCAGTTCCCAGTCGGTATATGCCAGCATCCATTTGGCGACATGCTTGCTCGCATGACGCTCCGCAACGATGAAATCGGCCTTGGTACGCATTGCGCGTCGCACGATAGCCTCGGCCGGTGGGTAGTCCCACTCGGCGGCGCAGGTCACCTCAATATCGTGTGCGCGGATGCGCTTCGCGATCGCCTCGAGACGGGTCATCGCTTTGGCGAGTCGTTGCGCCTCGTAGTCTTTGAGGCTCAGACGTCGCGCATCCAGCGCATCGACCAGCACGGTATCGGAGAGGGCGTGAAAAAGCTCAAGAGTCGCTTGGCTCGCCTTGGCAAGTTGGGCGGCCTTGCGGACGGCGGGCATCGAACCTGCATCGATGTCCTTGATGGCGACGAGTATTTTCTTGATAGGTTGCATAGGGCCTCCGAGTGCCGAGTGACGAGAATCCGCTCATAGGTACAAGTCTCAGCGGAACGTGTCGAGAGCGCATCCGTACGTTCACGTATGATTGAGAGCAAAGGGGGTCGTCGTGTCCGCGCAACCGCAATTCCACTCATCGTTGTTTCGAGAGTTTTCATCCGATGACGTCCTCGTTAGCCCCGAGGAGTGCAGGGCGTACTCGAGCGACGTGTACTCGGAGGGATGCATCGCGGCCGCTGTCCTACGCCCCAGAGACACGCAAACTTGCGCTGCCATGCTGAAGCAGGCGTCACATGCAGGGTACTCAATCATCCCGCGGGGAGGCGGTTTGTCGTACACGGGTGGGTATCGGCCGATCAACGATAAGAGTGTCATCATCGACACCTCGCGACTCACGCGCATCATTGAGGTGAACCCGCAAGACA
>JBEAXT010000124.1:0-19021 GCA_041159695.1 Pseudomonadota bacterium
GTCACCCTCTGGGACGCCATTGTGCATGCTTCTGTGGGCTGGATCCTTATCGGACCCGCTGCAATTTTTGTACTCTATCGGCTGCTGATTCCGGTGCTCGAGCGAGCCCTTCAGACCTTAAAGTCCTCATCGTAAACATGACGGAAAACGCTTCTTTGCCTCTCGCTATGCGTTTAGTCGAAAAGGATTTAATCCCCGACTGGCTGATTCGACACCGTATCCGCGATCTACTCGCCCAACGTCTTCGCGAAGAAGACAAAGGCGATCCAGAGTCGCAGCAAGCGCATCTCATGCAGATGGTTCGTAAGCTGCGCGAAAGCCCGATCGCCATCAACACCGCAGAAGCGAATCAGCAGCACTACGAGGTTCCGACGGCCTTTTATCTCAAGACTCTCGGCAAGCACTTGAAATACAGCAGCTGCTATTTCGATGACTTCGACATCGAGCATGCGGCCCACAATCTGGATGCTGCCGAAGCTCGAATGCTCGCCCTCACCTGCGAACGCGCACGGCTGAGAAATGGCGACCGCATCCTCGAACTCGGCTGCGGTTGGGGTTCGCTCTCGCTGTGGATGGCCGAAAAATTCCCCGACTCACGGATCACGGCCGTATCCAATTCGCGCACCCAGAAGCTCTTCATCGACGCGAAAGCCGCCGAGCGAAGCCTCAAGAATCTCGAGATCGTGACCTGCGACGCGAACCGTCTCGAGTTTGGTCCAGAGACGCGTTTTGATCGTGTCGTGTCCGTCGAGATGTTCGAGCATATGCGCAACTATGAAACACTGCTCGGACGTATTTCAGGGTGGATGTCGCCGGGAGCAACTCTTTTCGTACACATCTTCACGCACCATCGCTTTGCCTATACGTTTGAAGTGCGAGACGATTCCGACTGGATGGCTAAATACTTCTTTACCGGAGGTATCATGCCGAGCGACGATCTACTGCATTATTTTCAACGTGATTTACGACTTGTCGATCACTGGCAGGTCGACGGACGTCACTACCAACTCACCTCAGAGGCCTGGCTCCAAAAAATGGATGCCCATCGGCAAGCCTTGATGCCCGTCATGGCGGAGGCCTATGGCTCGGAACACGCACTGAAGTGGTGGGTGTATTGGCGAATTTTCTTCATGTCCTGCGCGGAACTTTTCGGTTATCGAGGCGGACGCGAATGGCTGGTATCACACTATCTTTTCGAACGGCGTTAATCGCCGTCTTTACCTGCACGGTTGCCGCGCCACTGGTCGCGCAGGAACCCGAGCCGCTGCAGATTTTTGCTCAATTCAAGTCGGCACTCGACGCCAATGACTTAGCGAGGGCCCAAGCGCAGGCTGAGACTCTCGTATCGACTCTTGAGCGTCGCCACGGGAAAGACGCCCAAGAGCTCGTCAATCCGCTCACGAATCTTGGAACCGTACAGTTTCGGCGGGGAGAGCTCTTACTGGCGGAATCAAGTTATCAGCGTGCGATCAGCCTTATCGAAGGTCAACGATCTGGGGCTGATCGCCAACTGATCCGCCCGCTTCACGGCCTTGGAGAGACGTGGCTTGCGAGCGGGCGGCCCGCGGAAGCGACCATTGCTCTCAAGCGGGCGGTTGATCTCTCTAGAAATCTCGATGGGCTCTATAACTTTGAGCAGCTCGATATCGTCGATGCATTGATCGAGGGGTATGTCGCGCTGGGTCGAGATCTCGATGCCGATAGAGAGCATCAATTCGCATTTCGAACCGCTGAAACCCACTTTGGAAAACGTGATCTACGACTGCTTGATCCGCTGAACCGGTTGGCACGCTGGCATGAATCGATGGGTCGATATTCCACGGCGCGTGGGCTCCATGCACGGGCCCTTCAGCTCGCAGAGGAGTTGTCGACGGATCAACCCAAGGTGGGCGTTCCGGCACTACAGGGCTTGGCAAGGACGTGGATGCTCGAGGCCATTTACGGCCCTGAGGCAACCGAGGGTCCGCCGGTCGAGTCGCCAGACCCCGGCGATTCCTTTTCTAGTAGCGCTGGGCAAGCCCGACTCAATCCCGATGGACTGCGAGCGCTGACCTTTGCTGCAGAAATCGCGCGAAAAACCCTGCCGCTCGATTCGAAGCTACTCGGGGAAACGCTCGCTCAGGTCGGCGACTGGCATCTGTTGGCCGGAAATCTTTTGAGGGCTAACAGCGCGTACGCCGAGAGTTATTCCGCGCTTAATGATGCGGGTCCCGACGCGCGTCGATTACTCGAATCGCCGCGGCGGCTGATTTACCGGCCTCCCGCGATATCGGCCACTCGAATGCGTCCTCTAAAGCCGGATGAATACGTCCTAAAGTTGGTCGAGATGCGATTGAAGATCGGAAAAGACGGCAAAGTGCGGGATGCCGTCATCGGTAATTCGTCAGCACCCGAAAACAGCAACCGCGCTGCGTTGCTTGCCGCGCGGAAAGCGCGATTTGCTCCACGCATCGAGAATGGCCAGCCCGTCGAAACCGAGGGCGTTTTGATGACTGAACAACTGTTGATCAGGACCCAGCGGGAGCCTGTACCGACGAACTGACCTCGCGCATCGGCGGCTTCCAGTCGGGATCGACTCGACGCGATACCCGTATCGGAACCGCCTCGATTCGTAAACCACTGGCGGCGAGGGCACGCAAGGCATCTGCCGCACTGACTTGCAGTCGCTTTCCTTGAACGAGCGTTTTGGCGACCTCGGTATCCGGAAACTGCGTCAAAAATCGTGCTGCGGCATCGCGCATCGCCACTCTTGTCGCTTCTTCCATCGGTTCTGCGCTGCCCAGGCCGCCTGCGGGCGCGGTTCCGTACCCCGTAAGTGTCAGGCTATCGAAACGCTCACCATTCGGTGCATAAACGTTGATTCGATATCGAATCGTCACTGCGACGTACTCACCGCCCGTCTCAGACGCGGTTGCGAAAGAAAACTGCTCGATCTGTGGTTCGAAAACGGCCTGTAGATCCGCGCTCGAGCGCGCACTGTCGAGATCCGGTAATTCGTTGACTTGACCGAAGGTGGACTCGAGCACGCCTCGAGCGAGTTGCTGCTGCCCGACGCCGAGAGCAATTACCCAAGACACCCCACCGCGGGTCTCCGTATGGACGAAATTGCGTTGGTCGGCAGGTATGACCAAACCGACTTTTGCAGGGATCACGTCGATCAGAGCTTTTGGCAACTGCGACTGCGGAGCGATCTGAACGCCACCGCAGGCGGTCAATGCCAACGTCAATGAAACGATTGTCGTTAGTTGCCACCGATGCATGTCATGACACCTCCGATGTTCATGCTGACCGCACAACTCTTGGTGTTCGTCAGTCCGACGAACGTACCGTCATTACGTTCGCACATTGCCCTCATTAACGCCGAGAATCGGATATTTGTAAACGGTGTCATGCCCGGCGCCTCGGGAAAACCCACCGCATGGATACGCACGCGACGACGGCCCGATGAGTCGGGGCGGTTGATACGATCGACAGCGTCAAGGGCCTGCTGAATAGACTCACCAGTAAATTCATCGCCGAGAACATAAATGCTGATTCGTTTGTCGGCAGACCAATATGTTTTGATCGCTTGCTCGATCCCGTCGGCAGGATTGGAATCGCTGAAGGCACGCCAACTGCGCATCCGCTGAACGATATCGGTCCGGAGTGCGGGCGAATCCGTCATCCATCGTCCACGTGTACCGGTGAATAACTCTCGTCCGTTGTCATCAACGATCTGCACTCCCTTGAGCCTCGGGTAGATATCTAGGATCTCGCGCATCACCTCTATCGCTGTTTCCCAGTGGCCGCCCTGCATACTGCCCGAGGTATCAATCAAAAATATGACGTAGTCACTATCGACAGGAATACCGCCGACAGCTTGGGTCATGATCCTTTGACGCGCTCGAGATGCCTGAACGAGTCGTTTGTTTTCCGCTTCGAGCTCCTGGAACGCGGACAACAGTTCGTTTTCAAGGATATTGCTCACCGCCGCATTTTGGCGGGAGGCATCGAATTGGCCGCGTATGGAAGAGACGTCGCCTGCGACTTTCGCCAAATTTCGGCGCTCCCGAGCGAGAACGTCGACTCGGCCACGGAGTTCACGTTCTAGAACTTCGCTCTCCCCGCGAATGACAAATAGCTCCTCCTGTAATTTTTTGATTTGTGCTTCGAGATCTTGACGAGAACGCTCGATGACGATGGGCTGCCCGAACTCCGACAATACGAGCAGCAAAATGATCGCGCCGAATCCGCAGCATATGACGTCTAGGAACGAGAGGCTGAAGACCTCGGTATCGCGGCGCTTGAGCTTCATGGCCAGTCGGGTGACGGCATGACAAACGCACCTTTTGTCATGCGTGCGAGGCCCCAATAACGATGTGGTGCCGGTACATCGCCTTTCATCGGTAGAAGAATGATATCGACTGGGATGTTTCGATTGATTCCGCGAATTGCCTCATCGAATAGCCGCGCACGATCGCTTGCATCCACGAAGCGTCTAATCGCCGGAGCGCTGGCACCCTGCGTCGGCAGGCCGTCTGTGATTAGGATGACCTGGTCTGGCGGGACGCGCATACTTCGAACTACTGCCAGTGCATTGATCAGACTGGTTCCGCCGGCCGGCGCAAGTTTTCCGAGCTCATCCTGAAGTTTGTCGCGTCGGGCAGCATCCTTGCCCGGAATCCATTCCCCTTCCGTGCCCGCAAGCAACGGCGCAGCCGCCGTGTTGAAGCCATACACCTGGTACTGCGAGGACTCAGGGATTTCACTGATAACCCAATTTCCAATGTCCGTGGCACGTCGCCATTTCTCTGCGGCCTGCTGGGCGGAGACCGGTGAGTTCCGCAGGCGAATGATATTGACCAGATCCTCATCAAGCATACTCGCCGAGCGATCGATCAACACCAGGATGCGTCTTCCCTTGAGCGTCAACCCCGTGATGTAGCGACGGCTCGCACGCGATTGACCAGCGCCCGTCAGCTCTCCGCGCGGCGTCTGTACCTTGGCGCTGGCTTCAAGTCGGCGCGTACTCGATTCCAGCGCCTGGACATCTGCCTTGAGCTTTTCGACTCGCTCTCGCTTGGCGAGCGTTTCAGCGTCATAAATAAAACTTTCTTCACGCTTGCGCTGCAATTCTTCAATGAGCTGCGTCGCGCGAGAGGTCGCAGATACGGTCTCGCTCTCGGTACGTTGTAAGGTATTTTTGAGGGCGACCAGATTTTTTGCTCCGGCTAATACCTCATCTTCGAGCTTTGACACCTGAGCACTAAGGTCTTCGGCCTTCCTCGTACGTTCGATACCGCTCTGGGCGCTGATGATCGTGTAGAACAGAATGACAGCACCGAATCCACAGCAGATCACATCTAGAAAGGAGAGGCTGAATACCTCAACGTTGCGACGGCGCGGCACGGTCGGCTCCTCCGACGGCAATCAACTCGACGATAACCCCCGGCACACCGATACGAAGCCGATCGCCGGAAGATACCCGTACTCGACCTCGGACCCGTTCGTCGTTCAGCCACGTTCCCTGCTGCGAATGTGGCACTAATGTCACGCCTGACTCATCGGTCTGCAGAGAGCAATGAAGACGCGATACGCCCGCCAGCCCCTCGCTAATCTTCAGCCCATGGCGCGCGGGGCTACGGCCGATCTCGAACGGTGCATCAAGCAATTCGAACGCTTTACCATCGAACAGGATATGAGTCGGAGCAATATAAGCGGCAGCGGGGAAAGACGATAAATCGATTTCAGTGAGGGTCGCTGTCGCGGGGCGTGCTACGTATCCTCGCTGGATAGACACCGAACCATCTGCCTCGACGCTACGCCTCTCGGCTATTGCAGCGCGCGCGGCAAGATCGGTCGGATAGACGAATACCTTGCTGCCACGGATCGAGGCGATTCGTTCGAGGAGACCCGGCAAACGAAGCATACGCTCATCCAACATGATGTCCGTCTTCGCACCGGCTGGCCTAAGCTCGTGAAGTACCGCAAGCATCTCGTCGTAAGTCGAGGATGCCGCTTCCGAAAACTGATCGCGAGTCAGCCGAACCTGAAGGTTTCCGGTCGGAACCGGTAATGAAATCTCGGCCACGCCTTCGAGAGCCGCCGTCGAATAGGCGCTTTCGAGCTGATCGTACAAGCGTTGCTCGCTCAAACCATCATGCAGAGGATCGAAACGGGTGTGAAGAACCATCGCGTCGGCGATCCGCTGGAGCCAGCTTTGCTGAAGCGCCGCAAACCCCGCGCCAAAGCGCGTCGCAGAACTTCTGCGGCGAACCTCGACATCCGCATCGACCCGCGTCACTGAAACATGTCCAAGTCCCATTTCGAGGACGAGAGTCGTCCCCGGAAGCCCCGCGACGCTGGCCATCAGCGCTGCCGCGTCGTGAAAACCGCCGACGTTCAACCCCTCCGCACGCATCAGTGCCAGCAACATGCTCAGTGCGTCCGAATCGAAAACTGCCGGTACGGCGCATTGCAGTGCGGTATCGGTGGAAGAGCCTGTGAGCCGACAGCGTAACTCTGCAGTCACGATCGAACGCGCACTGGCCGGCATGTTCGACCCCTGACGCGCAAGAGTCGTCCAGTGATCGGTACTGACAAGATGTGGAGTCAGTCGCGCAGTGTCTCGGGCGGAGCTACCCATGATCTGCGATTGAGCCGGATCGGCATGAACGATCGATGGCAGTGAGGAGGTTGGCAGGTCTCCGCCAACAACCGATAACGCCGAATCATTCAGATAGATCCCGATGACACTCATCACCGTGCCTGCAGATTACGAATCACTTTTTGATCGAGCCAGGTTTCGGTATCGAGCACGCGCCGTTCTTGTACACGCTGCAGCTGCTGCAGCAGAAACATCAATAAGATTGAAAGCAGCAACGCGATAAGTGTTGAGTTGAAGGCAACTCCGAGCCCCTCGGTGACACCCGAGATATCCCCCGTTACGGCTTTATGCGCCTGCGACAAGGCGTCGCCGATTCCCCGGACCGTTCCGATGAAGCCGATCGCAGGGATTGCCCATGCGATGTACCGCAACATCGAAAGCTCGGAATCGAGCCGATCTGCCTCGGACTGACAGATACCGTGCGCGACCGTCGAGGCATCCTGAACGTTTCGGGTTGCGCCGAATCTCGCAAGAGCGCCGAGCAGCGCTCGCGGGGCGAGCAACTGTCTCGTCTCGTCGGGGAGCCCCTCGATTTGTCGGGCATACTCTCGGGTATCTTCGGGCAAAATCTTCATGCCCTCGGGCAGGCGCAGTAGATCTGCGTCGAGCGCCTCTTGCTCGCGCCGATTAGCTCGAGCCATGTAGGCCATGATCGCGATCGCCCACAACATCAAGATGATCGTGGCTTCCTGTTCGTAATCTTTGAGTACGACTTCGATCGATCGCTGCGGGACATAGTTTGGATCGGCCTGCATCTGCTCGCGATCTGCCTGCAATGTCGCCTCCGCAACAGGCCTGACATGTAGAACGTATACGGTATGAACGACGACGATCGAAATCAGTAAGGCCACGATCGTAAACAGGAATTCGCTGCTGGATTTTTTTTTCATGATTAAATGTCTATCGGCAAACTGATGTTGTTATCTGCAGAGTCTCGAAACTCTGGGGATTCCTCGTCGGAGGTTTTCGGGGGGGCAGATCGTCGGCTGATCTCCTCCGCCTCATTCGTACTTGGCGGCTCACGGTCTTGAGCGACCGCTCGCAGCATCACGAGGGATGCGCCCCAGCAGAGTAGCGCCACTGCTCCGGTCATCACGATCATTCGCCAAGTTCTTCGATTCGTATGCATGTATGACTTACTCCGCGTATCGCGCCACTCTGAAGCCTACGTCCTGAGACGGAGAATCGCCGCCTTCGCGCCATGCGCTGCGAAGGTCGGCAAAAACCGTCGTGCGCCAGTTACTTCCCTTGATTACCTTGCGAGCGCTGGTCGTAACACTCGGCCCCGTTGGATCGACTCCGCCCGCATTGGCCTCGAAAGAGACATAAGTATCGTGAACCCATTCGGAGACATTGCCTGTCATGTCGAAAATTCCGAAAGCGTTCGCTCGAAACTTCCCGGGGGGCGCGACGACGACATAGTCGTCGGTCCAGCCCTCCAGCACCCGCGGCATCTCGGCGACGGCCTCCTGTCCTGCCAGATTGCCGATTCCTGCGGGCGGCGGCAATGAATCGCCCCACTCGTAGCGCTGCGTCCGAGATCCCGGCCCAGAATGTCGGGCCACATACTCCCATTCTGCCTCGGTCGGGAGTCGATAGCCGGTGTTGATCGGCTGAACCAACACCCAGACCCCCCCTTTCTGCTCATACGCCGCCGGAAGCCCTTCCTGAGCGGACAGCCAATTGCAGTACTGGATCGCATCGATCCAAGTCACGTTACTGACCGGATGGCTATCAAGATCCAAGGTTCGCTGACCCACGAAGCCCGACGCATGCGTCGGCTTGAACCGTTTGAACTCGCCGTTCGTCACTTCGCGAGTGCCCATATAAAAAGACTTCGACAGCGTCACTCGCCGCGAGAACTCGTTCGCCCTTCTACCCTGTTCGCGGCGCTCACTACCCATCACGAACGCACCACCCTCGATGAGACGAAGCAAGGTTCCCGTCTGTGCCCGTAACGCCGGCGATGGCGGTTTCCAATCTTTGGCGCGGCCGACAGGCACCAGTCGATATTCGACGGTGCGCTCTACAGCGGCGGATAAATCGACATCGAGACGTTCGGACTGCAGCCCCGCCTTTCTAATCTCCAGAGTGTGTCGTCGAGCCGGCAAGTCGAGCGTCAATGGTGTCTTCCCCCGAACGACGCCCTCGATCACGACGTCGGAGTCGGCCGGATCGCCTTGAATCGTCAGTCGTACCGGAATCGCTCTTAATGTCAGCGGCAAACTGAGATCACGATTTGACTCTGCGAACACCCGACGCTGTAGCGGTTCGTAGCCTTGTAGCGAGACGCCAATCTCGTGATCGATCCCCGCAGGCAACTCGACCGTCACGGGCGTTCGCCCGCGAAACACTCCGCTGACGGTGACTTCGGCCCCAGTCGGACGAGACGTCACTCGCAGTCGAGCATCCGGAGCGCCCAACTCGACGGGCCCGATACGCTCGACCTGTCCCGCCTTCAGCAGAACAGCGCTCTGCCACGTCTTCGCCCCGTTTGCAGAAATCGTGAGTCGATGTACCCCTGCTGGCAAATCGACACGGGCCGGCAAAGCCACGGCGGAGGCGTCTCCAACCACCAACTTCGCACCGGCTGTCGTCGCGCTGACCTCAAGGACACCCCACGAGGGCTCCAGTCGAACATTCAATGGCTGCCGGACTCCACGTCCTTCCACTTGGAGTTCGGCGACGTGATCGAGATGTCGATCGGCACGGAGCAGTAACGTACGACTGCCACCCATCACCTCAACAGCGCCAGGCGCCTTCCCAAGCTCTGCACCATCCACAAATACCTGCGCCGTAATACCACCCGTATCGATTTCGATGATCCCCGGCTTCTCTTTGAGCCTGAGATCGAGGGCGAGTGGCGCGTCGGGCCGAACAATGATCGACCGCTCGATCGACTCGAAACCCTCGAGTTCTGCGCGGACCGTTCTCTCTCCGGGAAGTAACAACAGCGCTCCGGCCGACCGCCATCCGAATCCCGATCCCGAAATCTCTGCTTGCTCTGGAGTCACGGTCACTCTGACCGGCTCGAGTCTCCCGAGTTGAAATGCGAACAGTCCAAAAATCGCCAATGCAACAACGCCGATGGCGATCGTCTTTCGGCTGAATGTCGCTGATTTTTTAATGCGATCACGTTGTAAGGCAGCATCGCCGCCCGGCTCAGTCGACAGGCGCGCCGCAGAGATCCGCTCATCTTTCGCAAACTCGTCGATCTCGCGATCGTCGAGGCCCGTGATGGGCGTGATCGTTGCATTACCTAAAAGGTGGCGAACCTCGAAACTCGAATCAGACTGAATCACGAGGCGCGCCTGACCAATCGCAACGACATCGCCGCGCTGCAGCGCGTAGAACTCCCGGGCTCGCATCAGCACGCCATTGAGACGACTCTGTCCCTCGAGCAGCGTGATTCCAAGCTGGCCATCAACCCGATCAAGCGAGATCGAATCGCTTTCTGAGCCTGGAACGACAATGTCATACCCGGCCGAACCTCCTATTCGACAGGGTAGTGATACGTCACGCTCGCCGGTCGGTTCGCGTAAGTGCATCACGAGATGATCTCCGAACACCGTACCGAGACGACGAGATTCGTCGCGCCCGGTGTCACCACGAACTCCTGTCGTACGTCTCGATAACCTGCGCGAGTTCCGATTGCGACATAGCGCCCCGGCTTCAAGGAAAGCTCGCGGCGGGTAAAGGTACCGAAGTTACCGACGCGCTGAACGCTGACAGCTGTCAGACCGTCCGATTCGAGCACCGCCAAAATAGGCGTTTCGTAGAGTCGAAGGGCGTCGCGCAAGCGATCACTCTGGCCAGCGAGTACCGTCACGGTCTCCTTGATCGTTGCCGCCTGAGTCAGTAGTCGCTGCGCCTCACGACGAACCTCCGGTGCCGAAAGTCGAGTCGGATTGGCTAAAATATTTTCGATGCGGCGCGACAGCTCCGCACGGGGCGCAACCCGTACTCGTCCGTCTCTTGCGAATTTAATCGTGGCATCGCGGGCGAGCAGAGAATCGTATCGCAATAACGCCTCACTCCATCGCTCGCTCCTCTCGAGCGCGAGAATCTCTACGCTGATCTCTCCCAGGTCTTTACGCGCTCCCACAGCATCGATCTGCGCGACGATCTGCGCCAGCTCAGCTGCGCCCGGCCGCAGCACGGCTGCTCGGTTCAATGCAGCACGCGCCTCCGGTGTACGACCTGCTCGAAGTGCTGCCAACGCATCACCGATATAGCGTGCGAACTGGTCGGATCCGATGGCTACTCTGGCTCGCGCGACGCCTTCGCGGGCCACTCGGTTCATCGGATCCGCTCGAAGAACCTCTTCATAACGCGTCAGGGCTCGCAGATGATCGAGCGTTAAAGAGGCCGTTTCGGCCTCGACGAGCGCAGGCAAAACCGGTCCGAGCGCGACGACGCGCGCCAAACCCTTACCTGCTTCTTCGCTCGTCGGGTCGATACGCTGAGCTAATTGATAGGCTTGTCTCGCCACCTCGAGCCGACCCACATCAAGCGCCGCATCGCCCTCGCGCAACGTGCGCGCGAGAATCTGTGGGCGTTCGTCCGCAATTCGGGAAATTCTTTGTAACGCGACGCCGAGACGATCAAGCGCTAAGGGATAGTCGCGACTCGCTTCAGCCTCGAGGGCAAGCGCGCCCAAAGACTTAGCGGCAGCAAAGGCCGCACCCCCCCAGATGCCAGCGCCTTGGGTCTCCAGCTCTTCCAACAGCGTCCGAAATCGAGCGTCCTCCTCTTCGAATCGAGCGACTAGTGCAGGATCAGCGAGCGGAGTGATCGCTTTCGGCGCTGTGACGGGAGTCGTCGCCCGGTCGACGGAACTCACCTTCGCCGGCGGTGTGACATAGCGAGGGAGCAGTACGAAAACGACCGCCAGCAAGATGACGAGGCTCAACAGACCTGCCCAAGCGGCGACCGAAGGTTTGGACGTGGCGGCGGTCTCCGCCGCATCCGTCACGATCTCCTCAGGGCGCGCTACTTTTGCTGCCACGATGGGGGTCAATCGTCGCGATTCGAACGAGGCCAACGTACTTGCGATCATCCGCAAGTCTTTGGGTCGTGCCGATTCATCCGTCGACAGCAGCGCCATTACGAGATCGACAAGCCCCGCGGGCGTCGCCACGGATGTGGAGAGACGTGGCGGTTCGACCCCCTTCCGTGCTCGCTCAGCATCCGGAAAATTCGGGGGATAACCACCAAGCAACTCGTAGGCTAACGCGCCGAATCCGAAAAGATCATCTACTGCAGACGCAGGGGCTCCGGAGAGTTGCTGCGGACTTGCGGAAAACGGCGAGGCCACCTGCAGCGCAGAACGCTCGCCGACTCGCGCAGCGACGCCGAAATCGGCCAACCGTGCGCGCCCATCGAAGCCAATGAGAATGTTCGAGGGCTTGAGATCCCGATGAATGACGCCGCGCTCATGCAAACCTGCCAGTGCCTCGGCTACCTCCCGAAGCACGCCCAGCACTTGCGTCCACGACTTCGCTCTCATCGATCTGGCGTCGGCTGAGGCCAACTCCATCGGAAGCACAGCCAGATAGTCATCCGTCAACGGTTCAAAATGCTCGAGGACCCCTTTTCCTGCACCCGCGTGCGCCAGCAGATACTGGTGCTCGAGCATCGGAAAATCGACTTTGGACGTGACCTTGATCGCAATTTGGACCGAGCGTGTTTCATCGAGCGCACGCCAAACCTCCGCCTGACCTCCACGCCCGAGTGGCTCGATCAGAACGAAACGACCTAAGAGTCTTTGTCCTTTCGAAAGTGTCGCCACGACACCTCAGAGGCCGGTTTCTTCGGCGTAGATCGCGGCAAGGAGGCGGCGCCATTCGCGGTATTGCTCTTCTGCTGTGCCGACGAGTTTGAGCGAACGCCCCTCTATCTCGACGGTCTGCGACCCCGCTTCATTCTCGAAACTCCGCGCCAATTCTTTGACTTCCTGTGCAGCCGTTTTAGCATCTTCGAATTTCTTGATCCCCGACATGACGGCTGCGACCCCGCCGACACCGCCTCCGTAACGGACGGCATCCTCGATTCGCCGACAATTGTAATCGGAGGAACTGCATTGCCCCGGCACGAAGATGCTGGCGAGCACCGCCGCCGCACCCAACGCAGTTCGAGCCGTCGCTTGGGCACGCGCCTTATCTTCTTTCTCGATTGCCTCGCGACTCGTGCGCCGATAGCCCCCATAAGACTCGAAGAGGTTTTCGGAGAACTGTTCGCTGTAGCCGTCGAGCGTATCGATGACACCCGAATCACGCTCGCGAATTCGTTCGATGCGCGCGAGCGCCGGATCATCCTTGGCTGGCAGGCGCGCCACTCGCGAGATTCCATCTTTATCTTTGATCAGATAACTATCGAACGAACGGGGATCGAGATCGCCGGCAAATCGAAGTAACGCCACCTTGCGAATATCCTGCCGTTCGGTGGCAGACAGACGCTGACGCGCAATCAAAAGATCGTCGGCGATCTGTACGTAAACGTTCTTGAAGGGATCGCGTGCGCGCATCGCCGAGTCGGTTTTGTAGGAGCCCAGATCGGCATCGCCCGAGTAGATGCGGTCATTGATCCAGACTCTGCCTGCAGCGTCGATGGCGCGGATTTCTATTTCGAGTCGAGCCCCCGTCGACTCGAGGATCTTTCCCGAGACCACGACGTCGACGAATCGAACGCCGTCGGGCACCACCCGGACAGCGCCCCATTGGCCGGAGGTTTCCAAGGTGGTCTTGAGTCGGTTGGCAAGTAATCGGGATTCGGCTTTACGGACGTCTGGATAGATTCGACGCTTGTCTAACGCCTCTTCGTTATCTTTGAGAGCTTCGGGGATATTGGCATCGAAATGCTGAACGGCGACGTCGAGCAACTCGGACTCGGCAATTTGCTCTTTGGCTTGTACCGCCTCCAATTTGGGAAGCGGTCGCGTCTCCTGTACGACACAGCCGGTCAATGCAGCGAGTGCCAGCGTGACGACGGTCAGCGCTCGAAGAGTGCGAGCTGACGGCGTTTCTTTAACGCTTGCCCTGAACATTACGCTTGTACTCCATGTATTCCTTCCAGAGCTTTTCCTTCAGTTCCGGATCTGTTTCCTGCTCGGCGGCACGACGTAATCGTCGGGCGACGATGTCGTCATCTTCGCCGGAAGGGGTACTCCGATCGGGCGCTCCACTACCGCCGGCAACGGTGCCTCGATCCTGACGATCGCCGCTCGTCTCGGCACCGCCACCAGAGCCAGACTGCCCAGCGCGCTCAGAACGTAAATCGCCTTCACGTCGGCCGATTCCGCCTTCAGCCTCTTGGGTTGAAGCGGTCACCGCACGATCGGCTGCTCGAGCGTCACGCTCCGCTGCAGTGCGCTGCTGCTCCTCCGCGAGCGTCTTGTCGAATTCGCCGAGAGAATCGTCGAGCGCTTTCCCGAGCGTTCCGCTGCGCTCGTCGGCAGTCGTCGCCTCTTCATCGCCAGAATTATTAGTGCCGCGGTCGGCGCTGCTGTCGGAACCACTCTCAGAGCCGCTCTCGGAGCCACTACGGGGAGAGGAACTGCGTCCCGTGGAACCTCCTCCCATTACGATGCCGCCCGACGAGCCACTACTCGATGAGCCACTGCCCGATGATCCGCTGGGTGAGCCGGTCGATCCGCCCGGGCTAGACGGCATCGTTCCGCAGCCCACGAGAGCGATCGGAATCAAGACGGCCGTTATCACAATATCTTTGATCTTCATGAGGGTCTCGAATCGCTCAACCGCCACCCTTGAAAAAACTTTGGAGTTGATCCGCCAGCCGATTGCATGCCGTGTTTTCGACGCGTGCAATGAACGGCAGCGGAACCACCGCACCGACGATCGCCGAGGTGCCCGAGACGTTCGTACCCACAGTTCCGGCGGATTTCGCTTGTTTCAAGTCCCAGATCGTCGCCTCGAAACTCGACTCGTTCTCCCACCAACCGAAGCCGATACATCCTGCGGCACCCGGTGCTGCACCACAGGCAATGCTGCCGCCGCCGTCGATCTTTCGGGTGCCGCCATCCAACCACACCAGATACCGTACGCCAGACTCGGCAACCCTCTCGCTCACGCCGGGTCTCGCCAATAGCTGCGTTACCGCCTCAGGGCGCGAGGGCGCCGTCGCGGGCTCGAACCACGGGAAAAGGCTATCCACGAAACGATTGTTGTCGTGGACCGGAATCGGGTTTGGGCCGCTGGCCAGTCCGCGCCCGACGCAGTCCATGAACTCGTCCTCAGCCGAGGTGCCCTCGATCTGAGGCTTCGCCAGGATCACCACCGCTTCACCGGAGGCGATTTGGGTCGGCAGTTCGCGCGACTCCTCGATTCGGGCGCTCATGCAGCCACCGAGCCCCATAAAGGTGACGGTCAGAAGCAGTAGTAGGACGGCTCCGGAATACATCTTTTCGGGCTCCCCAGGGTGAGGGACGAGTATGCCATGCACCCCTCACAATTGACCGGCCGTGCCTCGGCGCGGTTCCCGAGACGCCCGCCTTTGCAAAAGTTCACAGCTATTTGGGAATTAGGGCGGCTGGGGAAAGCGATCGAGACGTCGCAACTCCGGGAAAAGCTTCAGATAACCCGCGACGACCACGAGACACGCGACTCCTCCGTACGTCACCGCACGTACCGGGCCCCACCAGCTGGCGGTGAGCCCCGATTCAAACTCGCCCAATTCGTTGGAGGCGCCGATGAACATTGCGCTCACGGCGCTCACCCGTCCTCTAATCTCATCGGGCGTTTCCAGCTGAACCAATAGATGCCTCACGAAGACCGAGACCATGTCGCCGGCACCGAGACAAACCAACGCGGCCATCGACAGCCAAAACGACGTCGACAGACCGAAAACAATCGTCGCAATACCAAATATGGCTACGCCGCCAAACATCGACGGGCCGACGTGACGGGAAATGGGCCGCCGCGCGAGCCAAATCGCAACCAAGGCTGCGCCCACTCCCGGGGCTGTTCGTAATAGACCAAGTCCCTCTGGACCGACCTTGAGGATGTCGGCAGCAAACATCGGCAGCAAAGCCGTTGCACCGCCAAAAAGCACTGCAAACAAATCGAGAGAGATGGCTCCGAGTACCGTCTTCCGTTGGAATACGAAGCGCAGCCCCTCCGTCAGTTCGCGCCAGGATCCCGATCCTCGTCGATAGCTCATCGGTCGCGGTCGAATTCGTACAAATAGAAGTGTGACGAAGGCGATCAGCACCAGAGAGACGACATATACGAGCAACGCACCGACGGGTTCTCCGTGCGTCTCCCCCAACGCATAGATCAGACCGCCTAATGCAGGTCCGATAATTACGGCAGCCTCGAACAACATCGAATTTAGGGCCACTGCTGAAGGGAAGACCTTTGTCGGGACAAGATTGACAACCATGGCCTGCCCCGCCGGCATCCACAACGCGCGTGCAGCACCCAGTAAGGCCATCGCGACGAATACCCAAAGCACCTCTTGGCTACCGCTCAAGGAAAACGCGATGAGGACCGCGATACATGCCGCATCGATGGCGTAAGCGATCAGCATGACGATCCGACGGTCGGTGCGATCTGCGAGTTGTCCGGCCGGCAGCACCAGCGCAAAGAAGGGCAGAAACTGAGCGAGGCCAACGAGACCAAGGTCGAGCGGATCGCGGGTCGTCGTGTACACCTGCCAGCCGACCGCGACCCCGAGCATCTGCCAGACCATCGTCGCCACGAATCGACCGAGAGCGAAACGACGAAAATCCGGATACGCGAGCGCAGCACGCATTCCGACCCGGTCCGACTCCGACGTCCTATCGGTGGACCTTTCTGCAGGATCGGTCGATTGGCTCATGAAGCGGTGGTAAGTTGCATCAGCGAATCCGCCTGCGGAGTGTCTCATGCCCGGCTCGGCTATCACCCGTCATTTTGCAACCATCACCACGGGGCGATGGGGCGCGCGACAGGTGCACTATCGTCGTACTGGCGCTGGACCACTCGTGATTCTGTTTCATCAGTCGCCACTATCGTCCCGCGACATGATCGCGACGATGCAGCGCTGGAAATCTCACTTCACCTGCATCGCCCCAGACTCTCCGGGCTTCGGGCTCTCAGATCCGCTCGGTGTCAAAACCGCATCGATGAGCGACTTTGCGGATGCCGCGATCGAGTTTATGGATGCCTTGGGAGTCGAGCGCGCAGCTGTTTACGGATTTCATACCGGCGCAATGATTTCCGGCGCGATCGCCGCCGCGTATCCCGAACGCATCGTGTGTGCCGTCGCTAACGGCTACGTGATGATGTCGGAAACGGAGAAGCGGGATATCGTTCGTCGGTACCTTCCGCCATTCAAACCGTCGTGGGATGGATCACATCTCGCGTGGTTGTGGGCGCGAATGCGTGAACAATCGATTTTCTTTCCGTGGTACGCGAAGTCTCTCGCAAACAGGCTGTATAGCGACGTAGCGCCACCCGATGTGCTGCACGCCGCCCTACTCGACTTCATGCGATCGGGAGATCATTACCGTGTCGGCTATCGCGCTGCTTTTACGATGTCGTCGGCGCGTACGCTACAACGAATGCCGACGCCCATGCTGGTCACTGCATATGCTAGCGATGTCTTGTCGTCGCATTTGGTCCGTATCAAGCGAACCAGTCGACGTGTCACCGTTCAACGCGGCGGTGATCTCGATGAAACTCACGATCTGTGTCGACTCTACATCGCTGCCCATCGACCGCCGAAAGCGCCGAAGCCAGTCGCCCCTGTCGCTCTTCGGGGACGGATGATCCGAGACTATGTCGACGTGAGAGGCGGTCAACTCCGCATCCTCAAAAACTCTGAGGGTACCGGTCGACCCGTTGTCATCTTGCATGATGCGTTGGGCTCAATAGACTCTGTCGAATCGATCGCGCGCGGATTCATCGCAAAGCGCCCCATCCTCGCAATCGAACTACCCGGTCACGGGGAATCCGACAATCTGCTGCAGTCCCGTAGCCCCTCGATCGCTGACTACGCGGCCATTGTCCATCGTGCGCTTTCCGCCCTAAAACTGGATTGTGTCGATGTCGTGGGTCTCGGATTTGGAGGGCTCGTCGGACTTGAGCTCGCGTTGCGTTATCGACAAACCACAAATGCTCTCGTCTTACTTGGTGTTGCTGACCTGGAAGGCACACATGCAGAAACGTTCAAGTCGCAGGGGATACCCTCTATAGAGCCTGACTGGTTCGGCGGATATTTGTTGCACGCTTGGCATACCCTACGAGATCAGGGATTGTTTTGGCCTTGGTACGACCGTCGTGGCCGTTCTGCGATAAAACAAGAGCCGCAGATCGATCCTGTCCGAATTCAGCAACATGTACTCGAGCTCTTTCGGTCAAACGGTGGCTGGCAGCGTGCACTCAAAGCCCAATATTCATACCCTTGGCGCCGTAAGATCAAAGCGGCGATGGGCTTAGCCGACCTGCCGGTGCTACTCGCCGTATCGTCTATCGACCCGTTACGTGAATCTACAGTCCGCGCAGCTGAAGCCTTGAAGACAACCCACTTTCGGCTATTGCAAGAAGCAGAGTCACGATGGTCCGTAGCACTGCTAAACTTTTTTGATGGGAGATAATCGTTTGAAGCGACTCTGTGTATTTTGCGGAGCGAATGCCGGTAACGGACCTCGCTATCGTGAGGCCGCCGAAACGCTAGGCCACGCTTTGGTCCGCGCCGACATCGGACTCGTTTACGGTGGTGCCGGAATCGGGCTGATGGGCGTCATTGCAGATGCCGTCCGCAACGGCGGCGGCGAAGTGATCGGCGTGATTCCTCAAAATCTTGTCGAACGCGAAGTGGCGCACCGCAAAATCGAAGACCTCCGCGTCGTCGATTCTATGCACGAACGCAAGGCGCTGATGGCAGAGCTGTCGGATGGATTCATCGCCTTACCCGGCGGCGTCGGGACCCTCGAGGAATTATTCGAAGTGTGGACTTGGGGTCATCTCGGCCTTCACGGAAAACCCTGTGCATTACTCGACGTCGACGGCTTCTACGACCGCCTGACCCACTTTCTCGATCATGTCGATCGCGAAGGATTTTTGCGTCAGGGTGTTCGCGACATGCTGATGATTGAGGATGATCCTGATCTGCTCATTCGACGCATGCGGCAATACCAGGCTCCAGAAACGCCTCGCGTGCTCACGCTCGCTACGACCTAACGCGAAGTCTGGTGTGCTGCGATCAACGCAGCGTCGTATCCTCGATGATCGATTGCGATCGCTTCTCTGCGAGCCACTCGCGCCAGATGGCCATCAGCACGGCGAGGATGACGGGGCCAATGAAAAGCCCTACGAGGCCAAAGGCCGTCAATCCACCGAGAACGCCGAAAAGAACGAGAAGAAATGGGATACG
>JBEAXT010000174.1:0-5303 GCA_041159695.1 Pseudomonadota bacterium
CAAGGCTCGCGGCCATGCCGTGATTGCCTCGAGTTCTCTCGTCCCGGGCAATGACCCGACTCTGCTCTTCACCAATGCCGGTATGGTGCAGTTTAAGGACGTCTTTCTCGGTAAGGACAAGCGAGACTACGTTCGCGCCGCCACCTCGCAGCGTTGCGTGCGCGCGGGTGGTAAGCACAACGATCTCGAGAATGTCGGCTACACCGCGCGCCACCATACGTTCTTCGAGATGCTCGGTAACTTCTCGTTCGGCGACTACTTCAAGCGCGATGCCATCCGTTTCGCCTGGGACTTCGTCACGGGCACACTCAAGCTCGACCCGAACCGCCTTTGGGTGACCGTCTACCAAGACGACGACGAAGCCGCCGACATCTGGATCAAAGAAATCGGCGTTCCCGCCAATCGGCTCACGCGTCTTGGCGAGAAATCGAACTTCTGGGCGATGGGCGATACCGGACCCTGTGGCCCGTGCAGCGAAATCTTTTATGACCATGGCGAACACATCCCCGGGGGTCCGCCGGGTTCGCCCGATGAGGACGGCGATCGTTACGTCGAGATCTGGAACCTCGTGTTCATGCAGTACGAGCGTTCGGCCGACGGCACGCTGACCCCGCTGCCGAAGCCTTCGGTCGACACCGGAGCCGGTCTAGAGCGTTTATCAGCGGTGATGCAGGGCGTCACCAATAATTACGATATCGACCTCTTCGGCGACATCGTGCGCGCGGCTGCCAAACTCGCGGACACGCAAGATCTCAGCAATCCGTCGCTCAGAGTCATCGCCGATCATATCCGCGCGTGTACCTTCCTCATCGTCGATGGTGTGCTGCCCTCGAACGAGGGGCGGGGCTACGTACTGCGTCGCATCATTCGTCGCGCGATCCGTCACGGCCATAAGCTTGGCATCAACGGCGCTTTCTTCCACAAGCTCGTCTCCGCACTCGAAGCCCAGATGGGCGAGGCGTATCCGGAGCTGCGCGCCGGAGCCGATCACGCGCGGCGCGTGTTGTTGCAAGAGGAGGAGCGCTTCGCCGAGACGTTGAACACCGGCATGGCGTTATTGACGGAGGCGCTCGATCGTCTCGTGAAGCAGCCTGCGAAGGCGGGTACCACGCACGTACTCGACGGCGAGACAGTGTTTCGCCTCTACGACACCTATGGTTTTCCCGCCGATCTCACGGCCGACGTCGCGCGCGAGCGCCACGTCGGCATCGACAGCGCAGGGTTCGAGGCGGCGATGGAAGCGCAACGCGAACGGGCTCGTGCGGCGAGCCGCTTCGGCGTCGACCTGCGCGGCGGCGCGCAGATCGATCTCGCTACGACGTTCTGCGGCTATGACGGTACGCGAGACCAGTCACGTGTGATCGCGCTACTGCGTGACGGTGTGCTCGTCAAAGAATTAAAGGCGGGCGAGCAGGGTGAGGTCATTCTCGAGCGCACGCCGTTCTACGCTGAGTCGGGCGGTCAGGTGGGCGATGCCGGAGAGCTTCGCGCCGCAGGCTGCCGATTCATCGTCGAAGATACCCAGAAGCGCGGCACGGGCGGCGCGCACTCGCACATTGGGCGCGTTGCTGGCGACAGTCAGCCGATTCGCGAGGGGATGACGCTCGACGCCGAGGTCGACGCCAAACTGCGGCGAGCAACGGCGCTCAACCATTCCGCCACGCATCTCTTGCATGCGGCGCTGCGCGAAGTGCTCGGCACGCACGTGCAACAGAAGGGTTCGCTCGTCGCGTCTGATCGACTGCGCTTCGACTTCTCACACTTTCAGGCGGTCAGTGCCGAAGAACTTCGACGCATCGAGCGTCGCGTCAACGAGCAGATCCGCCTCAATGCGCCCGCCGAGACGCGCGAGATGGCCTACGACGAGGCCGTCGCCGCCGGCGCCATGGCGTTATTCGGTGAGAAGTACACCTCGAACGTGCGCGTGCTGCGCATTGGTGAGTTTTCGATGGAATTGTGTGGTGGCACACACGTGGGCCGCGCCGGCGACATCGGTCTCTTCAAAATAATTGCCGAGAGCGGTGTCGCTTCGGGCGTACGCCGCATCGAAGCGGTGACGGGCGAGGGTGCGCTCGCCGAGATCGAGACGAGCGATGCGCTCGTTCGCGACCTCGCCGCGCTCGTGCGTGGCAGCCGCGACGATCTCGGCACCAAAGTGCGCGATGCGCTCGAACGCATCCGCCAGCTCGAGAAAGAGACCCGAACCTTGCGCGATAAGCTTGCGTCGGGCCAGGGCACCGACCTTGCCGCCGGCGCCGTCGAGATCGGCGATTTGAAGGTCGTCTCCACCACTGTGGACGGAGCGGATGTCGGCGCGCTGCGCAACGCGGTCGACCAACTTAAGGACCGTCTCAAAAAAGCCGTGATCGTGCTCGCCTCGGTCGATGCCGCGGGCAAGGTGTTGCTGGTGGCCGGAGTGACGGCCGGCGAGGTCGGTCGGATCAAGGCCGGCGAAATCGTGGGTCACGTGGCGGCACAGGTTGGGGGTCGCGGCGGCGGCCGACCGGATTTCGCCCAGGCTGGGGGCACCGATGCCTCGAAGCTCGAGGCGGCACTCGCCGGCGTCGCCGGCTACGTCCGTCAAAAATTGGGGGCCTGAGGCCCGAGAGCGGGGATCCGGGTCGATTGCGGTAGACGGCCTCGGCGGTTTCTTCTATCTTCGGACTGGAAGGCGCCTGCCATGGAAGTCAGGCCGTCGGCGGGATCCCACAGGGGGTGCGGTGTCCCGAGTTCGGCGGCCTCGAAAGAGCGCCTAAAAGGGGGCTCACATGCTCATTCTCACTCGACGCGTCGGCGAGACCGTCATGATCGGCGAAGAAGTCTCGATCACCATCCTCGGCGTCAAGGGCAATCAGGTACGCGTGGGCATCAACGCGCCCAAGAACGTGGCCGTGCACCGCGAGGAAATTTTCGAGCGGATCAAATCCGAGGGGCCTGCCGACAACCCGCCCCGCGAACAGGGCGGCATGCGGGCCTGACCATCGGGTATCATCCCGGCTCCGCGCCGCGGAGAGATGGCCGAGTGGTCGAAGGCGCGCCCCTGCTAAGGGCGTAAGGGCCAAAAGCCCTTCGAGGGTTCGAATCCCTCTCTCTCCGCCAATTACCTCTCGCCGCTCAGCGACCTTCAACCCGCGCTTTCTCGAGGACCGCCCGCGTCTCTGCGGGAATCGGCACCGATTTACTGCTCGCGCGATCGACGAAGGCGTGGGTGAAGGTCCCGTACGCCGCGGGCTCGTCATCACCCTCGGCGAACACGGCGACGCCGTACTCGACGGAGCTCGTACCGATGCGGTTGACCCGGAACGCAGCATCGACTTTGGCGGGATAGGCGAGGGGTTTCTTGTAGTGGCACGCGGAGGCCACGATGAACCCGATCACGGGTGATCGATCGATGTCGAGTACGCCCGCCTTCATCAAATAATTGTTGGCGATGGTGTCGAAGAAGCTGTAGTACACGACGTTGTTGATGTGTCGGTAGGCGTCGTTATCCATCCAGCGCGTCGTCATGGTCTCGAAATAAACATAATCGGCGCGGGTTTGTCGGGGTTCGGTCATAGCGATGCTCAGTAAGCTTGTTCGTAGAGGGCGATGGCGTCGGTCTCGGTGACGGGGCGCGGGTTGTTGACGAGCAGGCGCTGCTGCAGCATCGACTCGCTCGCGAGTTTAGGTAGATCGCCCTGCGGGATGTCGAGCTCGCGCAGACGGGTCGGCAGTCCCAAGTCTTTGGCGAGTGTTAGGCAATGCGCGGCGAGTTGTTCGGCTGCGTTGCCGGCGTTCGCGGCGACGCTCATTTCGCCCCGTGATGTAAGACTTTGTGCTGCGCTTGAGCCTACGACGATCGGCAGAAGCTCGCGGTACATCGGCTCTGCGGCCGGTGCGTTGAAGCGCAGCACGTGCGGCAGTACCAAAGAATTACTCAGTCCGTGCGGGATGTGATAGTTCCCGCCGAGCGGGTAGGCGAGCGCGTGCACGGCGCCGACCGGCGCGTTGGCGAAGGCCTGGCCGGCATACATGGCACCGAGCAGCATCGCACTACGGGCCTGTAAATCTTCGGGCGTCCGCACGGCCTGTGCGATGTTCGCCGCGAGCAAGCGCAGGGCCTCGCGTGCAAAGAAATCAGACATCGGGTTTTTGAGTCGGGCGCTGGTGTACGACTCGATCGCGTGGACCATGGCGTCGATACCCGTGGCGGCCGTCACGTGTGCGGGCATCGAGACGGTGAGTTCGGGGTCGAGCAGTACGCGATCGGCGAGCAGGGTGCGGCTGACCACGCCTTGTTTGGTGTTCGCACCCGTCGTCACGACCGAGATCATGGTGACTTCGGAGCCCGTGCCGGCGGTGGTCGGCACCTGGATCAACGGTTTGCGACGCGAGCGAACCTTATCGACGCCGTACATCGCCTCGAGCGGCTGCTCGTTGCAGAGGAGGGTCGCGACGAGTTTGGCGGTATCCATGCTGCTGCCGCCCCCGAAACCGATGACGCCATCGCAGTCGGCCTGCGCACCGAGGGCGGTGGCGGCAAGGATGACCTCGACCGGTGGGTCTGCGACGACGTCCTCGTACGCGGTGACTACGATGCCTGCGGACTTAAGGCTCTCGCATGCGGCGCGGTGCATGCCGCGCGAGGCGATGCCCTGATCGGTGACGAGCAAGGCCCGACGAATGCCGCTCTGCGCGGCGAGCGTGCCGAGATCGCGAAGGCAGCCGATACCGAACGTGATGTCGCTCGGCGTATTGAAACGCAGGCTTTGGATCGGTGACGTACTCATGAAGGGCGTCGCAAAAGTATCAGAAAGTGACGGATAATGAGCCATGAGCGATTCCTTTCGTGACGAGGTGCGAGCCTGGCTCGCCGCGAATTGTCCGCCTTCGATGCGTGTGGCGCCCCCCGAGATTTCGCATCTCTACGGTGGCGGGCGACGCGCCAAAGTCTGGCATCCCGATCAACCGGCGTGGTGTGCGGCCATGGCCTCGCGGGGTTGGACGGTACCCGAATGGCCCGTCGAGTACGGCGGTGCCGGGCTGACGCGTGAGCAGGCAGCGATCCTCCGCGACGAGATGCGCCGAATCGGGGCGCAACAACCGCTCTTCAGCTTCGGCATCAGCATGCTCTCGCCCGTGCTCTTCAAGTTCGGCACCGATGCGCAACGCCGCCGTTTTCTGCCCGACATCGCGCGTGGTGCGATTCGATGGTGCCAAGGTTATTCGGAGCCGAACTCGGGCTCCGACCTCGCGAGTCTCATGACGCGTGCCGAAGATCGGGGAGATCACTACCTCGTCAACGGTCAAAAAATTTGGACGTC
>JBEAXT010000196.1:0-9121 GCA_041159695.1 Pseudomonadota bacterium
CCACCGCCGTCGGCTATGCGGGAGGCTACACGCCAAATCCCACCTACGAAGAGGTTTGCAGCGGGCTGACCGGGCATGCCGAGGTGGTGCGAGTCGTCTTCGATCCGGCCCAGGTGTCGTACGGCGAACTGCTGCGTGCCTTTTGGGAGCGCCACGATCCGACGCAGGGCATGCGTCAGGGCAACGATATCGGCACGCAGTACCGCTCGGTCATCTACTGCACGAGCGAGGCGCAGCTCGCGGAAGCCACCGCGAGTCGCGATCGCTATCAGTCGAGTCTTGCGGGTCGCGGGTTCGGCGCCATCACCACAGAAGTGATCGCGGCGCCCGAATTCTTTTATGCTGAGGACTATCACCAGCAGTATCTCGCCAAGAATCCGAACGGCTATTGCGGCCTCGGTGGCACCGGCGTGAGCTGCGCGATTTAAGCGGCGGCGCGCAACGCCGTACGCAAAATTTCGACGGCGTTTCGGATTTCGTCTTCGGTCGAAATGAAGGGCGGAGCGAGCGCGATCGTCTCGCCCGTAAAGCGGGGCAGCAGGCCGCGCGACAACGCCTGTTCGAACACCTGAAACGCTCGCAACGCGGGCTTGCCGGGAACTGGCGTCACATCGATGGCCGCCGCCAAGCCGAGATTACGGATATCGGCGACGAGAGGCTCGCCCCGAAGCGAATGCACGGCCTCTTCGAGGACGGGTGCGAGCGTGGCGGCCCGCTCGATCAAACGATGCTCGAGTAGTTCATCGAGCGTGGCGTGCGCTGCGGCGACTCCGAGTGGATGTGCCGAATATGTGTAGCCGTGAAAAAACTCGATGAGATGCTCGGGGCCGGTCATGAACGCGTCATAGATCGCCTCGGAGGCGAGGACGCCTCCCAAGGGAACCGCTGCGTTGTTGACGGCTTTGGCGAACGTGATGAGATCGGGTTTTACGCCAAAGAAATCGGCGGCAAAGGGTGTCCCGAGACGTCCGAAGCCCGTGATGACCTCGTCAAAGATGAGCAGTATTCCGTGGCGCGTGCAGATCTCGCGCAGCCGCTGCAGATAGCCGCGCGGCGGTACGATGACGCCCGTGGAACCTTGCATCGGTTCGACGATGACGGCGGCGATGTTGCTCGCATCGTGAAGCGCGACGAGGCGCTCGAGTTCATCGGCGAGATGTGCACCCCATTCGGGCTGACCGCGCGAATACCCCATCTGCTTCGGGTCAAAGGTATGGGGCAGGTGATCGACGCCCGGGATCATGAGCGGGGCGAACATCTTGCGGTTGGCGAGGATCCCGCCGACCGAAATGCCGCCCATCCCGACACCGTGGTAACCGCGTTCTCGCCCGATGATTCGGGTGCGTGAGCTTTCGCCGCGCGCACGATGATAGGCGACGGCAATTTTTAGAGCGGTGTCGACGGCTTCCGAGCCGGAGTTGACGAAAAACACGCGATCATTCGGGCGCGAGGCGAATCGCGCAATACGTTCTGCAAGCGAAAACGCAGCCGGATGCCCCATTTGAAAGCTCGGACTGAAATCGAGCGTGGCCACCTGGCGTTGCACGGCTTGTACCACTCGATCGGGCGAGTGCCCGAGTGGGCAACACCACAGCCCCGACAGTCCGTCAAAAACACGATTACCGTCTGCCAGCGTGTAATAGGCGCCTTTCCCCGAGGTAATGAGGCGGGGATGCGCCTTGAAATGACGGTTGTGCGTGAAGGGCATCCACCACGCGCGTAGCGCGGGTTCGCTGAGTGCAGCCGCCGGATCTCCCGCGAGTGTTGCCGAGCTCACGTTCGCTATCCGCGCATCACGGAGGCGAGACCGGTGGCGACGTGCTCGACGTTAGCGGGGCTCACGCCCGCGATATTGATGCGTCCATCGGGTGCCATGTAGATGTGCAGCGCTTCGCGCGCCGTGACGACTTGCTCGGCGGTGAGGGGCAAGCGCGAGAACATACCGCGTTGAGCCTTGATCCAGCCGAAGTCGCGCTGACTGGCCGCGGTGAGTCGGTCCGCGAGCAAGGTCCGCAGCGAATTGATGCGGTTGGCCATATGACGTAACTCCGTCATCCAGTCCTGGCGCAGGTCGGGCTGGGATAAGACGCGATCGACGATGGCGGCGCCGTGGTCCGGCGGCATCGACCACACCGTGCGGGCGAGGCGACCGAGATGGCCGGTGACGATCGCTGCGGGTTCACTACCGGCCGACAGCACGGCGAGCATGCCGGTGCGCTCGCGATAGAGTCCAAAGTTCTTCGAGCAAGAGACCGCGACCAGTAGCTCGGGAACTGCTTTGGCGATCAGGCGAATCGAAGCGGCGTCGCGATCGAGATCTTCGCCGAGCCCGTGATAGGCCATATCCATGAAAGGAATGAGTCGCCGCCGTGCCAGGACTTCCGCGACAGCCGCCCACTGGGAGGCGTCGAGGTCCTGACCGGTCGGGTTGTGGCAGCAGGCGTGCAGCAAGACGATCGAGCCGGAGGGTAGCGCATCAAAGTATTCGATCATGCGATCGAAGGCGAGCGCGTTGTTCGTCGCGTCGTAGTACGGATACTTTTCGAGTCGAAGGCCCGCATTGCCGAGTAGTGGAACGTGGTTTGCCCAGGTCGGGTCGCTGACGTGAATGCTCGAGCCAGGGCGCGCGGCCATCAAGAGCTCCGCGCCGAGTCTCAGTGCGCCGCTGCCACCGGGCGCTTGCGCCAAAGAAAGGTCGGTCTTGCGCCCTGCGAGATCACTGCCGAAGGTGAGTGCGGCGACTTGAGCGTTGAAGGCGGGGTTGCCGATGGGCGAGAGATAGGTTTTGGTGACTTGACCCGCGAGCATCTCTTGCTCGGCGCGTTTCACGGCCCTCGGGATCGGTGTCTTACCAGACTCGTCCTTGTACACCCCGACGCCGAGATCGACTTTGTCCGGCGAGTCGTCTTTTTGAAAGGCGGCGGAAACGCCGAGGATGGGATCGGGAGGAACGCGAGTGAGAGTCTCGAGCATGGCGGGCCTGCGGAACGAGGAGTCGTCCGCATTATCGCAGCCCGCGTCAGCCCGCGCGACCTCCGGGCGGTTGAAACGTCGGGAAGAAGAGTTTGCGGAAGGTGAGGCGCAGCGTTCGCCCTTGGGGGTCGAGCAAGTCCGGTTGGTAAATGACGGGGACCGTGCCGTTCTGCGCTCGCACGGACTGCCGCTCGTTGAACAGATTGCCGATCACGAGGCTGACGCGTGCGCCGCGCAGGGAAGGGTAGTCGCGAGCCCAGGGCTGCAAACCGAGATCGGCGAAGACACGCAGGTTCAGGGTGGTCAGTGAGGCGAATTCGAGGTCGCCCCGCTGCGCCGCCACCGAGCTCGCCACGCGGCTGCTACTGCGCCAATTCGTGACGAGACGGCCACCGAAGCCGTCCCGGTTTGCGCCCACGGCCACTTCGAGCTCGTGCCGCGCCGCGGCACCCGTATCGAACAGCGAATCGCCATCGAGCAGATCGAGGATGGGCACACCCGGTGCAAGAGCGATTTCGTCCTGGAGTCGCTGCGTGTACGTGAGCGTGAACTGCGCACTGCCGCGACGCGCGAAGGCGAGAAAGCGCTCGCCGATCTGCGCCATTCTCGCTCGACGGGCGGCGTCGTCTTCCGGTGAGGCCGGATTGGGCGCTGGCGTTGAAGCGGAAGGCGTTGATGCGGGCGGAATCGCTGCCGGCGGCATCGCTGCTGGTGGGGCGGGTCCGCGACCCTCGCCCCCTTGGCGATTCCCGCCGCCGCGCTGCGCAGGGAAGGGTGCTTCGGGCTGGGGACCCCACGGACGGCTGAGGTTGAGGGTGAACCGAAGCTCTTCGCGATCACGACTCAAAAGATTCAAGGCGCGAGCATCCAGGCTCGTGAGTTTGCCCGAGGCATCGCGCTGAAAGCGTTCCGGAAACGCACTCTCGAGGTCGGGTGTCGCAAGGGGCAAGCCAGAGATGATGTTGCGTGCGCGCGTTCGTACGTAATCGGCGTTGATGTCGAAGTCGATGTCTTCGAACGGTCGTGAGCCGATGCCGATTTTGAAAACTTCGCGTCGGTCGGGTGAGAGCAGGGGGTTGCCCCCGGTGATGCGCGTCACATCGACCGTCTCGTTTCGTACCGAGTCGAACACGCGCGAGAACGGAGTCGAGAGGACTGCGCCACCCAGCTGTTGCATGGAGGGCGCGCCTTCTTCGTCAGTGACCGAGAGGATGACCCGGAGCTGGCGAGCGATCGACCAGTTGAGACCGTAGCCGAGTGTGCGGAGCGAGCCGACGTCGGAGATCTCTTCGACCGCGTAATTGAAGTTAGCACCCAAGGCACCGAGCGCCGCCCGCTCGACGTCGCTACGCCAGATCGGCAAATCGAGATTGAGTTGAGCGTCTTGTTGCTGCCGGGATAGATCGGTGAAGAGCGTGTTACCGAGACGCGTCGAGACGCTGTCGATGCTGCGCGTGCTGGCGCCCGCTTTGAGGGTGATGTTGAGTGGCCCTGCAGGGAGATCGACAGGTGACCCGTTCGCGACGAGATCGATGTCGAGCGTGTCGTTGCGCGATCGACCGGCGAGCGTCTCGCCACCGGTTTCGGTGGTGGAGTCGTTACGTTCGACGTTGAGGTTTGACGACCATCGCCAGCCGGAGCGCGTACCTTGCAGCAACCCGCTCAAGCGCGCCTCGCTCGAGCCAGTGTCTCGTCGTAGGGGGATCGGACCGGCAGGCGAGGGTCGAAGGCCGAGCAAAGAGCGCTGCCGAGTGTCGTCGAACGAAGCATTGATCGTGAACGAGGAGCCCTCCGCGAACGGCTTGGCGATTACGGCGTTGGCCGTCACCTGATCGATGGTCGGCGCGAGTGAGCGAAACGCCGCATCGGCGTTCGGCGTGCCGTCGGCGCCGACGATGCGTCGCTCGCTTTCGAGTAATCCTTCCTCGCGACGCGCCTTGAGATCGAACTGAAGTCGATCATCTTGTTGGATGCGCAACCAGTTGCCGCCGAGATCGAGGCCTTCGCGGCCTCCGTCCGATGTACCTCGTGCGCCCGCTTCGGCGGTGAACGCGCGAAAGCGCGGCCTCAGTACGAAGTTGATGACGCGCTGGTCAGCCCGATAGCCGTACTTCAAGGCGACTTCCTCGGGCAGGATATCGGTGCGCAAGATGGCTTCGGTCGGAATATCGCGGATCTCGGCAAAACCGGAGGCGCGTACACCGTTGATGAGAACGATAGGACGTCCGCCACCGCGTCCGCGGTTGCTGCCGAGTTGCGGCCCGAGCGCGGTCAGTAGTTCCGCGACCGAACCGACACCGAGTGCACGAATCTCCTGCGCCGACAACTGGAACTCAGGGGTGATGTCACCGATCACCGCGCCGAGTTCGCGACGACTCGTCACGACGACCTCTTCGAGCGCGGTATCGTCCATCCCTTGCTGAGCGATGACATCGCCCGCGAAGAGCGCGCTCGCCGCAGCAGCCCATGGCAGCGCCACGAGGCGAAACGAGTTGCGAAAACAGTGGGGGATCATACGGCGTCCTTGCGTGAGGACCCCATTGTAAATCAAGCGCGACGTCGGCGTCTGCGTATCAACACCCAAAGTATTGTAAAGATCGACACCGCGACGGCGGGCCAGAGCAGCTGCGGCAGGATCACGCGACGCAACGCGTTGATCGTCACCTGGCGCTGCGGTTGATAGCCCTCGGGTAACGGCAGTACACCATCCTCGACTTCAAATCTTTGATAAGCGGCGAGCAGACGCTGAAAGTCCGCAGGCTGCGCGGCTCGTAGATTCTGCGTTTCGCCGGGATCTCGCGCGATATCGAACAGCTGCCACTCGCCATTGCCAACCGGTGGCAAGTTACGGACGAGTTTGAGATCGCCCTCGAACAGTGCGGCATTCCCGGCGAGTTCGTAACCCAGCGTTTCGTTGGGTGCGCGAATCTCAGCGGAAGCATCGCGCAGGAGCGGTACCAGGCTACGCCCCGTCATGCGCTCGATCCCGTCCGGTGTCCCCGGATGCGCCACACCGGCGAGATCGAGCAGCGTGGGTGTGATGTCGGTGACATGGGTAAAGCGCGAAGCGATGCGTCCGCGGCGATCGCTTCCGCCCATCGTTGCAGGGGCGCGAACGATAAGCGGAACGCGCAGTCCGCCTTCGCCGGCATAAAACTTGTGGGTCGATAGCGGAGAAACCGCAGCGCTCACCCAGTTACGGCCGATCGTCGTGTACGCGTCTTTCGCACCCAGCTGGTCGAGGTCTCGGTTGTACTGCGTCGCGAGCCATAGGCGGCCGCTCCAGTATTCGTAGGGATCGGACGGCTCTGCGCCGTTATCCGACAAAAAAATGAAAAGCGTATTGTCGTCGGCACCGAGCGCTCGAAGGGTTTCGCGCACGCGCCCGATCTCGTGATCCATTGCTTCGGCCATGCCAGCGTAGACTTCCATTCGACGCGCTTCGTAGGTCCGACGCTCAGCATCGAGTGCGTTCCAATCTTCGAGTCCGGGCCACGCCCCGAGCGGCGTCCCCGAGGGCAGTAGCCCGATTTCCATGGTTCGGGCGTGACGCCGTTCGCGAAGCACCGACCATCCGTCATCGTACCGACCGCGCTGTCGATCAATGAATTCGCGCGGGGCCTGCAGCGGGATATGGTTTGCCTGAAAGGCGAGATACAGAAAAAAAGGTGGCCGGTCGGACCCGCGGGCTGCCCAGTCGTTCCTCAGGTAGTCGATCGCCTTGTCCGCGTAAAAGCGCGACGAGTAGAACTCTCTCGGCATGGTGGCGGGTTGGCCATCCTCGAACCAATACACGCGATCGGTCAGCGCCAAATAACGTTGGCCCGTCTCCCAGTTATCCGAGCCGCTGTCACCCTGAATCAAGGAGCGGTCGAAGCCGCGCGCAGGGGGCAAATTGTGAGGTTCCTTGCCGACATGCCATTTGCCCACGGCATAAGTCCGATAGCCGCTGCGCTGAAGCAGCGAGCTCACGGTGACGACGTTGCGATCGAGTACCGTGAGATACCCGGAACGACCCTCGAGCGATCGAGGTACCGATTCGCGCATCGCGCCCACGCCGGTTCGGTGACTGCGGATGCCCGTGAGCAACATGGCGCGGGTCGGCGAGCATTCGCCCGACACGTGAAAACTCGAAAAGCGCGTACCCTCTGCGGCGAGGGCATCGAGGTTAGGCGTCGGGATCTCGCCGCCGAACGATCCGAGATCGCTGTAGCCAAGGTCGTCGGCCACGATCACGACGATGTTCGGTCGTGTGGTCGCGGCGTCGGCGACCGGTAGGATGGCTACGACAACGAGCAGCGCCACGGACGCGAGGCACCACCGTATGCCGCGAGCTTTTCGCATCAGCGCGAGACGAGTAATCCGCCGTCGCAGGTGATCACCTCGCCGACGGTGTAGGCACTAGCGCGCGAGGCCAGGAACAGGGCGAGTCCGGCGATGTCCTCGGGCGTCCCCACGCGACCGCTCGGATTGGTTCGGCCGACGGCATCCCAGTCGACGCCGTCACCTTCCACCTTGCCGCCAAAACCCACGCCCGTGCTCAGCATCCACGTCGGGAAAGGACCCGGCGCGATCGCATTGACGATGATGTGCTCGCGGATCAGGCGCGCCGCGAGCAGGCGCGTGAGATGGTGAAGGGCTGCCTTGGAGGGTCCATACGAGTACGTTTCGAATAGCGGCTTGCCGATACCGTCGATGGAGCCGATGTTGATCACTCTCGCCGGATTATCTCGGGTCGCAGCCGCTCGCAGCAGCGGCAGCACCGCCTGCGTCAAAAAAAACACGCCTTTGACGTTGGTGTCCATGACCTTATCCCAGCCCGCCTCGGGGAAAGTGTCGATCGGCGCGCCCCACGACGCGCCCGCATTGTTGACGAGTACGTCAAGATGCGTTTCGCGTTCGGCGAGCGCTTTAGCGAGCGCCGTAACACCCTCGATTTTCGAGAGGTCAGCCGGCAACGCCTCGCACTGGCCCCCGTGTTCGCGCGCGAGACGCGCCGCCGTTTCCGTGCAGACATCGGCCTTGCGTGCGCTGAGGTAGACCTTGGCGCCGTTGGCGAGAAAACCGGCTGCAATCATTTCGCCGATTCCGCGCGAGCCGCCGGTGACGAGTACTACTTTTCCTTTGACGGAAAACAGATTCTTCATATCGAGGGTCCTCAGGGGCGGGGGAGATACTTACGGAACTCGCCTTTGGCGATAGCATCACGATGCACTTCGTCGGGTCCGTCGGCGAGCCGCAAGGTGCGTTGCGAGGCGTAGGCGTAGGCGAGCGGAAAATCGTCACTCACGCCTGCGCCGCCGTGCGCCTGGATCGCCCAGTCGAGTACGCGCAGGGCGACATTCGGTGCGACCACCTTGATCATGGCGATCTCATTACGCGCGACCTTGTTTCCGGCGACGTCCATCATCCACGCGGCCTTGAGCGTGAGTAGACGAGCCTGCTCGATGGCAATACGCGATTCGGCGATGCGTTCGCGCCAAACCCCTTGCGTAGCAAGCGGCTTACCGAATGCGACGCGACTCGCGAGCCGATCACACATGAGTTCGAGCGCCCGCTCCGCAACGCCGATCGATCGCATGCAGTGGTGGATTCGTCCGGGACCCAAGCGTCCCTGTGCGATCTCGAAGCCTCGACCCTCGCCCAGCAGCAGGTTTCCCGCGGGTACGCGAACGTCGGTGAGCGAAACTTCCATGTGTCCGTGCGGCGCATCGTCGTAACCGAACACGGGCAGTGCGCGTAGCACCTTGATTCCTGGCGTGTCGGCCGGAACCACGATCATGCTTTGCTGCGCGTGTGCCGGCGCATCCGGGTTGCTGCGCCCCATCACGATATAGACCTTGCAGCGGGGGTCGCCCGCGCCTGAGCTCCACCATTTGCGCCCGTTGATGACGTACTGATCGCCGTCACGCTCGATGCGACAGGCGATGTTCGTGGCGTCGGAGGAGGCGACCTCAGGCTCGGTCATGAGAAACGCCGAGCGGATCTCACCGTTTAGTAAGGGCTCGAGCCACTGATCTTTGAGCGCTTCACTCGCGTAACGCTCGAAGACCTCCATATTGCCGGTATCCGGCGCCGAACAATTGAACACTTCGGCGGCAAACGGCACGCGTCCCATGACTTCACAGAGCGGCGCGTATTCGAGGTT
>JBEAXT010000030.1:0-29452 GCA_041159695.1 Pseudomonadota bacterium
GCTCGATCTGCGCGATCGTCTGATTGGCAAACGAGGACGACATCACGTACGACGGGTGACCCGTGCCGCAACCGAGGTTCACGAGACGACCCTCGGCGAGCAGCGTGATGCGCTTGCCGTCGGGGAAGATCACGTGGTCGACCTGCGGCTTGATGTTCTCCCACGTGCACTGCTTCAACGAGGCGCAGTCGATTTCATTGTCGAAGTGCCCGATGTTGCAGACGATGGCCTGATCCTTCATGCGCTTCATGTGATCGTAGTTGATCACGTGGAAGTTGCCGGTTGCGGTCACGAAGATGTCCGCCTTGTCGGCGGCGTATTCCATCGTGACGACGCGATAGCCTTCCATTGCCGCCTGCAGCGCGCAGATCGGGTCGACTTCCGTGACCCAGACCTGGGCGGAGAGGGCGCGCAGCGCCTGCGCCGAGCCCTTACCGACGTCGCCGTAACCGGCGACCACGGCCACCTTACCCGCGATCATGACGTCTGTCGCACGCTTGATGGCATCGACCAGCGACTCGCGGCAGCCGTAGAGGTTGTCGAACTTCGACTTGGTGACGGCGTCGTTGACGTTGATGGCCGGGAAGGCGAGGTCGCCGTCTTTCGCCATCTGGTAGAGGCGCTTCACGCCGGTGGTCGTCTCTTCGGTGACTCCGCGGATTTTGCTGATCCGCGTCGAATACCACTTCGGGTCGCGCTTGAGTGTTTCTTTAATGGAGGCGAAGAGGACTTCCTCTTCTTCGCTGCCCGGATTGGTGAGCACCGAGAGGTCCTTCTCGGCTTTGGTGCCGAGGTGCAGCAGCAACGTGGCATCGCCGCCGTCATCGAGAATCATGTTGGAGTAACCACCGTCCTGCCACTCGAAGATACGGTGGGTGAAATCCCAGTATTCTTTGAGCGACTCGCCTTTATAGGCGAATACTGGCGTGCCGTTGACGGCGATCGCCGCGGCAGCGTGGTCCTGCGTCGAAAAGATGTTGCACGAGGCCCAGCGCACCTGCGCCCCGAGCGCCTGCAGCGTCTCGATGAGCACGGCCGTCTGAATGGTCATGTGCAGCGAGCCCGTGATGCGGGCGCCGCGCAGCGGCTGGGTGGGAGCGAACTCTTCGCGGATCGCCATCAGTCCCGGCATTTCGGTCTCGGCGATGCGGATTTCCTTGCGGCCCCACTCGGCGAGAGAGAGGTCGGCGACGTGGAAGTCGCCCTTGCCCTTCAAAGGCTTGATCACAGCGTTCATGTCAGGTCTCCGTTAATCTTTGGTTGAAGATTGACGGGCGCCGTTGACGATGTACGCCGGTCCGCGAGCCTGGCACCGGCCAACCCGGTGCTGCAGCGCCCCTCGCGGACGCGGTTTTCTAATTATGCCCGGCGGCGCCCCCGCTTGCCGAGACCGGCGTCGGCGGCGAGTGCGGCCGCACGGTCGGTGCGCTCCCAGGTGAAGTCGCGGTCCTCACGACCGAAGTGGCCGTAGGCGGCCGTCTTGCGGTAGATCGGTCGGGCGAGCTTGAGCATTTCGCGCAGACCGTACGGCGTGAGATCGAAGTGTCGATCGACGAGCTGGGTGAGCTTCTCGCGGGAGACCTTACCGGTGCCGAATGTCTCGACCATGACCGAGGTCGGCTTGGCGACACCGATGGCGTAGGACACCTGAACTTCGCAACGGTCCGCGAGACCCGCGGCTACGATATTTTTGGCCACGTAACGCGCGGCATAGGCGGCCGAGCGGTCGACCTTCGAGGGGTCCTTGCCCGAGAATGCGCCACCGCCGTGCCGGGCGAAGCCACCGTAGGTGTCGACGATGATCTTACGACCGGTGAGGCCGCAGTCGCCGACCGGACCTCCGATGACGAAGCGACCGGTCGGATTGATGTGGAACTTGGTGCCGCGGTGCAGCCATTTTTTGGGGAGAACAGGTTTGATGATCTCTTCCATCACGGCTTCGCGAAGCGTGTTGGTGGAGACATCGTCGCTGTGCTGCGTCGAGAGCACGATGGCGTCGATGGCGACCGGCTTGTCGTTTTCGTAGCGCAGGGTGACCTGACTCTTCGCATCGGGACGCAGCCACTTGAGCTTGCCTTGCTTGCGAACCTTGGCCTGGCGCTCGACGAGGCGATGCGACAGCGTGATCGCGGCCGGCATGAGCACGTCGGTTTCGTTGGTGGCGAAACCGAACATGAGACCCTGATCGCCCGCGCCCTGCAGTCGCGGATCTTTGCGATCGACGCCTTGTGCGATGTCCGGCGACTGCTTGCCGATGACGTTGAGTACACCGCATGACGCGCCGTCGAAACCCATATCGGAGGAGTTGTAGCCGATGTCGAGCACGGTGTTCCGGACGATGGACTCGATGTCGACCCAGGCGTGTGTGGTGACCTCGCCGGCGACGATGGCGACACCCGTCTTGACCAAGGTTTCGACGGCGACTCGGCAGCGCTTGTCCTTCTTGAGGATGGCGTCGAGGATCGCATCGGAAATCTGATCGGCCACCTTGTCCGGATGACCCTCGGAAACCGACTCAGACGTGAAAAGGTAGCTGTTAGCCATGGCGCACTCTGAAATTTCTGACGACGAAAACGGACGCGGATTATAGCGGCTCAATGCAAATCATCAGCCGCAGAGACCCCCTTTTTCGTTGAAAAAGCGGGCTCTGGTAATGGACAATTGCGGTTTCCTGTAAACAACCCGGGTTTTCCATGTCGCAACACCGTCTCCTCGCGAACGCCGTTCGCGCTCTTTCCATGGATGCGGTTCAGCGTGCCGCCTCGGGCCATCCGGGTGCGCCGATGGGCATGGCGGATATCGCCGAAGTTCTTTGGCGAGACATCATGGACTACAACCCGGCCAATCCGCGCTGGGTCGATCGGGACCGATTCGTGCTCTCGAACGGACATGCGTCGATGCTGTTGTACTCGGTGCTGCATCTGACCGGTCATCCGCTCACGATCGACGACATCAAAGATTTCAGGCAGCTCGGCTCGCGCACGGCGGGCCATCCCGAGCACGATCAGGCGATCGGTATCGAGACCACGACGGGTCCGCTCGGACAAGGTGTCGCCACGGCCGTCGGCATGGCGCTCGCCGAGCGCCTGCTCGGCGCCGAGTTCAATCGCCCCGGTCACGACATCGTCGATCATCACACGTACGTGTTCCTCGGTGACGGTTGCATCATGGAGGGCATCTCTCACGAGGCCGCCTCGCTCGCGGGTACCTTGGGGCTCGGCAAGCTCATTTGTATTTACGACGACAACGGAATTTCGATCGACGGCAAGGTTAAGGATTGGATGGCCGACGACACGGCGAAGCGTTTCGCCGCCTACGGTTGGCAGGTCATCAAAGATATCGACGGTCACGATCGCGATGCCGTTGCCAAGGCGCTGAAGCGCGCCAAGGCCAACCGAAAACAACCATCGCTGATCTGTGCGCGCACCGTGATCGGGTTCGGCGCGCCCAACAAACAAGGCAGCAAGTCGACGCATGGCGAGCCGCTCGGTGCTGACGAGATCGCGGCGACGCGCGCTGCGCTCGGCTGGAATCACGAGCCCTTCGTCATTCCCGCCGACGTCCGCGAGGCCTGGGATCAGCGAGAGCGCGGCGCTCGCGCCGAAAAATCTTGGAAGCGGCGCTTCAATCGTTATAAACGCGAGTTTCCGGCTCTGGCCGCGGAATTCGAGCGTCGCATGCGCGGTGAGTTGCCGGCGAACTGGCCGCAATTGCGCGAGGCCGCGATGGCCGCCGCCGCGGGTGTCGGTGCTGCGCAGGCGACGCGCGCATCGTCACAGGCCGTGCTCAATGCCATCGGCGTCGGAATGGGCGAGCTGCTCGGCGGGTCGGCCGATTTGACGGGCTCCGTCAATACGCTGCGCAAAGACTCTAAGGCAGTGACGCCAGCCGACGTGTCGGGCAACTACGTGTATTACGGCGTTCGTGAGTTCGCCATGACGGCCATGATGAACGGCCTCGCGCTACACGGTGGTTTCATTCCGTATGCGGGCACGTTCTTGGTGTTCTCCGATTACGCACGCAACGCCGTTCGTCTTGCCGCGCTGATGCATCAGCGCGTGTTGCTCGTCTACACGCACGACTCCATCGGATTGGGCGAGGATGGGCCGACGCATCAGCCGATCGAGCACCTCGCGAGCTTGCGCGCCATGCCGAACCTCGGCCTCTGGCGTCCGTGTGACGCGACCGAGACGGCGGTCGCTTGGGTTGCAGGCATCGAGCGCCACGACGGACCGAGCTGTCTCGTGCTGACGCGACAGGCGTTGCCACAGCAAGCGCGAACCCCGACGCAGATCGAACAGATCCGTCGCGGCGGGTACGTGCTCATCGAGCCTGAGCTCGCCGCCGGTACGCTGCCCGAGGCGATCATCATCGCGACCGGCAGTGAAATCGCGCCGGCAGCGGAGGCGGTACGTGCCGCCAATGCGGCGGGACGTCGCGTTCGACTCGTCTCGATGCCGTCGACCGATGTCTTCGACGCGCAAGATGCGGCGTGGCGCGAGCAGGTATTGCCGAAGGCAGTAAGCCGACGACTCGCTATCGAGGCTGCCGCCTCGCAGAGTTGGTGGAAGTACGTCGGCGGCGGTGGCTGCGTGATCGGTATCGACCGCTTCGGCGCCTCTGGCAAGGCTGCTGCACTCTTCGAGCACTACGGACTGACGACCGCACACATCAGCCGTGCGCTCGACAACCTACTCATCGGCTGAAATCGAAGAACATTCAGAGAACTTCAAAGAGGACAACGCATCATGGCAATCAAGGTGGGCATCAACGGTTACGGTCGCATCGGACGTAATGTGCTGCGTGCGCTTTACGAAGGCGCGCGTCGCCAGGATATCCAGATCGTAGCGATCAATGATTTGGGTGATGCGAACACCAATGCCCACCTGACGCGCTACGACACGGCACACGGTCGGTTTCCAGGCGAAGTGACGGTCGACGGAGATTCCATGGTGGTCAACGGCGATCGCATTCGCGTCGTCGCGCAGCGCGATCCGTCGAAGCTCCCGTGGGGCGAGCTCGGGGTCGATGTCGTGCTCGAGTGCACGGGCCTGTTCACGAGCAAGGCCAAGGCCTCGGCGCACATCGCCGCGGGTGCCAAGAAAGTCGTCATCTCGGCGCCGGGCGGTGACGATGTCGACGCGACGGTCGTCTATGGTGTGAATCACAACGTGCTCAAATCTTCGATGACCGTCATCTCCAATGCTTCCTGTACGACCAACTGCCTTGCGCCGATGGCGAAGGTGCTACAGGAGAACATCGGCATCGAGAGTGGGCTGATGACGACCATCCATGCGTACACCAACGATCAGGTACTCACCGACGTTTACCATTCCGATCTGCGCCGTGCGCGGTCGGCCACGATGTCGATGATCCCGACGAAGACGGGTGCCGCTGCGGCGGTGGGCCTGGTGTTACCCGAGCTCAAGGGTAAGTTCGATGGCTTTGCCGTACGCGTGCCGACGATCAACGTCTCGTTGGTCGATCTCACCTTCACGCCGAAGCGTGCGACGACCGTGGCCGAGATCAATAGCCTCATGAAGGCGGCTGCCGAAGGTCCACTCAAGGGTGTACTCGCGTACACCGAGGCGCCTCTCGTGTCGATCGACTATAACCACGATGCGCATTCGTCGACGTATGACGCGACGATGACGAAGGTCATCGGCGGCAATCTCGTCAAGGTGTGTTCCTGGTACGACAACGAGTGGGGCTTCTCGAACCGCATGCTCGACACCACGCTCGCGTGGTCCAAGGCGGGCTGAGGGCGCGACTCGATGAACGTGTTGCGAATGACCGATCTTGACCTGGCGGGTAAGCGCGTGCTCATTCGCGAAGATCTGAACGTGCCGCTGGAGGGTGGGTCGATCACGAGCGATGCGCGTATTCGTGCATCGCTACCGACCATTCGTCATGCGATCGCGAAACGAGCGCGCGTGATCTTGCTGTCGCATCTCGGACGTCCGAAAGAGGGCGAGTTCTCTGCTGAGAACTCGCTCGCGCCGGTGGCCGAGCGTCTGACGGAACTTCTCGGTCAGCCGGTGCGCCTCGCGAGCGATTGGTTAGACGGCGTGAGCTGCGAGCCGGGCGAGGTGGTGCTCTGCGAAAACGTTCGCTTTAATAAAGGTGAGAAAAAAGACGACGAGACCTTGTCGCGGCGTATGGCGGCACTGTGCGACGTGTACGTCATGGATGCCTTCGGTACGGCGCATCGTGCCGAGGCGAGCACCCACGGCGTTGCGCGTTTTGCGCCGATCGCCTGCGCGGGCCCTTTGCTCGTCGGCGAGCTCGAGGCGCTCGAGCGCGCACTCGCCAATCCTGCGCGCCCGCTCGTCGCGATTGTCGCCGGATCAAAAGTGTCGACCAAGCTGACGGTGCTTGAGTCGCTCCTGTCGAAGGTCGACAAGCTCATCGTGGGTGGTGGTATCGCGAATACTTTCCTCGCAGCTACCGGCGTCAACGTCGGTAAATCCTTGCACGAGCCCGACATGCTCGATACTGCGCGACGCTTGCTCGAGCAGGCGCGAGCGGGGGGCACAGAAATCCCGCTGCCCAGCGACGTCGTCGTCGCGTCGGAATTTTCGCCGACGGCGAAGGCCACCGTGCGTGATGTCGGCGCGGTCGGCGCAACGGAGCTCATACTCGATATCGGCCCGAAGACGTCTGCGGCGCTTTCGAGGGTTTTGCAATCGGCGGGCACCATTCTCTGGAACGGTCCCGTCGGCGTATTCGAGTTTGACCAGTTTGGTGCAGGCACCCGCGCGATCGCCGAGGCCATCGCAAAGAGTGAGGCCTACTCTCTCGCGGGAGGAGGCGATACGCTCGCGGCGATCGAGAAGTATGATGTCGAGGATGGAATTTCCTACATCTCGACGGGTGGCGGGGCCTTTCTCGAATTCGTGGAGGGCAAGACTTTGCCCGCCGTCGCTGCGCTCGAGGCGAGGGCGGCGACATGACGCCTTCGCAGTCTTAAATTTTTGGAGCGTGTGCTGACCATGACGAACCCTCGCAGGACCAAGATCGTTGCGACGCTCGGACCCGCCACCGACGACGTCGATGTCCTGCTCGAGATGTGTCATGCCGGTCTCGACGTGGCACGTATCAATTTCTCGCACGGTACGCACGCAGATCACCTCCGTCGCATCGAGTTACTTCGCGAAGCGTCGGTGAGGGCGGGCCGATACGTCGCCATTCTCGGCGACCTCGCAGGGCCGAAGATTCGTATCGAAAGTTTCGTCGACGGCGCGGTACAGCTCGCCGAGGGTCAGCCGTTCGCGCTCGACACCTCGCTCGATAAAAAGGCGGGTAACTCGCGCGAGGTCGGCGTCGCGTACAAAGAGCTCGTCGTCGATGTGACCGCCGGCGACACCCTGTTGCTCAACGACGGCCTCATCGTGCTCGAGGTGCTCTCGGTCAAGGGTACGCGTATCGAGACCAAGGTCGTCGCGGGTGGTGAGCTGTCGAATCGTAAGGGCGTCAATCGTAAGGGTGGCGGAATATCGGCACCCGCGCTCGCGGACAAAGATTTCGAGGACATTCGTTTCGCGGCAGCCAATGGCTTCGATTATCTCGCGCTCTCGTTCGTGCGTGACGGGTCGGATATCCGTCAGGCCCGAGAGTTGTTACGCGCAGCGGGCGCTCCTTTTACACGCATCGTGGCAAAGATCGAGCGCCACGAAGCCGTGGCTCAGCTTGCCGGGATTATCGAGGCGACCGATGTGGTGATGGTCGCGCGAGGCGATCTCGGTGTAGAAATGGGACAGGCGGCGCTCACGGGTTTGCAGAAAACGATCATCCATGAAACGCGCAAGCGTAATCGGGTCGCCATCACGGCGACCCAGATGATGGAGTCGATGATCCAGAATCCTGTACCGACGCGCGCCGAGGTGAGCGACGTCGCAAACGCCGTGCTCGACGGCACCGACGCCGTGATGCTCTCTGCCGAAACGGCCACCGGCAAGTATCCGGTGAAAGCCGTGGCAGCGATGGCCGAGGTGATCGTCGGTGCTGAGACCTACCACCTTACGGTGAGCGGCCCGCGTGAACGAGCGGAGCTTGAGTTCTCACAAACCGAGGAAGCGATCGCGCATGCGGTGATGTACACCGCGAATCATCTTCATGTTCGTGCCATCATTGCGCTGACGGAGAGCGGGTCCACCACGTTGTGGATGTCCCGACTTCGCTCCGATATCCCGATTTACGCGTTCACGCGCCATGAGGGAACACGACGTCGTGTCACGATGTATCGCGGCGTCTACCCGGTATCGTTCGACATCAAGCCAGATGATACGACGCCGCTGCACCAAAGAATTTTCGATTTGCTCCTGAGCCTTCGGCTCGTCGAGGAGGGTGATCAAATCATCCTGACGAAGGGCGAGCTTAGCGGCGTACAGGGCGGTACCAACTCGATGCAGATCCTCAAAGTGCATCGCGCGCCCTTCTAACCGAGGCTTCAATGAAAAAGTGGATCATCGGCGGTTTGTCGGCGCTGATCATCGTCGTTGCTGTATCGGTGGGTGTTGGCTGGTGGGCGCTACGCGGGTCTTTACCAGCGCTCGATGGAGAAATTAGCCCGATTTCCGGCGGCCCACGAGCCGATGCGCGCATCGAGCGCGATGCGGAGGGTGTGGTCACGGTGAGCGGCCAAGACCTTGTCGATGTCGCGTACGCGCTGGGCTATGCGCATGGACAAGACCGATTTTTTCAGATGGATCTCTCGAGACGACTTGCCGCGGGCGAGTTGTCGGCGCTGCTCGGGGACGGGGTGATCGCTCAGGATGAGCGGGCGCGAATTTTCGGGTTGCGCGAGGTGGCTCGCCAGGTGATCGCCGACGCGACGCCGACGGAGCGCGAGTGGATCGACGCCTACACGCGCGGTGTGAATGCGGGACTCGACTCCTTGTCGGTTCGCCCCTGGGAGTACCTCGTGTTGCGATCCGCTCCGCAGCGATGGCGTAGCGAGGACTCGGTGCTCGTCGTGCACTCGATGTGGTGGGGCTTGCAATACGAGGCCTTGGTTGACGAGTTGTCGCGTCGCGAGATCACAGCACGGATCGAGGAGCGGGTGGCAACTGCGGCTCGGGGAGAAGCCGATGTTCGGCCTGCGAGCGAGGTCATACGCTTCTTGTTCCCGCGTGGCGATGAGTGGGATACACCGAATTTCCAAACGCTCGACGACCAGCGCGCCGCGAATGGCGGCGAACCCTATCGCGCGCCCGTCGTGCCGCCGCCCGAGCTTCTCGATCTTCGTGGAACGCGTGTCGCCCGGTGGACGTCCTCCGAGGAGCGCGCGACGCCCGGCAGTAACGCGTGGGCGGTCGCGGGTCGTCACGTGGCGGGAGGCGGCGCGCTGATCGCGGGCGATATGCATCTCGGACTGCGGGTGCCGACTACGTGGTATCGCGCGCGCCTGCGGATTGCGCGCGATGCGAACGGAAATGCGCGCGACCTTAATGGGGTCACTTTGCCCGGTCTGCCTGCGATCGTCGCCGGTAGTAATGGCGAGGTCGCGTGGTCGTTCACGAACAGCTATGGCGATTGGGGGGACGTCAGACCCGTGGCCTGTGACCCGGCGCGAAACGTGTATTTCACCGCCGAGGGGGAACGTCGATTCGCCGTTCGCCGCGAGACGATCGAGGTGTCGCGAAGTGATTCGCGAGTACTCGAGGTCCGCGAGTCGCCGCTCGGTGTCGTCATGCGAGTGGATGCGCCGGACGAAGGTGCAAGCGGCGCCGCGCATACGTGCTGGCTCGCCCGTTGGCTCGTCACGGAGCGCGGCGCGACGACGCTCGCTTCGTTCGAGCTGCAACAAGTTCGCGATGTCCCGGCTGCATTGGCGCTTGCACCCCGCGTGGGTATCCCGCATCAAAATTTCAGCGTGGGCGATCGATCGGGTCGCATCGCTTGGACCATCATCGGGCGCATTCCGCAAGGCGATCTCGGTCCAGAGACGCCGCGACCCATCGCGTGGCGCATCGCGGGCGAGACGCCAGTCATTCTCGATCCCGAGATCGGCCGGTTATGGAGTGCGAACGCGAGGCATGTCGAGGGGTCGTTCGAGGAATTGCTCGGCAACGACGAGGCGGACGGCGGTATGCGCTACGACAAGGGCGTGCGACAGCGGCAGATTCGCGATCGGTTGCTCGCGCTCGATCGTCCTGCGACGCCCGCCGACATGTTGTCCATCCAACTCGACGACCGTGCGCAACTGATCGATCGCTGGCAGCGGCTTTTACTGGCGACCCTGGACGAGGATGCCGTACGCAACCAGCCCAAACGTGCCGAGTTACGTCGGTTAGTTGCGGACTGGAAGGGTCATGCAGCGATCGATTCGGTCAGCTACCGCCTCGCGAGGGATTTCCGCGAGCGCACCCGATCAGCTGTTTGGACGACGATCACTGGAGCGCTCGGCGCGGGACAGGACTCGGAGGCGTTTCCGCTCTTCGAGGGTTCCTTGTGGCGGCTTGTCACCGAGCAACCGCCGCATCTCTTGAGCGCAGACTTCAAAGATTGGCGTGAGTTGCTGCTACGCCAAGCCGATGCCGTGATCGAGGCGGCCGAACAATCTTGCGGTTCGCTCGCCGGCTGCACCTGGGGCGTACGAAATACAGCCAAGATTCGGCACCCTCTATCGAGGTCGTTGGGTCCGCTCGGTCAGTACCTCGATATGCCGGCGAGGCCACTCGCGGGTGACATGAATTCGCCTCGTGTCACGGGTCCCACCTTCGGTGCCTCGGAGCGATTTGCCGTTTCGCCTGGGCGTGAGGCCGAGGGGTACATGCAGTTACCCGGCGGTGCGAGCGGCCATCCGCTATCGCCGTATTACCGCGCCGGATATGAGGACTGGGTCAGCGGACGCATGCGTCCTCTGCTGCCGGGACCGACCGTTCATACGCTGACGCTTCGAGCCGGCACGCCGAAGGCTGCGTCGACGAGGATCTCGAAATGACCGATCAACGATTTTCCGGAACCGATCGTTACATCGCGACCGACGATCTGCGGATGGCCGTGAACGCAGCAGTCACGCTGAGTCGTCCTCTGCTCATTAAGGGCGAACCGGGTACGGGCAAGACGCAACTTGCCGTCGAGGTGGCTGAGGCGCTCGGACGTCCGCTCTTCGAGTGGCATGTGAAGTCAACCAGCAAGGCGCAGCAAGGGCTTTACGAGTACGACGCCGTATCGCGACTTCGCGACTCGCAGCTCGGCGAGGCACGCGTCGCGGACATCCGCAACTACATCGTTCGCGGGAAGCTTTGGGAGGCATTCGAGTCAGAGGTTCAGCCCGTATTGCTGATCGACGAGATCGACAAGGCAGACATCGAATTCCCGAACGACCTGCTGCGCGAGCTCGATCGGATGGAATTCTACGTCTACGAAACCCGTGAACTCGTACGCGCGCGACACCGGCCGATCATCATCATCACGAGCAACAACGAAAAAGAGCTGCCCGATGCCTTCCTGCGACGCTGCTTTTTTCACTACATCCGTTTTCCCGACGAGGAGACGATGACCCGGATCGTCGATGTGCATTACCCGAACCTTAAGCGTGAACTGCTTGCTGAGGCACTCGGAGCCTTCTACCGGGTGCGCGAGACGCCCGGGCTCAAGAAAAAACCGTCCACCTCCGAGTTGCTCGATTGGATCAAGTTGCTGCTCGCCGAAGACATTCCGCCTGAGGCCTTGCGTAGTGAAGATCCGAAGAAAGCCATTCCGCCGCTCTACGGCGCTTTGCTCAAGAACGAGCAGGACGTGCACTTGTTCGAGCAACTGGTGTTCTTGAACCGACGCGTGCGCTGAGCGGGCCGCGCGCGTGCTCGTCCGGTTTTTCCTCGAAGTACGCGCAGCCGGGATCCCGGCTTCGATCACGGAGTTGCTCTCGTTGTTGCAGGCGCTCGAGGCTCGTGTAGCCTCGTGCTCTGCCGAAGATTTTTACTACCTTGCTCGTCTGTCTCTCGTGAAAGACGAGCGCCACTTCGATCGATTCGATCGCGTGTTTGCCGAACATTTCGCCGGCGCAGAGCGAATCTTCGAGCGCCTGCTCGCCGAGGTACCCGCCGAGTGGTTGCAGGCCATGGCGCAACGCCTGTTTTCAGACGAGGAGCGAGCGAAGGTGGAGGCGCTCGGCAGCTGGGACAAACTGCTCGAGACGCTACGCGAGCGATTGAAGGAGCAGAAGTCGAGGCACGAGGGGGGTAACAAATGGATCGGTACGCGAGGGACGTCGCCTTTCGGATCCGGTGGTTTCAACCCCGAGGGAATCCGCATCGGCGATACGGGTGCGCGACAGCGTCGTGCCGTCAAAGTGTGGGAATCGCGAGAGTACCGTAACTTCGACGATCGACGAGAACTGGGTACGCGTAACTTGAAGATGGCGCTGCGTCGCTTACGCAAGTTCGCTCGACAGGGCGCCGACGACGAACTCGACCTCGACGGTACGATCGAGGCGACCGCACGAAACGCAGGCTGGCTCGATCTCAAACTACGGCCTGAGCGACGGAATGCCGTCAAAGTATTGTTGCTGCTCGATGTGGGCGGCTCAATGGAAGACCACGTGCGGATCTGCGAGGAGTTGTTCTCCGCGGCGCGCGCCGAGTTTCGCCAGCTCGAGTATTTCTATTTTCACAATTTCATTTATGAGACTGTCTGGAAAGACAATCGCCGTCGTCAAGCTGAGCGGAAAAAAACATCCGAGTTACTACGCACGTTCAACGGCGATTACCGTGTGATCTTCGTCGGTGATGCAGCGATGAGTCCGTACGAGATCGTACAGCCGGGTGGTAGCGTCGAGCACTTCAACGAGGAAGCGGGAAGCGTTTGGATGCAGCGGATGACGGCGCATTTCCCGCAGTTGGTATGGCTCAATCCCGAACCCGAGGAACGTTGGGATTGGACACCCTCGATCCGTTTGACCCGAGAGCTCGTCGGCCAACGGATGTTCCCGCTCACCCTAGAGGGTCTCGATCGGGCGATGGCGACGCTGCGCCGAAAGCGCGTCCCAAACTGAAGCGGATATCGCGGCCTCCCGAGGGGACCACCCGAAACGCCATTACCCGAAATCAGCGTAGGAAGTCGACGATGGCGCGGCGCTGAGTGATGCCGTCGGCGTAACCCTGGGCGATGAGTTCGCGGGTATACGACGCCTCGAACATGAGATAGCTCGCAAGTAAGCTACCCGACTCTCCGCCCGCGCCGATCACCGACAGCAGGGTACGCAGTGCTTTCGGCAATGCGCCCATGTGACGCCCCGCGCTCGCTCGTGGATCGGCGCCGGGAACGAGACGCAAGGCGCTGATCTCTCTCAATCCGTCGAGTGAGGAGTCGGCCTGACGAATCATGCGGTTCGTACGCTCGAGCTGGTCGAGGTCGGCGTCGACCTGATCGCTAAACAGCGTGTCGAGCAGAAAACCGAAGATCTCGCCCGAGGAGGGCGTACGATGCACGCCGATCGCACCGCCGAGTCCCGCCGCATTTTGAGCGCGGACCCCAATCACAAGCACTCGGTTGGCACCGAGGTGTATCGCCGGTGAGAGCGGTGCGAGTTGACGCATGGCGCCGTCGCCGTAGAACACGTCACCGATTTTGACGGGCGGAAACAGAAACGGGATCGCTGCACTCGCCATCAGATGATCGAGATCGAGGGTCGATCGCGTACCGGCTCGACGAACTCCCGTCCACTCTTCGACCTGCGGAGCCGCCTCAAAGAAAACACGATGATGGCCGCCCGCATAGGTGGTTGCGGTCAAGGCGAGCGCACGCAGCTTGCCATCATCGATATGCCGGCGGATGGCGTTCCAGTCGACGCGTTCGTGCAGCAGCGCACGCAACGGCGAGTTGTCGAAAAGTGCCGGGGGCGCCGTACCCAGACGACCTCCCGTCATCGCCGAACTCATCCAGCGCAGACCCGCGCCGATCATCGCGCTGAAGTCGGCGCGAAAGACCTGCTCGACGGTAAAGTTCGCCCAGACCTGTTCGAGGCGACGAATACCGTCGCGCCAGTTGGCCGCGTGGGTGGCGAGCACGGCGGCGCAGACGGCGCCCGCCGAGGTGCCCACCACGACGTCGTAGGGCGGCGACTCTTCCGGCCAGACTTCGGCCAGCGCTTTGAGCACCCCCACCTGGTACGCGGCGCGGGCGCCGCCGCCCGACAGCACGAGGGCGCGGCAGCCGGGCGCCGCCACGGTATTGGTCACGACGCGGTCATCGGTGCGCTCTGTCATGGTGCCTATTGTGCCGTAGCGGCGCAGTCTGGAAGATAGGGTGACGCTGAATCGTGAAGGAGTTCCATCAATGACACCCCGCCGACTTTTCCTGACCGTGCTCGCCACTGCGGCGATGACTTTGGGCATCGCGCCGGCTCCCATAGCCTTCGCCGACTCGCCCAAAGCGGGCGAACCCGCCCCCGACTTCCGTCTTCAAGATCAGACGGGCAAGTGGGTCTCTCTCAAAGAATATCGCGGAAAGTGGGTGGTCCTGTATTTCTACCCCAAGGACAATACGCCGGGCTGTACGACGCAGGCTTGCGAGTTTCGCGACGAGATCTTCGCCTTCCGCCGGGCCAACACGGTGATCCTCGGGGTCAGCGTCGATGACGTCGATTCCAAGAAAGCCTTCGCGAAAGAGCACAGCCTGCCTTTCCAGGTTCTGGCCGATCCCACCAAGGCCGTGACCAAGCAGTACGGCGTGCTCACCAGCATGATGGGGCTCATGGAGTTCTCACGCCGAGACACGTTCATCATCGACCCGCAGGGTCGTATCGCCCGTCACTGGGAAAAGGTGGACGCGAAAGGGCACTCACAACTCGTACTCAACGAACTGAAGCGGCTGCAGGTCCCTGGGGCCTGAACCGTTCCAACAAGATAAAAATTTCGAATTCAAACGGGGGTTACTGACATGTCGAATGAAAACAATCCGCTTCATCCCGCGCGCCGGGATTTTCTGACCACCGCCAGTGGTCTCGGCGGCGCACTGGCGATCGGCGCCTCGGGGCTTGCCTCGATGACGCTCGGCGGTCCGATGGCGTCAGCGGCTACGGCGCTGACGATGTCCCGTTACGGGATGGGTCCGGGGCTCAAAGGACCGTACCTCGATCTTTCCACGGGCAAGGGCAATCAACTCGCCTACGCGCGCATTCAGGGTGATCTCGACTTCGGTAAGCCGAAGTATTTCTGGTTTAAGGGCTATTTGATGGGCGTCGAGCCCCACAAGAAGGTCGTCGATCTCATGGGCACCTCCGGCTTCGGCGTGATCCGTCTTGCGCCGGGACCGGACGGTTCGATTCGTCGGATGTGTCGCGAGATCATCGTCTACACCGATCTGCGCAGCGGCGAGGTGCTCGATGAGTGGAAAAACCCGCTCTCCGGCGAGACCGTCAAGGCGGTGCATGTCGATAACGATCCGTTCAACTATCTGATCGAGGAGTATTTCCCGGCGCCGCCGAAGTTCGGCGGCCTCAATCAGGGTCCGCCGCCGCCGCGCGTGCCGTTCATCATGCCGTGGTATCAGCACGGTGGGTGGGCAGACATGGAAATCCATATCCATCTCGCGTATCCGAATGCGCTGCAGCCCGACAAATGGCCGCGCGAATCGTCGGGTCCGATCGTTCAGGTCTCCGAGATGTTCGCTCACCACGTCAAGGTCGAAGATCTGCAGAATCCCAAGCTGACGACCTTGGACTACACCGGAACCTGGAACCGCATCACGCCATGGCTGCCGTGGATGCTCATGGGTCAGCGACCGGGCTTCTGTCAGTACGCCTGCTTCATGGGAACCACTAAGAACCTCGACGAGGTGCTGTCGCGGCCCGTGCTCGATTACGCTACGAAAAACTTCCCCAAGTATTTCGACGCGCCGACCGAGTGGACCGAAGATCGTAGCCTCTCTAGCCTCGAGCACTACGCCCTGCGTCAAAAACCGGCGCCGGTGAAGTAAGTCTCGGTCATTCGGATCGACGTGCCGAGACCTCTGCAACGCGTCATTGCGGCTCAGCGCACCTCCGATGGAGCGGGGGTGACGCTGTACCGCAGTCTCGGTCAATCGCCCTTCGCGCGGCTCGATCCTTTTCTGATGCTCGACGAGTTCGGGAGCGACAAGCCGGAGGAGTACATCGCCGGTTTTCCGCCGCACCCGCATCGGGGTTTTCAGACCGTGACCTACATGCTCGAGGGGCACATGCTCCATGAGGATCATCTCGGCAATCACGGACACCTAAAAAGCGGCGGCGTGCAATGGATGACGGCCGGTCGCGGCATCATCCACTCCGAGATGCCGCAGCAGGAGCGCGGTTTGATGCGGGGGTTCCAGCTTTGGATCAACCTGCCTGCTCGGGAAAAGATGTGTCCCGCGACGTACGAGGATATCGATGCCGCGCGCATTCCTGAGGTCACAGCCGATGGCGCCAAGATCAAGGTGATTGCTGGTTCGGTCGAGCGAGCGGGCAAGCAAGTCGATGGGCCGGTGACCGGCGTCACCACTCAGCCTTTTTTCTTTGATGTCACGCTCGAGCCCGGCGCGAGATTTTCCGATGCCCTGCCGGCGTCGCACAGTGCGTATCTATACGTATTCGAGGGCGAACTCTCGATCGTGACCTCAGACGGATCTGCGACCTTGTCGAAACGACAAGGTGGCGTACTCGGGGAGGGCGAGGGCATCGTCGTCGAAGCGGGCCCCGCAGGCGCACGATTTTTGGTATTGGCCGCTAGGCCCATCGGCGAGCCGATCGTGCAATACGGCCCTTTCGTGATGAACACGCGCGAAGAAATCGACCGGGCGATTCGCGACTACCAGTCCGGCCGATTGGTCGCGGCCGGCTGACTCAGACCAGAAAAATCGCGCCGAGTCCGAGCAGCGTCGCAAAGCCGATACAGTCGGTGAACGTGGTGAGGATCACGCCCGCCGACAGCGCGGGGTCGATCGCAAAGCGCCTCAGCGCGAGCGGAACCAACACGCCGACCGCCGCAGCCGCGAGTAAATTGATGAGCATCGCGGCCGCGAGGATGACCGCGATTTGCCAAGTATCGAACCACACCACGGTGATGGCGCCGACGACGAGGGCCCACAACACGCCGTTCACACCACCGACGGCGACTTCTTTGAACAGCAGCCAGCGGGCGTTCGACCACTGCACCTGACCGAGGGCGAGGCCGCGGATGATGAGCGTGACCGTTTGCGTACCGGCGATACCGCCCATCGACGCGACGATGGGCATCAAGGCGGCGAGTGCCGCAACTTTTTCGATCGTGCCTTCGAAATTTTTGACCACTGCGGCCGCCATGAAGGCCGTGACGAGATTGATGCCGAGCCAGAGCAGTCTGCGGCGCGTGGAGGTCACGATGCCGGCAAAGAGATCCTCATCGTCTTGCAAGCCTGCCATCGAGAGCACCGAGTGTTCGGCTTCTTCGCGGATGACGTCGACGACGTCATCGACGGTGATGCGTCCGAGCAATTTTCCCTCTGCTCCCACGACGGCTGCGGATACGAGATCGCGGTCCTGGAAGAGTTGGGCGACCTCGTGGGCGGCCGTCGCAGGTTCGATGCGCGGGGCCTCGGTATCGAGGCTTTCACCGACCGTGTTCTCGGGGTCGCCGGTGATGATACGGGTGAGGGATACGGTCCCGAGGTAACGGTCGTCGCGATCGACGACGAACAAACTGTCGGTACGTGGCGGCAGGTCACCCCGCATGCGCAAGTAACGCAGCACCACTTCGAGCGTCACGTCGGGACGTACGCTCACCGTATCGGTGTTCATCAAACCGCCGGCGCTGTCCTCGGGCCAGGAGAGCACGGTGCGCAGACGATCGCGATCGCGTTGGTCCATCGAGTGCAACACCTGCCGGGTGACGGTTTCCGGCAGATCACCGACAAGATCCGCCAGATCGTCGAGTTCGAGACCTTCGGCGGCCGCGACAAGCTCCTCGGCTTCCATTTCGTCGATGAGTTCCTGGCGAACATTCTCGTTGAGCTCGACGAGTACATCGCCCTCGAGCTCGGAGTCGACCATCCCCCAGACGAGCTCACGTTGCCGTGGTGGAACCGACTCGAGCAGAAGCGCGATTTCTGCGGGATGCAGGGCCGCGACCATCCGTTGCGCGGGACGCAACGTGCCCGAATCGAGAGCTTCCCGCAGCGCGGCGAGCCGCGCCTCTTTGCGACTGACGACGCTCACGGGGCCGCCAAGCTCGGGAGCGCGCTGTGACGGACGGCGAGCGTCGGCGATTTGCCGCGCAGACGTTCGGCGAGGCGATCGACGAGGTAGACCGAGCGGTGCTGTCCTCCTGTGCAACCAATCCCGATGGTGAGATAGCGACGCCGCGCGGCGCCATGGTCTTCGATACGACGCGCGACGAAATGCTGTAGTTCATCGAGCATCGCGCCGACCGCCGGCTGTTCGTTGAGGTAGTGGATGACGGCGGGATCGCGCCCGGTCAATGGGCGCAGCGCGATCGTCCAATAGGGGTTCGGCAGCATGCGTACATCGAAGACGAAGTCGCAGTCGCCGGGTACCCCGTGTTTGAAACCGAAGGACACCAGCGTGACCGACAGCTCCATGCCGCGTCGTTGGTCGATGCGCTGCACGATGGCGTCGCGCAATTCGTGTACGCCCATGTGCGTGGTGTCGACGACGAGGTCGGCGGCCTGGATGACCGGATCGAGTAAGGCTCGCTCGCGCGTGACGGCATCTTGTAGCGTTCCGCCCTCACGCGAGAGCGGATGCCGTCGCTTGGTTTCGCCGAAGCGACGCAGCAACTCGGCGTCCGAAGCGATGACGACCAGCAATTCGCAGCGAACCCCACTGCGACGCAACTGTTCGATCGCAGCGGGGACGTTTTCGAGACCGACGCCGGTATCGCGCGCATCGATGCCGACTGCAACGGTTTGTCCGCCCAGCGTGCCTTCGCGGAAGACGTGCGCCACGAAAGACTCGAGCATCGAGGATGGCAGGTTATCGACGCAGCGATAGCCGAGATCCTCGAGCGCGTTGAGCACGACGCTCTTGCCTGCTCCAGAGAGCCCGCTGACCAGAATGAGTCGCAGAGGAGCGGACAAAAGCCAAACAGGGCAGGGCGCGCGTCAGTGACGCGCCCGTCGCCCTTCCTCGGCGTGATGATCGGTGGTCTTTTCTTTGCGCTTTTTGACCAGTCGATCGAGTTTGTCGGCCAGTGCGTCGATAGCTGCGTACATGTCTTCGGCCTCGGCATCGGCGTGGATATCTTTGCCGCTGACTTTCAAGGTTGCTTCGGCACGGTGACGGAGTTTTTCGACGGATAGCACGTAGTGCACATCGATGAGTTGATCGAAGTGGCGAACGATGCGGTCCATCTTCTTGTGTACGTAGGCGCGCATGGAGTCCGTGACGACGACATGATGACCCGTGATGGAAATCTGCATGACAGCCTCCTGATGAGGATAAGGTTAACGCGAATTGGCCTTTTTGCGCTCGGCCGACGACTCGATTCCTAACCCCTCTCGGTACTTCGCCACTGTGCGGCGGGCCACCGGGATGCCTTCGCCCGACAATATTTCTGCAAGACGGCTATCGGACAGCGGATTGGCCGCGTCCTCCTCGCGGATCAGCTTGCGTATCTTGGCGCGTATGGCGGTCGAGGAGGTGCCTTGACCGTCCCCGCCTTCCACCTGACTCGAAAAGAAGTAGCGAAGTTCATAGACCCCGCGCGGCGTGTGCATGTACTTGCCCGAGGTCACCCGCGATATGGTCGACTCGTGCATGCTGATGGCGGTCGCGATGTCCTTGAGGATCATCGGGCGCATGTACTCCTCGCCCTGGTTGAGGAAATCGGTTTGCCGCTCGACGATGGCACGGGTCACTTTGACGAGAGTGTCGTTACGAATTTCGAGACTCTTGAGCAACCAGCGAGCCTCCTGCAGCTGCGTACGCAAGGTGGTGTGAGAGCCGCCCCGGCCGAGCATGCCGACATACTCCTGGTTGACCCGGATGCGCGGCATCGTCCCGGAATTGAGTTCGACGGCCCAGCCTTTGCCTTTCCGTCGCACGAAGACGTCCGGTACCACGTACTCCGGTTTCGAGGCGCTGACCAGCGAGCCCGGTCGCGGATGACATGATCTGACGAGCGCGACGGCCAGCGTGAGCTCATCTTCCTCAGCGCCCGTTGCCGTGCGCAGTGGCGAGGGGTCTCGCTGCGCAAGGAGATCAAGATGCGACTCGGCGATACGACGTGCGAGCGACAGTCCCGGTGTGGACGACTCGAGTTGCGCAAGTTGGATCCCGAGACACTCGGCGAGATTGCGCGCCCCGACGCCGACGGGTTCGAGCGTTTGCACGAGCAGAAGTACGCGCTCGATCTCCTCTTCGTCCCAGTCGATCTCCGGGCGCAGTGCCGCGGCGATCTCGGCCAAAGATTCCGTTAGATATCCGTCGTCGTTGAGCGCATCAACGAGCGCTGCTGCGACGGACAGATCGTTGTCCGAGAGTCCGGCGAGCTCGAGCTGGGCGAGCAGATGGTCACGTAGCGACTCGCCGCGCTCGTCGGCGATGTCCCGCTCGGGTTGTTCGTCGTCTTCGGCGCGCGAGGCGTCGCTGCCAGTGCCGGGGCGATCAGCCCACGGTTGCTCGACGACCTCGATCTCGACGGGTTCGGTCTGCGAGGTGTCGGGCGTCTGTTGAACGGCGGTGAAATGCGCTTCGAGCTCGACCTCGTCCTCGGGGTCCTCCTGCTCGAGCATGACGTTGGTCTCGAGAACCTCTGCAAGATGTGCCTGCAGTTCGAGGGTGGGCATCTGCAGAAGGCGGATGGCCTGCTGCAACTGCGGCGTCATGGTCAGCGACTGACCGAGCTTGAGTTGCAGGGACTGCTTGAGCATCGATGTGCCTGATTAAGCGGAGCGGCGCGGCCGGCACCGCGAGAGCGATCCTAGAGGCTGAACGACTCGCCTAAGTACACCTCACGTACACGGGGATTGGCAAGGATTTCCGCAGCCGATCCGGCGGCGATGACCGTTCCGTCGCCGATGATGTAGGAACGCGTGCAGACACCGAGCGTCTCGCGGACATTGTGATCGGTGATGAGGATGCCGATCCCGCGCGCGGCGAGTTCGCGAATGATGCGCTGAATATCGGCGACCGACAGCGGATCGACACCGGCAAAGGGTTCATCCAACAAAAGAAAACGTGGGTTCGCAGCGAGCGCGCGTGCGATCTCGACGCGCCGACGCTCGCCGCCCGACAACGACATGCCGAGTGATTGTCGGACGTGGTCGATGCGCAGATCGGCGAGGATTTGTTCGCACCGCGTGCGACGCTGGTCGCCGTCGAGATCCGCCCGGGTTTCGAGGATGGCGAGTACGTTGTCCTCGACCGACAGACGGCGAAACACCGAGGCCTCTTGAGGCAGATAGCCGATGCCGGATCGGGCGCGCAGGTGGATGGGCGAGTGCGTGAGGTCTTGATCGTCGATCTCGATACGCCCCGCATCGGCCGGAACGAGGCCCACGATCATGTAGAAGGCCGTCGTTTTGCCGGCGCCATTCGGGCCGAGGAGCCCGACGATCTCGCCGTCAGCAACTTCGAGGGATAAATCGCGCACGATCTGGCGCTTGCCGTAGGACTTCGCGAGATGGGTTGCGCGGAGTCGGCTCATGGCGTCGTCCTCGGCCGTATGATGATGCGAACGCGCTCGTCGCTGCCGGCAGGCTTGCCTGCCTGCACGCGCTGCTCGCGCACGTTGTAGACCAACGGATCGCCACGAATTTCGCTGCGCCCATCGTCGCTGAGCCATGCGTCTTCCCGTAACGTGACCGTGGAGGCGGTCATGTCGTAAAGAATGCTGCCGGCACGGCCGCGGGCGCTGCCGCCGTCCTTCAATTTTTGAGCGAACTCCGCGGGCTTGCCGCGAATGCTGGCGCGGACGATGCGGTTATCTCGGAAGGTGACGGCCGCTTCGTCCGAGGTGAGCGTGCCGCCGTCGACCTCGATGCGTACTGCACCGCTCAGCGTCCAGGTTGAATCATCAAAATCGAGACCGGTCGACCGTGCACGCTGCGCCACGACCCGTACCTGGCCCTGCGTGATGATGACGTCGCGAAAGAGTAGGGCGTTAGCGCGATAGTCGACCTCCGACGAGGCGGCATCGAGCGTGATATCGCCGCTCTGCGTTAACGGCTCGTCGGCAGATGAGATTGACGCGCCGCTCAACAATATCGCGACGAGCGATACGAGGATCTTAGCGTGTTCAGAAAAAGCGTTGTGCATCATGGCGTCAGCGCGCGAAGCGCCCCTGCACCTCGGTTCGAAGCTGTACCTGACGCGTGCGCAGGTTGGCGTCGAGTCCCGTGGCCGACAGCGTGTGCCCCTGCATCGTCAGTCGCACGTCGTCACGCGTGCGAACACGCTCGGCATCGAGATCGTATTGCAGCGTATTGGTCTCAAGACGCAGCGGTTCGAGCGCCGCGGAGGCTCCCCCTTCTACGGCAACTCCGCCCTGCAGGTCGATACGCCGCGCGTCTCGTGAGAGCACGCCCTGCGGCGCCTTGATGCGCCACGTCGTACCCTCCATCGCTCGGGTTTCGAGTTGAAGGTCTTCGATGCGTGTTTCGAGCGACTCGGAATCTTGCTCGATCCTTGCGGCTCGAAGGCGATACTGCGGTCGTCCGTCGACATCGGTCTGGATGATTTCCGTGTCGGTCGCCGAGTAACCTGGATCACGCGATTCTGCACCGAGACGATTCACGTCGTTTTCGTTCGCTCCGCAAGCGGTCAAAAAAATCAGGGCGATGAGAGACTGGAGTCGCACGTCGCGCCAACCGCTCACATCACGCCGCTACGCAGCAGGTCGTGCACGTTGAGTGCGCCAACGAGCACGCCGGCATCGTTCACGACCGGGAGCGAGGTGATCCGGTGTGTTTCCATGAGATGCACGGCTTCGGCCGCGAGTTCGCGTTCGCCGATACTTTTGCAGGGTGCTGTCATGACTTCGCGCATTCGGGTGACATGGATGTCGACTCGCCCATCGAGCGAGCGCCGCAGATCACCGTCGGTATAGACGCCCACCACAAGACCGGCCTCGTCGACGACGACCGTCATGCCGAGGCCTTTGCGGGACATTTCAAGGAGGCCATCGGCCATACGGGTGTCGGGACCCACGCGGGGTACGGCCTCGCCGCTGCGCATGACGTCGGCGACGCGCAGCAGCAATCGTCGGCCAAGCGAACCGCCAGGATGTGATCTCGCGAAATCTTCGGCCGTGAACCCTCGCGACTCGAGGAGCGCAACCGCGAGTGCATCACCCATCGCGAGTGTGGCCGTGGTGCTGGCCGTCGGTGCGAGATTGAGGGGACAGGCCTCTTCGGCGACACCCACATCGAGATGAGCGCGCGCCTCGCGTGCAAGCGTGGAATCGGCATGCCCGGTGAGTGCGATGAGCGGTACGCCGAGTCGTGCGATCGGTGCGAGCAGCGCCAGAATCTCCGGCGTTTCACCGGAGTTGGAAAGCGCGAGGACGACGTCATCTCGCGTGATCATCCCGAGATCGCCATGGCTCGCCTCGGCCGGGTGCATGAAAAACGCCGGTGTGCCCGTGCTCGCGAGGGTCGCGGCGATCTTGCTCGCGATATGCCCCGATTTACCCATGCCCGTCACGACCACCCGACCGGTACAGGCGAGGCAGAGTTGGCAGGCCGCCGCGAAGGCCGGCCCGAGGCGGGCTTCGAGCGCGGCGACGCCCCGAGCCTCGGTGGCGAGGGCCCGACGTCCGGCGGCGATCAGGCGGTCGGCTTCGCCGAGCGCTGCAGTCGGTTTCGCAGGTTTGTTCATGAGGTGGCATCATACCGCTCCATGCACCCGGAAAAAGTAGCTGAACTCATCCGTGCCGGTTTGCCCGGCGCCGAGGTTCTGGTCCGCTCGGACGATCAGACCCACTTCGAGGCCCGGGTGGTCTCCTCGGCCTTTGAGGGTCGCCGGAGCATCGCTCGACATCAAATGATTTACAGCACACTCGGCGAACGCGTCGGTCGCGAAATCCACGCGCTGTCGATCGAGGCGCTGACACCGTCCGAGGCGGGCACCGCGTCTCGCGGCTGATCCTTTTTCGCCGAGACCCATCATGGACAAACTGCATATCGAGGGCGGTACCCCGCTCGAGGGCGAGGTCCGGATTTCCGGCGCCAAGAACGCCGCGCTACCCATTTTGGCGGGCACTCTGCTGGCGTCCGAGCCCGTCGCGGTGGGTAACGTGCCGCATCTCCAGGACGTGACCACCATGATCGAGCTACTCGGTCGAATGGGGGTGACCGTTACGGTCGACGAGCGCATGAACGTCGAGGTCGATGCGAGTTCGCTCGGCAAGCCCATCGCGCCGTACGAACTCGTGAAAACCATGCGCGCCTCGATACTCGTGCTCGGACCTTTGGTTGCGCGATTCGGGCAAGCCGATGTTTCGTTGCCCGGCGGCTGCGCGATCGGCGCGCGTCCCGTCAACATCCACGTCGCGGGCCTGCAGGCCATGGGCGCCGAGGTGGCGATCGAAAACGGCTACATCCGCGCACGCGCCAAACGCTTGCGGGGTGCTCGGCTCGTGCTCGATACCGTCACCGTGACGGGCACCGAGAATTTGATGATGGCCGCGGTGCTCGCCGAGGGCCAAACAGTGCTCGAGAATGCCGCGCGCGAGCCCGAGGTCGTCGATCTCGCCGATTTCCTCAACACGCTCGGTGCGCGTATTCGCGGCGCGGGCACGGACAAGATCATCATCGACGGCGTCGAGCGACTTCATGGCGGAGCATTTCGTGTCGTCGCTGATCGGATCGAGACGGGAACCTATCTCGTCGCGGGCGCAATCTCGCGCGGTCGCGTCCGCGCCAAGCACACGCGCCCCGAGCACCTCGATGCAGTGCTCGCGAAGTTGCAGGAGGCGGGCGCCTCGCTCGAGGTGGGGAGCGACTGGATCGAGATCGACATGCGTGGACGTCGACCGCGCGCCGTCGATTTGCGTACGGCACCGTATCCGGCTTTTCCGACCGACATGCAGGCGCAGTTCGCCGCCCTCAACACGGTGGCGGAGGGCGTCGGAACGATCATCGAGACGATCTTCGAAAACCGTTTTATGCACATGCTCGAGATGCGCCGCATGGGTGCGGAAATTCGTCTCGAGGGTAATACGGCCATTATCAAGGGCGTGCCGCGCCTGCAGGCCGCTCCCGTGATGGCCACCGACCTGCGTGCGTCGGCCTCTTTAGTGCTTGCGGGCCTCGTCGCCGAAGGGCGCACGGAGATCGATCGGATCTATCACATCGATCGCGGTTACGAGGCCATCGAAGAAAAGCTCGCAGCACTCGGCGCAGCTATCAAACGCGTTCCGGGCTGAGGCTCGCGCGCGCCTCGAGCGTGGCGTAACGCTGGTGAGGACTGAAATGATTGAGGCCTGGCCCGGGTGAGGTCTAGCCTTAGCGCGGCCTGACTTTCTGCGGCGCCTCGTCGACGCGGATCTTCGTCTCGCCGCGCTGATTACCGCGCTGCACCTCGATAGTGATCGTCTGGCCCGGTGAGGTGTCGGCGATGCGCAGCTGCACTTCCCGTGAGCTTCGTGGGGCCTTGCCATCGATTCCGATGATGAGATCTCCCGGCAGTAGGCCGGCGCGCTGTGCGGGACTGCCGCCGGCGATTCGGGTGATGCGAACGACGGGACCGTCGAACCCCGCCGTTCGGGCGCGCGCCTCGTCGATGGTTTCGGTACCGACGCCGATCCAGCCACGCAAGACCTTGCCGCGAGTGACGATTTCATTGACGACGCCGCGGACGAGGTTCACCGGAATGGCGAACCCGATGCCTTCGACGCCGAGACTCTTCGCGATGATCGCCGTATTGACGCCGACGAGTTCACCGCGGGTGTTCACGAGTGCACCGCCGGAGTTCCCCGGATTGATCGGCGCATCGGTCTGGATGAAATTTTCGAAGGTGGCGATACCCAGTTGATCGCGTCCGGTTGCACTCACGATGCCTTGCGTCACGGTCTGCGCGAGGCCGATGGGATTGCCGATGGCGAGCACGACATCGCCGACGCTCAAGGCGTCCGAGCGACCGAGACGCATGCTCGGCAGGTCGGGCAAGTCGATTTTCAGGACGGCGAGATCGGTATCCGGATCGCGACCGACGATCTCTGCCTGGGCCGAGCGACCATCGGCGAGTTGCACGCGAATTGCTGCCGCCTCATCGACGACATGATGGTTGGTGACAATCTGGCCTGACGGATCGAGGATCACGCCCGAGCCGAGAGATTGCTCCACCCGACGTCGGTACCGCGGTGCAAACTCACCGAAAGGATCGTCCAAAAAACTGCGCAGGACGGGCTCTGTGGCGACTCGCGTCACGTAAAGATTGACGACGGCTGGGGCCGCGATCCGTACGGCGGTGGCATAACTCGCCGCGGCCTCGCGAGACGCAGGCGGAGCTAGGACGCTCGACTCCACGGCAACCTCGGTGCCGCCGATCGGGTCGGGCTCGACGCTTGCAAGTTGAACCGGGCGGGCCGCCGACGGACTGCTGATCAGCGCGGTAACGAGCTCGGGACGCCAGAGATAGGCGCCGAGAACCCCCATGAAGGCGAGGGCGAGTCCGCCGATGACCGACCCGCTGACGAAAATTGCTGCCTTCTGCCAACCGCTCATCGCAACCGGTGACCCTGAGGTGGCGGCGCCAAGACTGGCGCCTCAAGTGTATAATGCCGCGGTTTCACGCATCACGGATAGCGGCCCGCCTGAACGGTTGGGTCGGGAGAGCCTTGGCATGAGTGACGAGAAGGTGACGGCCGACGACATTGACGTCAATCGGCGCAAGTTCCTGACAGTGGCAACCGCGGCCACGGGCGCCGTCGGCGTCGCGTTTACGCTGGTACCCTTTATCTCCTCCTGGAAGCCCTCCGAGCGCGCTCGCGCTTTGGGTGCGCCGCTCGAGATCGACGTCTCGAAACTCGAGCCCGGGCAGATGATCACGCAGAGCTGGCGCAAGCAGCCGATCTACGTGGTTCGCCGTACGCCCGAGTCGGTCGCCAAGCTCGCCGGCGTCGCTTCGAGTCTCAAAGATCCGAACTCCGATGCCTCGGATCAGCCGACGTACGCCAAGAACGAGATGCGTTCCCTCAAGCCCGAGATTCTTGTGCTGTACGCCGCCTGTACCCATCTCGGGTGTCTGCCGAAGCAATATTTCACCGTCGCTGATCCGGCGATGGGCGCCGACTGGCCGGGTGGGTTTTTCTGCCCCTGTCATGGTTCGCGCTTCGATCTCGCGGGTCGCGTTTTCGCCGGTTCGCCCGCATCGACCAACCTGCGCGTGCCGCCGCACAAGTTCGAATCGGATTCCCTGCTCGTCATCGGCGTCGATGCCGCACAAGGAGCTGCCTAATGGCCGCCTCGTCTGACACCGCCGGCAAGACCGGCTTCCGCGCCTGGCTCAACAAGCGACTTCCGGTCGATGAGTTCATCGACTCCCAGCTCATCGGCTATTTCGCGCCGAAAAACTTCAATATCTGGTACTTCTTCGGGTCGCTCGCGTTGCTCGTCTTCGTCATCCAGATTTTGACGGGCATCTTCCTCACGATGCACTACAAGCCGAGCGAAGCCGCGGCATTCGACTCGGTCGAATACATCATGCGCGAAGTCGAATGGGGCTGGCTCATTCGCTACATGCACTCGACGGGCGCGTCGTTCTTTTTCATCGTGGTCTACCTGCACATGTTCCGCGCCATGATCTACGGCTCGTATCGCGCGCCGCGCGAGCTGCTGTGGATTCTCGGCATGTTGCTGTACCTCGCGCTGATGGCCGAGGCGTTCATGGGCTATGTGCTGCCTTGGGGCAACATGTCCTACTGGGGTGCCCAGGTCATCGTGAACCTCTTCGGGACCATCCCGGTCATCGGGCCGGGGGTCGTCGAGTGGATTCGCGGCGACTACGGCATCGCCGACTCCACGCTCAACCGCTTCTTTGCGCTGCACGTCATCGCGCTGCCTTTTGCGATCGCCTTCCTGGTGCTGATGCACCTCGTGGCGCTGCGTCAGACGGGCTCGAACAACCCGGACGGCATCGAAATCAAGGAAAAGGTCGGTTCGAACGGCAAGCCCATCGACGGCATCCCGTTCCACCCGTACTACACGGTCAAAGATATTGTCGGTGTGGGCGTCTTCCTGATCTTCTTCTGCGGCGTCATTTTCTTTGCGCCGACGTTCGGGGGTCTGTTCCTCGAAAAGCCGAACTTCGAGCCGGCCAACGAGTTGTCGACGCCTGAGCACATCGCTCCGGTGTGGTACTTCACGGCGTTCTACGCCATGTTGCGCGCGGTCCCCGACCAGCAACTGGGTGCGCTCCTCATGCTTTTGGCCATCGTGGTGCTGTTCTTCATGCCGTGGCTCGACCGTTCGCCCGTCAAGTCGATCCGGTACAAAGGATGGCTCTCGAAGATCTTCCTCGCGCTCTTCGTGGTCTCGTTCGTGGTTCTCAGCTACCTCGGACTACAGCCCGCGAACGATCTCTACGTGATCCTCGCGCGAGTCTTCACGGCGGTTTACTTTGCTTATTTCCTTCTCATGCCTTGGTACACCCGCATCGAGAAGTGCAAACCTGCTCCTGAGAGGGTCACGTACCATGCGTAAGTCTTTCTATGCCGCCGCGCTCGGCTTTGCGCTCGCGTTCGCCGGTCCCGCCGCGTTTTCTGCGGCTGCGGGGCCGCACGCTGCATGGATGGACTGGCAGCCGGGCAACGACGTCAGCAACATCGCGTCCTTGCAGCGCGGTGCGGCCAACTTCATGGGCTACTGCGCGGGTTGTCACTCGCTCAAGTACAAGCGCTATTCGCGGATGGCCAAAGACCTCAACATCCCCGAAGAGCAGTTAGAGAAACTGCTGCTACTGCCGGGCGCGAAGAAGGGCGACTACATCACCACGCCGATGTCGAAGGCCGACGGTGAAGCTTGGTTCGGCAAGGCGCCGCCCGATCTGTCGCTCACCACGCGATCGAAGGGCTCTGATTACGTTTACCAATTTCTGAAGACGTTCTACGTCGATCCGAAATCGGCAAACGGCACCAACAACCTCGCGTTGCCCAACACGGCCATGCCGCACGTACTGTCTGCGTTGCAGGGTGTTCAGGAAGCGAAGTTCAACACGGTCGAAAAAGTCGTCGATGGCGAGACCGTGACCGAGTTGCATTGGGACTCCTTCGAGCTCACGACGCCGGGGCAGCTGTCGCCCGACGAATACGATGCGTTCGTGCGCGATACCGTGAACTTCCTCGAGTACGTGGGTGAGCCGGTCAAGGCCAAACGCGAAGCGCTTGGGGTATGGGTCATCCTGTTCCTGCTGGTCTTTACGGGCCTCGCCTATCTGCTTAAGCAGGAATATTGGAAGGACGTGAAGTAATCGGCGGATCCGGTCATCGCGCGCTTCCTCGCGTGAGGATGATCCCTTGACCGGATCCCGCAAACCCCGTCGCCCGTATCT
>JBEAXT010000051.1:0-2524 GCA_041159695.1 Pseudomonadota bacterium
GAGAATGCGCGAGTATACCGGAGGTCAAATGCTCACTCTTCGAATCGCGAGACGTGACGACTCGCCGACCCTGCTTGCACTCATTCGCGAGCTGGCAGAGTACGAAAAGCTACTTGATCAAGTGGATGCCACACCCGCTGCGCTCGAAGATGCGCTCTTCGGCACGTCCCCCAAGGTTTTCGCAGACGTCGCCGAGTGGTCAGAGGACGGAACAACCTCGGTCGTCGGGTTTGCGCTGTGGTTTTACAACTTTTCGACCTTCCGCGGTCGACACGGCATCTACCTCGAAGATCTTTACGTCAAACCCGCTCTGCGAGGTCGCGGAATCGGCAAAGCCTTGCTGGTCAGTCTCGCGCGTCGTTGCGTCGAGGAACAGCTGGCGCGACTCGAATGGGCAGTCCTCGACTGGAACACACCGGCGAGAACGTTCTACGAGTCACTCGGCGCCCGGGGTCTCACCGAGTGGATCCCGCATCGCGTCACGGGCGAGGCGTTGCGACACCTCGCCGCTCAAGCGACTCCCGCAGTGCGAGCGCCGCTTCGACCGTAAACTCCCCCCGTGCGAGTGCAGACTCCGCCTCGGCAATCGTCAGACAAAGAAATTCGCTCACCTCACCGTCTCGACCCGCCGGCTCGAACGACTGCGGCAAATCGAGATCGGCGACGATGACGAGTTCGTCGTGCACACCGAAGGTCGTTTCACGGACGCTACGAATCACCATCCCTGGAAAATCGACGCGGCGCGCGAGATTGGCGGGCACTCCCGCCTCTTCCCACGCTTCGCGCAGTGCCGTACGACGCGGCGACTCACCCGCCGAAACCCCGCCTGCGGCGAGGTTGTCGAGTTTTCCCGGGTCGGCGCGCTTGAGGGTGCTGCGTCGTGCCACCCAAACCCGGCCATCGGCGCGATACCCGTTCACGTGAACGGCGCGATTTTGCAGACCGAGGGATCGAAACGCACCGCGCTCGCAGCGCGCGATCTCGGCGCCCGACTCATCGAGCAGCGCAGACAATTCGTTGCGCCAATCCGCGATGAGACCGAGCTTGCGCAACTGCAGCGCCAGCGCCTGCAACGCTCGACTGCGCGCGGCTTTAGATGCACCACGCTCGCGTAACTTGTAGCCGATCTCTGCCGCTTCGATACCGTCGAACCCCGCGAGCGCCTGTGCAACATCGCGACGCAAGCGACCGCGGATGGCTCCACCTACCCAGAACGGCAGGTACGAACCCGAGAGATCAGTCGTCACGTCGCGCTCAGTCGCGCAGGAAGTCGACCACCGTCGTGGTGAACTCGACGGCCTGCTCGACGTTGGAGAGATGTGCCGCATCGAGCACGAACAGATCGGCTCCGGTGATGCCTTCGGACAATTCTTCGGAACGCTCGATCGGCGTCGCGACATCTTGCGCACTTCCGATGACGAGCGTGGGCGCCTGGACCTCTGCGAGCCGCGGACGCAGATCGACGTCGCGTAATGCGCCGCAGGCCTCGATGTACCCCCGAACTTGGGTGCCCTCGAAAAGACCCATGATGCGCTCGATTTCGCCAGGGTCATGCGCACGAAAACCCGGTGTGAACCAACGCTCCGGAATGACCGCGAACAACGGCGCGAGACCGCGTGATCGCGCCGTCTCGATGCGCTCGTCCCACATCGAGGGCGGCGGAAAGTGCGCCGCCGTGTTGGCAAGCACGAGCCGCAGCACACGCCTCGGAGCCATCACCGCAACCTGCAATGCCATCACGCCACCGATCGAGAGCCCACACCAATGCGCGCGCTCGATCCCGATCGCATCGAGCACCGCGAGCGCATCGTTCGCAAGATCTTCGATGCGACACGGGCGCGGCTCGCCCTCCTCGAGACGTGAGCGGCCATGCCCCCGCAGGTCGATCCGAATCACTCGAAAGAAGCGCTCGAACTCGGCGAGCTGCGCCTGCCAGGTCCCGCTGCTGGCGCCGAGCGGATGCAGCAATACGAGCGCCGGGGCGTGCTGACGCCCCGACACTGCGTAATGAATCCCCCCGGCCGTCGTGTTCTCGATACTCAATCCGATGTCGACGCTCAGTCGGCCTTGTACTTGTCGTGGCAGGCCTTGCAGCTGCCGCCCGCCGCCGCGAAGGCCGGCTTAATGGCCTCGAGGTCACTGCCGCGAGCGGCCGTGGCGAGTGCCGCGGTTTTACTTTGCATATCGCGCATCAGCCGCTGGAACTCCGCCTGCTGCTGCCACAACTCGGGCTTGGCCTTACTGCTCGAGGTGAGCGACCCAGTCGGGAAAAGTTCGGGCACATAGGTCGCGATGAAGGCGCCGCGCTCGGCAGCCACCCGAAATGCAGTGGCGTCATACGGTGCTCGTCCTGAGGCCATCGCGCCCATCAGGCCCATTTGGGCACCTAACACGGTGAAAGCCGACTGACGCAATTTAACCTGCTGCGCCGCTCGGGCATCTTGCGCGACCGCCACGCCGGAGGCCGCAAGGACGGTCGCCAACGAGATCATCATGCAACGCACGAGCACATTTCGAACTGGGA
>JBEAXT010000068.1:0-6932 GCA_041159695.1 Pseudomonadota bacterium
GTGCGCAAAATGGCGATATCGGTGCGTTTATCGGTCACCACCATCACGAGCATCGCCACGATATTGAACGCGGCCACACCCACGATCAGCATCAAAATAATCGACATCATCCGCTTCTCGATGCGGATGGCGCGGAAATAATTGGCGTGATCTTGCGTCCAATCGCGCAAAGTGAGTCCGGCACAGAGTCGATCGCCAAGTTGCGCATTGAGCGCAGGCGCTGACATCGGATCATCCAACTTCACGTGCAAACCGAAGGCGCGCGCATCGTCAGCGGTGAGCGCACGCACGTCGTCGAGATGTGCGAGCGCGAGCGTCCCATCGTGATCATGCAAGCCGATCTCAAAAATCCCGCTCACGGTAAACTCGCGCAACCGCGGCGCAGGCGCCCCACCCTCCGCGACCCCGGGGACCAGCAAGGTCACGCGATCGCCTACCGCGACGCCGAGCAGGCGTGCCACCACACTGCCGAGCACGACGCGATCGCTACCGGCAACGAGCTCCTCGAGACGTCCTTCGACCATCGCCGAAGCCGCCGCGGACACTGCGGGCTCGAGTTGCGGGTCGACGCCTCGCAGTTGCACGGGCAGCATTTCCGGTGAGCGCAGCGCGAGCGCTTGAATCTCCGCATAGGGTGCGACACCTCGTACCCGGGGGTCCGAGCGGAGTACCGCGAGCGCCCCTTGCCAATCAAAATCGCCCGCGCGGGTAGGTGCTCGCGAGCGCACGTCGCTCGAGGCGGGCGGTCCCGGTTCCGACTCTCCGGCCACGATCACCCGCGCATGGCTCGAGAGGGCCAACAACCGGTCACGCAGCTCGCCCTCGAAACCATTCATGACCGACAACACCACGATGAGGGCCGCGACGCCCACAGCCACCCCGGCCAGCGAGACCCAGGTGATGAACGACACGAAGAATTTCCGCGTTCGCGAGCGCACATAGCGCAGACCGACGAACAGGGACAACGGCTGGAACATTCGGGCTCGATTTAACCATATCGAGACCCTCCCATCCCGGGGCTTGCCTCCTCGAGACGGCTCTGTAAGCTTGCGCGCCCATGTCTCGGCTCCTTCGGCTCCCTATCCCCGATTCCGGGCGCCCGCAGGTGCACTGGAGCGGCTTGCCTGGCAGCGCCACGGCGCTCGCCTTGGCCGAAGCGGCGGCGACCGACGACAAGCCTTGGCTCGTCATCGAACCCGACAGCCGCAGTCTCGAGCGACGACGCGCCGAACTACAGTTCTTTGCCCCGACCGGTTTGCGTCTGCTGACCCTGCCGGACTGGGAAGTGCTGCCCTATGACGTGTTCTCGCCTCACCCGGACATCACGAGCGATCGACTGCTCGCGCTCGCCGAACTCCCCGAACTGCAACGCGGCATCGTGCTCGTCACCGTCGACACGCTGTTGCAGCGTCTTGCGCCGCGCCAGTACGTCTCGAGCCGCAGCTTCTCGCTCGCGGTCGGCGAACGTCTCGCACTCGAGGCCTTTCGACTGCGCCTGACGGAGGCGGGCTATTCCTCGGTGAGCCAAGTCGCAGGCCCCGGCGAGTACGCCCTGCGCGGTTCGCTGCTCGATGTGTTCCCGATGGGCGCCGACGGTCCGCTGCGTATCGATTTGTTTGACGACGAGATCGAAGCCATCCGTCGGTTCGACCCCGACACGCAGCGCTCGCGCGAGTCGATTCCGGCCGTGCGTCTGCTGCCCGCGCGCGAGATGCCGCTCGATGGCGATGCGGTGCGCGCCTTCCGTCGTCGCTATCGCACGCGCTTCGAGGGTGATCCGACCCGCAGCGCGATCTATCGGGGCGTGAGCGATGGCATCGCCCCTGCGGGTATCGAGTTCTACCTACCGCTTTTCTTTGATTCGACCGATACGCTGTTCGATTATCTACCCGCGCGCACGCGCATCGCCGATCTCACGGGCAGTCTCGATGGCGCCATCGAACGCGCCTGGCAGGCCTTGCAACTGCGTCATGACGATCGCTGCGGCGACATCGAACGCCCCTTGTTACGCCCTGAGGAGCTCTTCATCGATCTCGAGACCATCCGCGGCGGACTCTCACGCTATCCGCAGATCGTGCTCGAGACGTTCCGCAGCGAAGAGACTTCGCCAGCGCGCCATGATTTCGGCGCCAAATTACCGCCCGAACTCCGCCTCGACCCCCGCGCTGAGAAGCCGCTCGCTCCGCTGCAGCAGTTCCTCGCCGCGCACGAAGGTCGCGTACTGCTTGCGGCCGACTCGGCCGGGCGTCGCGAAGTACTCGGCGAGCTGCTGCGTGGCGCGGGCCTCAAGGCCGCCGCCTGCGAGGGCTGGCAGGCCTTCGTCGCGAGCGAGTCCCGCCTCGCGCTGACCGTCGCGCCCGAACTCGCCGGGCTCGTGCTCGCCGATCCCGCGCTCACCGTCTTGCCCGAGTCGCAGCTCTTCGGTACCCGCGCACGACAGGAACGCCGTCGCCGTAAAGTCACGGCCGATCCGAATGCCATTCTCCGCGATCTACAGACGCTAACGGCCGGTGCGCCGGTCGTACACGAAGAATACGGCGTCGGTCGATATGTCGGCCTGCAGAGCATGGACGTCGGGGGTCAGAGCGGCGAGTTCCTCGTCCTCGAATATCGCGATGGCGATCGACTCTACGTCCCCGTGCATTCCTTGCACCTCGTCAGTCGCTACTCAGGGGCGGCCCCAGAGTCCGCGCCCCTGCACAAACTCGGTACGGACCAATGGACCCGCGCTCGAAAGCGCGCAGCAGAAAAAGTCCGTGACGTCGCCGCCGAGTTGCTCGATCTCTATGCGCGGCGCAAGGCACGGCGCGCGAGCCAACTGCCTTCGCGCGAGCTCGAGTATCAAAGTTTTGCCAACGCGTTTCCGTTCGAAGAAACCGCGGATCAGGCTGAAGCCATCGACAAGGTCATCAAAGACCTCGCCTCTGAACAGCCGATGGACCGCATCGTCTGCGGCGACGTGGGGTTCGGCAAAACGGAAGTGGCGATGCGCGCGGCGTTCGTCGCAGTTCAGGCGGGCAAGCAAGTGGCCGTACTCGTCCCCACGACCCTGCTGGCCCAACAGCATGCCGCCAACTTCGCCGATCGATTTGCCGACTGGCCCGTTCGTATCGAGTCGTTGTCGCGCTTCCGTTCGACTCGCGAGTCTACTGCCGTGCTCGAGGGCATCGAAAAAGGCTCGGTGGACATCGTCATCGCGACGCACCGACTGTTGCACGCTGATGCCCGATTCAAAGATCTCGGCCTGATCATCGTCGACGAAGAGCATCGCTTCGGCGTGCGCGACAAGGAGCGCCTCAAGGCGCTGCGCGCCGAGGTTCATGTGCTCACCCTCACCGCAACGCCCATCCCGCGAACGCTCAACATGGCGCTCGGCGGCTTGCGCGAGCTCTCGCTGATCGCGACGCCTCCGGCAGAGCGCCTCGCGATCAAGACCTTCGTCAGCGAATGGAGCGATGCGACGATCCGCGAAGCCATCTTGCGCGAGCTACGTCGCGGCGGTCAGGTGTATTTCGTGCACAACGAGGTCAAAGATATCGGCAAGTTCGCCGATAAGGTGGCCACCCTCGTACCCGAAGCCAGCACTCGCGTGGGCCACGGTCAGATGCGCGAACGCGAGCTCGAGCAACTCATGGTCGACTTCTACCACCGGCGCTTCGACATCTTGGTGTGCACGACCATCATCGAGAGCGGCATCGACGTGCCGAGCGCGAACACGATCCTCATCGATCGCGCCGATCGCTTCGGTCTCGCACAGTTACACCAGATGCGCGGTCGCGTCGGTCGCTCGCATCACCAGGCCTACGCGTATCTCATGATCCCCTCGCGCAAGGCGCTCGCGGGCGACGCCCTCAAACGCCTCGAAGCCCTCGAGTCGCTCGAAGATCTCGGCGCCGGCTTCGTGCTCGCGACCCATGACCTTGAGATCCGTGGCGCGGGCGAACTGCTCGGCGAGGAGCAGAGCGGCGAGATGACCGAAGTGGGTCTCACGCTTTACCTCGACATGCTCGATCGTGCCGTGAAGGCCATGAAGGAAGGTAAGCATCTCGATCTCGATGCGCCGCTCGCCTCGCAGTCGGAAATCGAGATGCGTGTGCCGGCACTGCTCCCCGAAGACTACGTCAATGACGTGCATGTACGTCTCGCGCTCTACAAGCGCATCGCCGCCGCAGCGGACGACTCCGCTCTCGAGGAACTCACGGCCGAACTCGTCGATCGCTTCGGCGAACTACCGCCCCAGACCCATAACCTGCTGCGTAACGCCCGCCTACGCCTACGGGCACGCCGTCTCGGCATCCGCCGGCTCGATTTCGGCGCCCACGGTGGTCATCTGATATTCGAGACCGAGAATCGCATCGACCCGAAGGCCGTCGTCCGCCTCATCCAGGACCGCTCCCGCGAGTATCGGCTCGAGGGACCGCTCAAACTGCGCGTGTCGCACGATCTCGAGGACGAGGCCGAGCGGTACGAATTCGTGGGTCTTTTGCTCGACAAGCTCTCCGCTACGAATTGAAGTCGCTCAGCTAACATACGCCGCTATGCAACGACTCTGGCTGCTCTCCCGCCTGCTACTGCCCTCGCTGTCCCTGCTCTGCCTCGTCGGCAGCCCGGCTGCGCTCGCGCAGGGCACCGGCACCTCGTCCTACCAGGTCGAGGTCATCGTCTTTCGAGCGAGCGGTGCGCGCGAGGGCGAGCCCGGGACCACACCGCTCCGATCCGCCTCCGGCGATGCAGCCTCGGGCGCGACGCAGATGGCCCGTTATCTCGGTCCGCTGCCGGCCGCCAAGCTACAGCTGAGCGGAGCACGTCAAAAATTGGCCGCTGCAGGCTATCGCGTCCTCGCGCATACGGGATGGACGCAAACCGCGAGCACCTGGGGTTCGCGCAACGGCTTATCGGTGGGGCAACTCGGGGTCCAGGTGCCCGGACTGTCGGGCAGCTTTCTGCTCGAGCGGGGCGCGCTGCTGCATTTCGGGATGAACCTTCGCTACTCGCCGGAGGGCGGCGGTGTGCAACAGATGAACGAGATGCGACGCATCCGCTTCAACGAAAAAAATTATTACGACCACCCGGGGCTCGGCGTGATCGCCGTCGTCACACCGGGCGGTCGCTGAAATCTTAGGCGAGCTTGAGATCCGGCGGTGCGGCGCAGCGCTCGAGCGCGCGTTGCGCGGCAGCCCACTCGGCCGACTCTCGCAGCGTGCCGGTCGGTCCCGCGCCTTTACCGCGTAAACGAACCCGACGAAGCACGGCCGCTGCATCATCAGCAGGTCGCCAACCATCGAGCAAGGCGATCACGCTGTCGCGATGATTACAGACCGGTAACACATCGCAGCCCGCCTCGAGCGCACGCTCGGCGCGCTCGATGATGCCACCCACCGCCGCGGCCCCCGCCATCGACAAGTCATCGGCAAAAACGACGCCCTGAAAGCGCAACTCACCACGCAGATAACCGCGAATCCACCGGCGCGACGCACTCGCCGGCACGTCATCGATCTCCGGGTACAGGACGTGCGCGACCATCACACCGGCGAGTCCGTTTGCGATGAGGACGCGATAGGGCCGGATGTCGGGCTCCAGATCGACGAGTGTCCGTCGATCGATCGGCAAGGCATGGTGGGAATCGGCGACGACGGCGCCATGCCCCGGAAAATGTTTGGCGGTCGCAACCATACCCGCTGCGCGCATCCCGTGCATGTACGCGACGGCGAGCTCACCCACGATGCCCGCATCGGCATGGAAAGACCGATCGCCGATGACCTCGCTCACGCCGTAATCGAGATCGACACAGGGTGCAAAAGACAGATCGACACCCACCTCACGCAGCTCCGCCGCCATCAGCCATCCCATCTCGCGCGCGAGCGCGAGCCCGTTACGCGGCGAGGCATCGTATTCGTGACCGATGCGCCGCGCGGGCGGCAAACGAGAAAACCCCTCACGAAACCGCTGCACCCGACCGCCCTCGTGGTCGACACCGACCACGAGCGCCGGCGACCGCGCGGCGTGAATGTCCGCCACGAGCTGCCGAAGCTGCGCGGGATCGGCGTAGTTGCGCGCGAAGAGGATCACGCTGCCGACAAGCGGGTGTTGCAGCAGCTCACGCTCCGCGGGCTGCAACACGGTCCCCTCAAGATCGATCATCAAAGGTCCGAGCGTCATCGATCCACCTCCAATACCGCGATCGACTCGACATGCGTCGTATGCGGAAACATATCGACGACCCCCGCGGCGACCAATCGATAGCCATGCTCTGCGCAGAGCACACCGACATCACGGGCGAGCGTGCCCGGATGACAGGATACGTAGACCATACGGGTGGCGCCGAGTTTGACGAGACGCGGTAGCACCTCGAGCGCGCCCGCACGCGGGGGATCGAGCAGCACGCGATCGAATCGCCCGCTCAGCGCGGCCGAACCTCCGTCGGGCTCGGCGAGATTGGCCACATGGAAACTCGCATTGCTCAATTGATTGCGCGCCGCGTTTCGACGGGCCCGCGCCACAAGCCCGGCCTCCCCTTCGATACCCACGACCTCACGTACCCGGCGCGCAATGGGCAGCGTGAAGTTACCGAGGCCGCAGAAAAGATCGAGTACGCGATGCGAGGACTCGAGCTCGAGCAGGTCGATCGCCCGACTCACGAGGGCGCGGTTCATCTCGCCGTTCACCTGTATGAAATCGGTCGGCAAAAACTCGAAAGCCAGATTCTCTTTGGGCAATCGATATTCGAGCGTCGTCGACGATCCATCGAGTGCGACGATGCTGTCGAGACCCCCAGGCTGCAGACAAATCCGCAAGCCCTGCGCGCGCCCGAATGCGATTAATGCAGCACGATCGGCTGCGCTGAGCTCCACGAGATTTCGGAACACGAGCAATACGCCGTCCTCGCCGACGGCCGCCTCGATCTGCGGGATCGAGGCCTTCGCTTCGAGTCC